>NZ_SDWT01000001.1:3000000-3298636 GCF_004137255.1 Nocardioides oleivorans | reverse complement strand
GCACCGTGACCAGCGGCGACGAGTGGGCGTCGACGCCGGGCGCGCGCCATGACGCGGCCTGGCTCTCGGAACGCTCAGAGGGGGCGGCACTCACAGGACACGGACCTCTCCACGCCTTCGGGGCGCGGTCGACGACAAGGAACGGGGTCTGTGTCTGAGGTGTGTACGGCCGGAGATCGGCTAGCTGGAGGACCCGAGCACGCTGGCTCGAAACTGCCTCCGACCCTAGCCGCGGGCACCGACAGTCGGGTTTCGAGACGGTCGCTGCGCGACCTCCTCAACCAACGGCGGCCGGGCCGGGGTTTCGACACGCTCGCTGGCGCTCGCTGCTCAACCAGCGGCGGCTGGGAGGGTCCGGTGCCCGACAACGCCCGACCGAGGCGCGTGACGCTACGCCGGGCGCTCGATGGTCGTCACCACGCTCGTGACGGACGGCCGGCGCGGGGTCGAGGAGAAGCCGAACTGGCAGGGCGGGTCGACGGGGGCGAGCTCGCCGAGCGACGCGCCCCGCCACGAGCCGGAGATCGCCGTGACCGCGGACATCGAGGTGGCGCCGTACCACTCCCGACGGTCACCACCGGCGGTCCCGCGGGTCCGCACCCCGCGCATCACGACACGCGCGACCGGGTCGATCGCACCGCACCAGGCGGGCGACGTCGCGACGCGGGCCGGTACGAGGCCGAGGGCCGCGCCCAGCGGCGTACGGCCGCCGACCTCCAGGCGGAGCGAGAGCGACGGGGTCGACACCTGCCAGCCCGACGACGTGTCGGTGACGGAGACCGGCTCGATCACCTCGGAGTCGAAGGAGTAGGTCGACGACACGAACTCGCGCACCCGCTCGGTCGGCGCGAGCAGCACGCGGTGGCCAGAGGCGTCCTCGACCATCACGTCGGCGAAGGCGCCCCAGGGCGATGAGTCCCAGCGGCCGACGACGATCCGGACGCCGGACGTGCTGCCGACGCCGGCGATGCGACCGGTGAAGCGCTCGCGGACCCGGCCGGTCGTCACGAGATCACCAGGGAGGACGGGTCGCGCCCGTCGTCGGCCAGCCCGGACGCGACACCGGACCGGTCCTCGTCCGAACGGTTCTGGCTGAGCTTGGCCTTCGCCTCGACCGACTCGACCAGGAGCGAGACGCCGACGATCGGGCGCAGGTTCTTCTCGATGTAGTCGGCCGGCGCGTCGGAGACCGCCCACGGCTCGTCGCGAGGGGACTCGTGGCGGTCGGTCAGCCGCGTCACCAGCCCCCGCACCCACCCGGCGTCGTCGTGGACGCAGACGCGGCCGCGCAGGTGCACGACGGAGTAGTTCCACGTGGGCACGACCTTGCCGTGCTCGGCCTTGGTGGCATACCAGGACGGGGAGATGTACGCATCGGGTCCCGTCACGATCGCCAATGCGGGCGAGCCGTCGACGATGCGCCGCCAGTGCGCGTTGGCGCGGGCCAGGTGGCCGACGAGCCGGTCGTCCTCCCACAGCACCGGGAGGAACGTCGCGTCCGGTACGCCGTCCTCCCCCACCGTCACCAGCTGGGCCGTCGCCACCGACTCGACGAAGGGGCGGACGGCGTCGGGATCCATCACGTTGAAGCGCGGAACGTAGAGGGAGGCGGCTGCCGAGGTGTTGCTCACGTGGCCCATCCTGCCCGTTCGGGGGCGGCGGCTGTCGGTGCAGGGCGGCAGGATGGGGTCATGCTGCTCGCCGAGCTCGTCGCGACCTCCGAGGAGGTCGCCGCCACACGGTCCCGCAAGGCCAAGGTCGCCCTGCTCGCGGACCTGCTCGGCCGCGTCGAGCCCGCCGAGCTCGACGTCGTCGTGTCCTACCTCGGCGGTGCGCTGCGCCAACGGCGTACGGGCCTGGGCTGGCGTGGCGTCAGCGACCTCCCAGCGCCCGCCGACGAGCCGGCGCTCGACGTCCTCGAGGTCCACGAGGCCTTCGAGGCGATGTCGCGGCTGTCGGGCGCCGGCTCGCAGGGCGCGCGCAAGAACGCGGTCGACGACCTCTTCGGGCGCGCCACCGAGGCCGAGCAGGGGTGGCTGCGCGCGGTCGTCACCGGCAACCTGCGGCAGGGCGCGCTCGACGCGGTGACCCAGGAGGCGGTCGCCGTGGTGGCCGACGTGCCCGTGGCTGCCGTACGACGCGCAGCGATGCTCGCGGGCTCCACGGTCGCGGCCGCCGGGGCGGCGTTCGCGGGTGAGGAGGCGCTCGCCGGGATCGGGCTCGAGGTCGGGCGGCCGATCATGCCGATGCTCGCCTCCAGCGCGCCCGACGTGGCGTCGGCGATGGCCGGCCTGTCGTCCGACGGCACGACGGAGGTCGCGGTCGACGCCAAGCTCGACGGCATCCGGATCCAGGTCCACCGCGACGGCGACGACGTGCTGGTCGTGACCCGCTCCCTCGACGACATCACCGGCCGCCTCCCGGAGGTCGTGGAGGTCGCCCGATCGCTGCCCGCCGAGCGGTTCGTCCTCGACGGCGAGGCGCTCGCCCTGTCCGACGACGGCCGGCCGATGGCCTTCCAGGACACCGCGAGCCGCACCGCCCAGGACGCCGGAGTCGCGATCACGCCCCACTTCTTCGACCTGCTCCACGTCGACGGCCGCGACCTGCTCGACTCCCCCGGGCACGAGCGGCTCGCGGCGCTCGACGCGCTCGTCCCCGAGCAGCACCGGGTGCACCGTCTCGTCACCTCCGACGCCGCGGCCGCGGACGCGTTCGCGACCGAGACCGTCGCCGCCGGCCACGAGGGTGTCGTGCTCAAGGACCTGGCCGCGCCCTACGCCGCCGGCCGCCGCGGCGCGGCATGGGTCAAGGTGAAGCCGGTCCACACCCTCGACCTCGTCGTCCTCGCCGTGGAGTGGGGCTCCGGCCGCCGGGAGGGCTGGCTCTCCAACATCCACCTCGGCGCCCGCGACGAGTCGTCCGCGACCGGCTACGTGATGCTCGGCAAGACCTTCAAGGGGATGACCGACGAGATCCTCGCCTGGCAGACCGAGCGCTTCACCGATCTGGCGACGTCACCCGTCGACCGCAGCTCCTACGTCGTGCACGTGCGTCCGGAGCAGGTCGTCGAGATCGCCTTCGACGGACTCCAGCGCTCGACCCGCTATCCCGGCGGCGTCGCTCTGAGGTTCGCCCGGGTGATCCGCTACCGCGACGACAAGTCGGCAGCCGAGGCCGACACGATCGAGGCCGTGCGCGACCACCTCGCCGGATGAGGAACGGGAGCGCGACCGCCCACCCCTGAGGAGGGACGTCAGGCTCTGAACCTTCAGGAGGACCTCAAGGATCTGCCGAAGGCCAGCGCACGCAACGCCGCCCACCTACTCTCGCCGAGGCTCGTCCGGTCAGTGGAGACACGGGCGCGCCGGACAGCAGAGGACGAAGATGCAGCTCGGCAGGCTCGGACAGGGACTGGCAGTCAGCGCGGTCAGCGCGCTCGTGATCACGGGACTCGGGGCCACGGTCCCGGCCAACGCCGCGGACGGCGCCGGCGTCCGGCTGCTGAGCGTGCAGGACGGCATCGCGTCCGTCCGGCTCGACGCCGACGCGCCGTTCGGCCGCACCGTGACCCTCACCGCGGAGCGGCTGGACCTGGGCGCGACGATCGGCTTCGAGTACAACACCGATCCCGCGGCCGGCAACGACAGTGCCGGCTGGACCCAGGTCGAGGAGGGCCTGGGCTTCAGCTCCCAGTCCGGGGCCTATGCCATCGCGGAGTGGGATGCTTCCAGCGTGGTCGGCTCCACCGTGGCGGTGCGCGCGGTGGCGACCGTGGCTGCCACCGACACGACGCCCGCCACCACGACGTACTCCACGCGGAACAACGTGGTCGTCACCGGCGACGACTCGCCCGTCGAAGCCGTCTCGCTCGGCCTCGGCACCTTCTCGCCGTTCCCCGTGTCCACCTCGAACGGCTCCTTCTTCGCCCAGCCCTACGCGGATTCCGGCAAGGACAGGGATCTCCTGACGGTGACCGGCACGACGTCCGCGACCGACGGAACCGTCGAGCTGTCGGCGTGGAACCCCCAGGCCGGCAGCTTCGTCGGCACCATCGCCGCCGCGGTGAGCCCGGCCTCGCTGAAGGTGTCAGGCGGCCCCTCCACGACCCCCGTCTTCGTCGACGGCGGTGCGTTCAGGGGCGTCCTGGACATCACCCCGTTCGACGCTGGCGCCGGGGACGTCGTGGCCGTGCGCGCCGAACGGGACTCCGACGCCGTCGCACCCGTGCAGCTCCGCGCCCAGGCCATCGCGCAGATCGTCTCCAGCTTCTCCCCCGGCCGCGACGGCGCCGTCCTCACGCTCACGGTTCGTGACCAGTCCGCCTACCCGGTGCCCGGCGCGGAGGTGCGTCGTTCCTCCGACGACACCGTCGTCGGCTACACCGACTCCTCGGGCCAGGTCAGCGACACCGTGCCCTACGAGTCGGTCTCCCCCGGCTACTACGTGAACACCACCGACAACGACCCGTTCGACCCCGATGTCGACCGCCAGACGGGCGAGATCACGACTCCGGCCTACGAGGCCGTCGCGACCAGCATCGAGCCGGTCTTCGCGGACGGCACCGTCTTCGACGACCGCGAGTACGCCGACGGCGACATCGCTCTGCAGGTCCTCGACCAGTTCGGCAGGCCCTGGTCCGGCGAGCAGGAGGTGAGCCTCGACTACGAGGTCCACCCGAGCGATGACGCTGCGCTCGAGCGCGAAACGGTCGTCGTCGACGCCGACGGCAGGGCTGTCGTGGACTTCGACCCGGCCGGTCAGGACGGCGAGTACACCCTGGCGTTCGGCTTCACGCGGCGTGAGGAGCAGCTCGACCGCTCCACGACCTTCACCGCCGGTGACGCGGTGCTCGGCCTCACGCCCCTCGCGGGCACGGGGACGTCAGGCGGCCAGATCACCTACGACGGCTCGCTCACCGTCGGGGGCAAGCCGCTGCCCGGCCGCGCGATCGACCTGGCCTACACCCCCGGCGTCGAGCAGGCCCCCGGGACTTCCGCGGACGCCGCGCTGGTCCTCGACGGCCAGCGTGCCCTGGGCGGAGCCACCACCACGGCTGCCAACGGCACCTTCGCCGTGACCGTCGCTGACGTCGTCGAGACCGGCAACCCCGCCGAGACCGGCGGCACGCTGGAGGTGACCGCGCGTGGGCTCGGAGACGTGCTCGACGCCACCGCCGACTTCGCCGCCGGACCGGCAGGTGTCACCCCGACACCCACCCCGACGCCCACCCCGACCCCGACGCCGACGCCGACGGCCACCCCGGGCAAGTCGGTGATCGAGCTGAGGCTCACCGGGTCGGACGCGAGGAACGGCTCCGACAAGCTGCGCGTCCGCGGCCCACGGACGGCTGCTGGGGCCCGGGTCCGGATCCACGTCCGGACCGCAGGCGGGTTCTGGCGCGTCCTCAGGGGTGTCGACCTCGACGAGAAGGGTCGCGCCTCGCTCACCGTGGACGACCTCAACGGCGAGAAGGTGACCCGCTACCGCGTGCGCCTCGTCCCGAACCCCACCTTCAAGGCCTTCACCTCGAAGGTGCTCCGGCTCAGGTGAGCACCGCCCGCATCCAACCGATGCCGACGGCCGAGCTGGAGGCCTGGCGGACGGCCAGGCCCCTGCCCGAGACGTCCGAGGGTGCGCACCAGGAGGCCGTCACGCTGACGGTCGACGAGGTGCAGGTCGGTGGCGCGCTCCTGGAGCACGCCACCGACGCGGGCCGACCGCGCTGCACGGTGCGGGTGCTGCAGACGACCCTCCCCGCCGACGCCGGCGCCCACTGGTCCACCCTGATCGCAGCCCTCGAGGCCTACGTGCGCGCCCGGGGTGCGACCGTGCTGACCACCGCCGTGGCGCCGGAGCTGGCGCGCGTCTTCGGCGAGGCCGGCTTCCGGGCGACGATGACGACCATCGGCAAGCGGCTCGACCCGGGGTCGGCGCCGGAGCTGCAGGAGGACCGCCGGGTCGCCGTACGCCCGATGAGTGCGGACGAGCGCGTGCAGTTCGTCGCCGAGGTCGGCGCGCAGCTGCGCGCCGGCATGGCGCGAGCCGGGGTCGCCGACCCCGAGACCTCGCGGCTCGACGAGCTGGAGGCGCGCCTCGGCCGACTGACCGAGGACCCCCCGCCCGCGGACGAGCTGCTGATGACGGGCACGGTCGACGGCGTGGCGGTCGGCCGTGCCTGGGCGACGCTGGTCGAGCGCGACGGCACCCTTGACTTCTTCGGCAACACGATCGACCTGTTCCCCGAGCACCGCGGCCAGCGGCTCACGCCGTCCTTCCTGGGCGCGCTGCGTCGTCACGTCCACGAGATCGGCGTCCGCGACGTGCACCTGCGTGTCTACGGCCACGACGCCGGCGCTCGTCAGACCTACCTCGACAACGGCGCCGGCATCGCCGACGTCCACCTGCGCAAGGACCTGGTCTAGGCGTTCCACGGCGCAGTCTCCCTAGACTGGCCGCCATGAGCACCGAGCCGTCGCCCACGACCGGTCGCGCCCGCGGAGGCACGGCGGCCGCCCGACGGCGGCTCCGCGAGGCCGAGATCATCTCCGCGACCCGACGGCTCTTCGACGAGCGCGGCGTCCGCGACGCGCAGATCGAGGACATCGCCCGGGCCGTCGGGATCAACCGGGCGATCATCTACCGCCACTTCACCGGCAAGGAGGAGCTCTTCAGCCTCACTCTGGTGCAGTACCTCGACGAGCTCCGGGTCGCCCTGTCCGAGGCGGCCCGGACCACCGACGAACCGGCCCTCCAGCTGGAGCGGCTCGTCGAGGCGTTCGTCGACTACGGCCTGGCGCACCCCGCGTTCGTCGACTGCGCCCAGTCGATCATGCGTCGACCCGGGGACAACCTGCTCGAGGAGGTGAGCGAGAGCGCGATGTACCGCCTCGGGCAGGCCATCAGCGGCTGCCTGTCGGTGCTCACGCACACGATCGAGTCCGGCGTCGAGAAGGGCGAGTTCCACGTCGAGGACCCCGGCCTGCTCGCCAACATGCTCTACGCCAGCGGGCTCGGCACCCTCCAGCTCGGCCGCGTGGCGATGCTGGTCTCCGAGGAGGCTCCCGGCGTCCCGCGGATCAGCCGGATCACCGGCGAGCAGGTGCGTGACCACATGGTCACGTCGGCACTGGCGGTCGCCGGCGGCGTACCGACCCGGCGCTGAGCCACCCGCGACGGAGCCCTCAGCGCGAGAGGTGCTTGGCCCGCGCGAAGCAGAACACGCCGTAGCCGGCGATGCCGATGCCAATCGCGATGAGCAGCACCTGCCCGAAGGGGACGTCGAGCACGCGCTGGAGCGCCTGGTCGAGGCCGCCCGACTTCTTGGCCTCGTGGGTGATGCCGGCGTAGAGGAACAGCCCACCGACGAGGGCGATCGCGACGCCCTTGGCGATGTAGCCAACCTTCCCGGCCAGGACGTAGGCGGACCCGTCCTTGCCGGCCTGCCCCTGCGCGTCGAGGTGCTCGCGGAACTTCTCGGTCCAACCGCGGTAGACGAGGGATCCTCCGTAGCCGATGGTCCCGAGCCCGACGAGGACGACGATCACCTGGCCCCCGGGCAGGTCCATCAGCTTGGCGGTGGTCGAGTCGGTGCCGCCGCCCGAACCGCTGCCGGTGGCCGTCTGCACGGCGCTCCAGCCGAGCGCGCCGTAGATGACCGCCTTGGCGAGCGAGCTGCCGCGCTTGAGCCAGCGCTTCTTGTCGTCGCTCTCCTCCGGGTAGCCGAGGGCGGCCTCGAGCAGCCGCCACAGCACGAGCAGGAACATGCCGACGGCGATCAGCCAGACGAGCACGCCGCCCATGGGCTGCTCGGCGAGGTAGTGCAGCGCGCCGGCGTTCGACGCCTGGTCCTGCTTCTCCCCGAGCGCGAGCTGGATGGCCAGCCAGGCGACCAGGAGGTGCACGACGCCGTACGCCACCAGGCCGGCGCGGATCGCGTGGTCGAGCCAGTCACTGTCGTGAGCCTGCTCGGCCTTCTTCTCCGCAGTCCTGCCGGCATCAGTCATGCAGCCAACCTAGGCCGAAGTGGCGTCCGCGGGCGAGCCGGGTGACCCGTCGGGGTGGGGTCAGACGAGCGAGGCGCGGTCGCGCTGGATGGAGCCGAGCAGCCCGTTGACGAAGGCCGGCGAGTCGTCGGTGGACAGGTCCTGCACCAGGTGCAGCGCCTCGCTCACCGCGACGGTCTCCGGGACGTCGGAGTCGCCCCACAGCAGCTCGTAGACGCCGATGCGGAGCACGTTGCGGTCGACCGCGGGCATCCGGCTGAGCGTCCAGCCCTTGCTGTAGGTGGTGAGCACCTCGTCGATGCGCTCCTGGTGCTCGACCACGCCGCGCACCAGCGTGCCGGTGTAGTCGTTGGTCGGGCCCTCACCCGCCTCGATGGCGCGGTCGAGCGCGACGACGGGGTCCTCGGAGCGGAGCTCGGAGGCGAACAGGATGTCCAGCGCGCGCTTGCGCGCCTTCGAACGGGCAGCCACCTGGCGTCAGGCCTTGACGCGGCCGAGGTAGGACGAGTCGCGGGTGTCGACCTTGAGTTTCTCGCCGGTGGTGATGAAGAGCGGCACCTGGATGGTGTGCCCGGTCTCGAGGGTGGCGGGCTTGGTGCCACCGGTGGAGCGGTCGCCCTGCAGGCCCGGCTCGGTCTCGGCGACGAGGAGCTCGACGGAGGCGGGGAGCTCGATGAAGAGCACGCGGCCGTCGTTGGTGGCGACGATCGCCTCCTGGTTCTCCAGCATGAAGTTCTTCGCGTCGCCCACGACCTCCGGGGAGACCTCGAGCTGCTCGTAGGTGCTGGTGTCCATGAAGACGTAGGACGTGCCGTCGTTGTAGAGGTACTGCATGGTGCGCTTGTCGACGTTGGCCGTCTCGACCTTGGTGCCGGCGTTGAAGGTCTTGTCGACGTTCTTGCCCGACTCGACGTTGCGGAGCTTGGTGCGCACGAAGGCCGGACCCTTGCCGGGCTTGACGTGCTGGAACTCGACGACGGCCCAGAGCTGACCCTCGATGCGCAGGACCATGCCGTTCTTGAGGTCGTTGGTGCTTGCCATGTGTCGCTGCCCGCCTTCGTCGCTGTTCGTGATGTCAAAGAATGTGGCGGGGCTCGTGGGCCCGGCGCCGACAGATGAGTCTAGTCGCGCGTGACGAGAGCCATGAAATGCTCGGCCTGTGCCTCGTGGTCGGCGACGTACTCGTTGCGGACCTCCGTCCCACCCATGGTCACCGCGTGGGTCGAGGACTGCACCGGGCTACGGTGGCACACATGCGAGTCACCATTTTCGGCGGACACGGCAAGATCGCGCTCATCCTGGCTCCGATGCTGGTCGAGGCGGGGCACGAGGTCACCTCCGTGATCCGCAATCCCGACCACGTCGGCGACATCGAGGCGACCGGCGCGACCGCGCTGGTGTCCTCGGTCGAGGACGCCGATGCGGACGGCCTCCGGGCGCTGCTCGAGGGCCAGGAGGCCGTCGTCTGGTCCGCGGGCGCCGGTGGTGGCGACCCGGAGCGCACCTACGCCGTGGACCGCGACGCCGCGATCCGCTCGATGGACGCGGCGGCCGCCGCGGGAGTCGGGCGCTACGTGATGGTGTCGTTCTCCGGCGCCTCCGACGACGCGCTGGTGCCCGAGGACAACCCGTTCCGGCACTACCAGGACGCGAAGATCGCCGCCGACGAGCACCTGCGCACGACCGAGCTGCAGTGGACGATCCTCGGCCCGGGCACGCTGACCCTCGAGCCGGGGACCGGCTCGGTCAACCCGGAGGCGGGCTTCAACGACGGCGACACCACCTCGCGCGAGCTCGTCGCCCAGGTCGCGCTCGCGGTCCTCGACGACCCCCGGTCGCTGCGCCAGACGCTCGTCTTCGGCGACGGCGACGTCCCGATCGACGCCTGGCTCGACACCCTCTGACCCTGGCTGACCCTGGTCCGGACGCCAAAGGCCGGACGGCCGAACAGTCGCGGGGCCGGCTGACCACGGTGGTTGCCCCGCGACTGCTCGACATCTCCGGTCACCCCACGTGACCGGCAACCCTCACCAGGCGGGCCTGCGCGACCTCGCCCTGGCGAGGGAGCTCGAGAGGGAGTGCACGAGCGCGTCGTGGCGCCAGGCCCGGACGGCGGCCAGCTTGCTGCGGCACCGGCGGCAGCGGGACCGGGCCGTGCAGCACGTCGCACGCTGCACCTGGGCCTCGAGCTCGTCGGCGTGCGTGCTCCGGACGAGCGTGCGCGGCACGGCTGCCTCCTCCGGCGGGCCGGACGCCCGGGCTCCAGCCGGGACAGCGTCGGGGCGGGCCACGGCGCTACCGGTCCGCCCGGAGCCGGTCGGCGACCATGCGCAGGTCGCTCCAGTCCGTGACGGCCAGCCGGGCGGACGAGACGAGTCGTGCGAGGTCTCCGCCGGCCACGCACCAGAGGTCGTCGACGAGCTGCGCGGGCGGGAGGACCTCGCCGTAGGCGTCGTGCCACGCGAGCTCGAGCAGCTCGATGACGTCGAGCGCGGCCTCCGCGTGGGCGCCGTACTCGAGCGCGGCGCGCCCCCGTGCGGCCGCACGCCGATCGGCCCTGCTGATGCTCATGACCGAGGTCGGCACCCGGCTTCCGCTGCCAGCCCCCACTGCACCGTCGCGCACCATCATCGCGCTGCCCTCCTCATGACCCGTCTCGTCGATCCGACGCCCTGTCAGCGTCCGGTCCGAGTCTCGTCGCCACCGGGCCCGCGCCACATCCGTAGTCCTACCGATCTCTGTCCCTAGGCTTGTCCGCATGACCGTGACCGTCCGCCGTGCCCACCAGGACGACGCCGATGGCCTGTCGCGGCTCGCAGCGCTGACCTTCCCGCTCGCCTGCACGCCGGAGACGTCCGAGGAGTTCCTCGCGACCCACATCGCCACCCGGCTCGACCCGGCCACCTTCCGCCGACAGCTCGCGCACCCCGCACACGTCGTGCTGCTGGCCGAGCCGGCGCCCAGCAAGGACCCGATCGGCTACACGATGCTGATCGGCGGCGAGCCGGACGACCCCGACGTGCAGGACGCGATCACGCTGCGGCCGACCATCGCGCTGGAGCGGTTCTACGTGCACCCCGACCACCACGGCTCCGGGGTCGCGGCGCAGCTGATGTCGGCCACGCTCGAGGCGGCCCGGGCGAGCAGCGCCCGAGGCGCCTGGCTCGGCGTCAGCGAGGAGAACGGCCGGGCCAACGCGTTCTACGCACGGCACGGCTTCGAGGTCGTCGGCACCAAGCGGTTCCACATCGGCGACGCGTGGGAGGACGACAACGTCCGCGAGCGGGCGCTCTAGAGGTCGACCTCGCCGGCGATGCGGGTGACCGCGTCGCCGGAGACCCACACGCGGTCACCGTCGGCCTCGATCCGCACCCGGCCCTCGCGGCCGATCGCGCTCCCCTGCCGGGAGGTGTACGACGACGGCAGCGCGCCGGTGCCGACCAGCCACTGGGCGAGCCCGGCGTTGGCGCTGCCGGTGACGGGGTCCTCGGCGAAGTCACGTCCGTCGGCGAAGAACGCCCTCACCTCGACGTCCGCGTCCAGCTCGGCGGCCCTCGCCGCCTTGTGGCGCCCCACGACGGTCACCTTGAGGTCGGTGAAGGCCGCGATGTCGGGCACGACGTCGAGCACGGCCCGGGCGGTCCCGAGGTCGACGCCGACCCAGCCGGGACCGTTGTCGATCCAGGCCATGTCGTCGACCTCCGCGTCACCGATCCCGAGCGCGTGGACGATCCGCGCCCGCAGCTCCGCCTCGACGGGCCCGGACCGACGCAGTGGGGGTGCGGAGAAGCCGAGCCGCGGCGAGCGGCGTACGTCGACGAGCCCCGCACCGCACTCCTGCACGACCACGTCTCCCTGCGGGACTCCCCCGGCCTCCAGCCACGCGTGCGCGCTGCCGATCGTCGGGTGGCCGGCGAACGGGAGCTCGCCGGCCGTCGTCCAGATCCGGACGCGGTAGTCGGCCGCGGGGTCGGTGGGTGCGCAGAGGAACGTGGTCTCCGAGAGGTTGGTCCACCTCGCGAAGTGCGCCATCTGATCGTCGGTGACGCCGTCGGCGTCGTGGACCACCGCGAGCGGGTTGCCGAGCCAGGGCTCGGAGCTGAAGACGTCGACCTGGCGGAACGGCAGCATCCCGCGATCCAAGCACAGGCCGTCGAGTCAGCCCGCCACGTGCCTCACGTGTGGGAGGACCAGCGGCGTGCGGCCTCGGCGGCGGCCGCGGCCACGAGGGCGTCGAGCTCGGGACGGTCCGGGACCGGGAAGGAGGTGTACGCCCCGCGCCCGCCGGCGACCGGCCTCCCGTAGGCCTTCGCTGCCAGCGACCCGTCGGGCAGCATCCGGATGGTCAGCGACTGGAGCTCGAACTCCTCGTCGCGACGCGTGTCGCGCCATCGCAGGTCCTCCGGGATGGCCACGTTGATCGCGAGTGCACTCAGCTCCACGGGTGTCCGGCCGGCGTCCATGCGCCCGATCGTGTCAGACGCGCGCGAGGTGCTCCAGCGCCTGGCGGTAGCCGTCGATCCCCTGCCCGGCGATCGTCACCGCAGCGTGGGGCTCGACGACGGAGGTGTGGCGGAACTCCTCGGCGCGCTGCTTCGGGTCGGAGATGTGCACCTCGACCAGCGGGGCGGTGAGCTGGGCGCACGCATCCCAGAGGGCCAGCGAGTAGTGCGTCCACGCGCCCGCATTGAGCACGACCGGGGTGCCGTCGTCGGCGGAGGTGTTGAGCCAGTCGAGGAGCTCGCCCTCGTGGTTGGTCTGGCGCACCTCGACCTCGAGCCCGAGGTCGGCGCCCCACTCGACGCACTGGTGCGCGAGCTCGGCATGGGTGGTGTGGCCGTAGATCTCCGGCTGCCGGCGACCGAGGCGGCCGAGGTTGGGGCCGTTGAGGACGAGGACCTTCACCCGGGAAGGGTAGTGCGCCGGGCCTCCCGGACCAGCGGGGTGTCCGGGAGCGGCGGGGTCGACCAGTCCGCCGGCGGCCGCCACGTCAGCCACTCCTCGTCGAGGGGCCAGGCGCGGCCCTCGACCAGCTCCGCGCGTGCCCACTCCGCGATCGCACGGACCTCGTCGGCCTGGGCCGCGGTGTAGACGCCGGTCGACTCCGCGGCCGTGAGCTCGTCCGCGTCCTTCAACCACGCCTCACCGGAGGAGTCGAGCCAGAGGTCGAGGACCAGGTCGCGGGTGTTGGTCTCCTCGCCGTGCCGCCGGTGCGGGAGCTCGAGGTTCACGTAGTGGCCATCGAGCTCGCCGTCCTCCCAGAACAGCCACACCGACCACGGCCGGTCCGTCGGCGCGATGCGGAGCACGCCGCCACCGAACCACGCACCGATCGTCGGGACCCGCGTCCCGGTGAACCTCTCGGCCAGGGGCAGGTCCCGGAGCGCGCGTCCGTCCTCGGGGGCCGTCGCGAGGATCTCGGTGTCCGCGGCCAGCCACGCGACCAGACCACGCTCGTCGTCCCGGACGACCCGCATCGGGTCGCACCTGCGTCCGTAGCGCCACTGGACGACGGCACCCACGGGGAGGAACGGAGCGGTCCCCGCCGCCGACCACGGGCCGTCCCCCTCGGCCTGGCGCAACGGCGCCAGCGGCGAGAGGTCGACCTCCCGCGGCTGCGCCTCACCCACCAGCCGGGTCATGGTGCCGCCGGAACCGGAGACCTGGACGTCGGGATCCGACGAGGTGTCGGTCGAGGTGTCGGTCGAGGTGTCGGACGAGGAGTCGGTCACCCGTCGGAGGCTAGCGCGGCGTAGGCCGCCCGCAGGTCGTCCTCGGACGGCCCGGCGAGGATCCGCGGGGCGGCCACGTCGTCGAGCACGACGAACCGCAGCTGCGAGCCGCGCGCCTTCTTGTCGACCCTCATCGCATCGAGGAGGTCGTCGAAGGAGCCGTCGTACGTCGTCGGCAGCCCCACGCGGGCGAAGGCGGCGCGGTGCCGCTCGACGAGGGCGGGGTCGAGCGAGCCGGCGCGCGCGGCCAGCTCGGCGACGTACACGCACCCGATCGCGACCGCCTCGCCGTGGCGGACGGAGTAGTCGCTGGTGCGCTCGATCGCGTGGGCGAGGGTGTGACCGTAGTTGAGCACCTCACGGCCCGGGTGGCCGTCGCGGCCGCCGGTCTCCCTGAGGTCGTCGACGACGACGTCGACCTTCACCCGGATCGCCCGCTCGACGAGCTCGCGCAGCTCGGCCGACCCGGCGGTCAGCGCGGCGGGGTCGGTGCGCTCGACGAGGTCGAGGATCGCCGGGTCGGCGATGAAGCCGCACTTCACGACCTCGCCCAGCCCGGCGACCAGCTCCTCGCGTGGCAGCGTGTCGAGCAGCGAGAGGTCGCACAGCACGCCCGCGGGCTCGTGGAAGGAGCCGACGAGGTTCTTGCCGGCACCGGTGTTGATGCCGGTCTTCCCGCCGACGGCGGCGTCGACCATGGCGAGGACGGTGGTGGGCACGTGCACGACACGGACGCCGCGGAGCCAGGTCGCGGCCACGAAGCCACCGAGGTCGGTGCTCGCCCCGCCGCCGATGGTGACGACGGCGTCGGAGCGGGTGAAGCCGGCCTCGCCGAGCGCCTCCCAGCAGTCGGCGGCGACGGGGGCGGTCTTGGCGCGCTCGCCCTCGGGGAGCCCGAGCGCCAGCACGTCGTAGTGCTCGACCAGGATGTCGACGATCGGGTCGGCCAGCGCGCCGAGCGTGCCGGCGTACAGCACCGCGACGCGCTCCACGGACTCGCCGAGGATCCCGGGCAGGCGCCCGGCGAGGTCGTGGCCGACGACGACGTCGTAGGGCGCGGCCCCGCCGACGTGGATGACGGTGTCGGTGCTCATGCCACCAGCTCCCGGATCGCCGCCGCGACCTCGTCGGGCGTGCGGCCGTCGGTCTCGACGACGTGCGTGGCGACCGACTCGTAGATCGACGAGCGCTCGTCGAGCAGCGCCTTGATGCGGGCGCGGACGTTGCCCAGGAGGAGGGGTCGGCCGGTGCCGAGGCCGACCCGCTTCACCGCGTCGGTGAGCCCGACGCGCAGGAAGACGACCCGGGCGTCGGCGAGCAGCTCGCGCGTCTCCGGCCGGAGGACGGCTCCCCCACCGAGGGCGAGGACTCCGTCGTGCTCGGCGAGCGCCGTTGCGACCGCGGCGGCCTCGAGGTCGCGGAAGACGTCCTCGCCCGACTCGACGAAGATGTCGGAGATCTCGCGCCCGGTGCTGGCCACGATGTCGTGGTCGGTGTCGCGAACCGCGACGCCCCATGCCTCTCCCAGGAGCTCGGCGACGGTGGTCTTGCCGGCGCCCATCGCACCGACGAGCACGACGCGAGGAGGCATCAACGGAACCGGAGGGTGTCGAGGTAGGACTGGGCGTTGCGGCGCGTCTCCTGCACGGAGTCGCCGCCGAACTTCTCGACCACGGCGTTGGCGAGCACCAGGGCGACCATCGCCTCGGCGACGATGCCGGCGGCCGGGACCGCGCAGACGTCGGAGCGCTGGTGGTGCGCGACGGTCGCCTCGCCGGTCGAGACGTCGACGGTGCGCAGCGCCTTGGGCACGGTCGCGATCGGCTTCATCGCGGCGCGGACCCGGAGGACCTCGCCGGTCGACATGCCGCCCTCGGTGCCGCCCGAGCGACCGGACGTGCGCCGCAGCCCCTCGTCGGTCGACACGATCTCGTCGTGCGCCAGCGATCCGGGCGTGTCGGCGAGCTCGAAGCCGTCGCCGACCTCGACGCCCTTGATGGCCTGGATCCCCATGAGCGCCTCGGCCAGCTTCGCGTCGAGCCGCCGGTCCCAGTGCACGTGCGACCCGAGGCCCGGCGGCAGGCCGTGGACGACGACCTCGACGACCCCGCCGAGGGTGTCGCCGTCCTTGTGGGCCTGGTCGATCCGCGCCACCATCGCGGCGCTCGTCTCGGGGTCGAGGCACCGGACCTCGTCGGCGTCGAGCCGCTCGACGTCGTCCGGACCGGGTACGACGCCCGCGGGCGCCTTGACGCCACCGAGCGCGACGACGTGCGAGACGATGCGCGCGCCGACTGCCTGCTCGAGGAAGTTGGAGGCGACGCGACCGAGGGCCACGCGCGCGGCGGTCTCACGGGCCGAGGCCCGCTCGAGGATCGGGCGCGCCTCGTCGAAGTCGTACTTCTGCATGCCCACGAGGTCCGCGTGGCCGGGCCGCGGCCGGGTCAGCTTGGCGTTGCGCGCGAGCGCCTCGAGCTCCACCGGGTCGACGGGGTCGGCCGACATGACCTTCTCCCACTTCGGCCACTCGGTGTTGCCGACCTCGATGGCGACCGGGCCGCCCTGGGTCTCGCCGTGGCGGACCCCGCCGAGCACGCGGACCTGGTCCTGCTCGAACTTCATCCGCGCGCCGCGGCCGTAGCCGAGCCGGCGCCGGGCCAGTGAGTCGGCGAGGTCGTCGGTCGTGACGCGGACATGGGCGGGCAGCCCCTCGAGGATCGCGACCAACGAGGGACCGTGGGACTCGCCTGCAGTGAGCCATCGGAGCATGGCTGAAGTCTCTCAGCCCCAGGTGCTGCCAGCGAGCGCAGTCCCCCAGACGAGACCCACGAGCGCCCCGACGAGCATGAACGGCCCGAAGGGGAACGACTTCTTGAGCAGGGACCGGTCGCGACGCGCGACGACGAGCCCCACGGCCGGGACGACGAAGGCCACGAAGCCGATCCACAGCCCGAGGAGGAGCGCGTCCCACCCGGTCCAGCCGAGGACCAGGCCGACCGGCGCCGCGAGCCGCACGTCGCCGAACCCCATCCCCGCCGAGCGGAGGAACCACAGCACCCAGAAGAAGGACCGCGACACGACCATCGCCACCAGGGCGCGGACGACCGCCTCGCGCTCCCCGGTCGCGAGGCCGACCACCACCACGAGCGCGATCGCCGCCAGCGTCGCGGGCACGACGACGACCCTGGGCAGCAGCCGGGTGTGCCAGTCGACGACGGCGAGCGCCACGGCCACGGGGGTGAGCGGCACGAGCCAGAGCAGCGGCCAGTCCAGCCCGAAGGCCCACCCGAGCAGGCCGCCGGCGAGCGCGGCGACCACGGCGCTGCGCCACGCCAGGCCGGGGCGCGCCGCCAGGTCGACGTACGGGACCTTCTCCGGCTCCTCCTCCACGCGCTTCTCCTCCGGCACGGGATCGGGCTCCGGGAGCCGACCGACCAGCGTCGGGACGAGCAGCCCGCCCAGCCCGGCGACGACCGCGCCCAGCACGACGGCCAGGAGGGTGTCGCTCACGCCCGGCTCCGCGCGGCCAGAGCAGCGCGACCGGCCTCGCGCATCGCGTCGAGCGGCGCCTCGAGGCCCGTGAACAGCTCGAGCTGGAGCGCCGCCTGGTGGACGAGCAGGTCGAGACCGCTGACCAGGACCCGGTCGCCGTCCTCCGGGACCGAGGCTGCGAGAGGTGTCGGCCAAGGGTCGTAGAGGGCCTCGAACACCACGGGCACGTCCGCGCAGCGCGCCACGAGCGCGTCGGTCTGCGCGGTCGCCGGGATCGTCGACACGACCACGTCGGCGGCGATCGCCTCGGCCGCGTCCAGCCGCGCGGTCCGTACGACGACTCCCGCCGGGTGCGACCGGAGCACGTCGACCGTCTCCCTCGCGCGGGACTCCTCACGCACCAGGACGTCCATCGAGGTCACCCCGAGGGCGGCCAGCGCCAGCCCGACCGAGCCGGCGGTCGCGCCGCCGCCCAGGATCGCGGCCGACGACAGCGGCATCGTCGTACGCTCCCGGATCGCGGCGGCGGCGCCGGGCAGGTCGGTGTTGTCGCCGACCCGCTCCCCCGACTCCTCGAGCAGCAGCGTGTTGACCGCACCGGCGAGCCGGGCGCGGTCGGTCAGCCGGTCGACGAGTGGCACGACCTCGCGCTTGAGCGGCATCGTCAACGACAGCCCGCGCCAGGTGTCGTCGAGGCCGGCGAGGAAGTCCCCGAGCCCACCCGACGGCACCCGGTGGGCGTCGTAGGCCCAGTCGAGCCCGAGCGCGGCGTAGCCGGCGCGGTGCAGGACCGGGGACAGCGAGTGCGCGATGGGGTCGCCGAGAACCCCACAGCGCCGCCCGCCGCTCACCGCAGGGCGCTCAGCATCGGTCGGAGGTCTCGCAGTAGGTCTTGTACTCGTCGCGGCCCTCGAGGAACCCGTCGTAGGTCTCGTAGAACTTGGTCTCGCCGGTCGAGAGGTCGACCGTGACGTAGTAGTACCAGTTGCCCTCGGCCGGGTTGGCCGCCGCGGCGATCGCGTCGTCGCCCGCCGCCTCGATCGGCGTCGGGGGCAGCCCGGCGTTGATCCGGGTGTTGTAGGGGGTGTCCTCGGCCAGCTGGTCGGGCGTGAGCTCCGTCGAGCCCGGCGAGAGGCCCAGGCCGTAGGCGATCGCGGCGTCGATGCCGAGCGTGCCGTTGGTGCCGCCCTTGTCGCCGGGACCGTCGAGGCGGTTGTAGATCACCCGCGAGATCTTGGGCATGTCGGAGCCGCGGCCCTCGGCCTGGATCAGCGAGGCGATGATCATCAGCTCACCCGGCGTGTGGCCCAGCGCGGCGGCCTTCTCCTCGAGCCCGGCCGCGTCAGCGGCCTGCTGCCAGCGGGTCACCATGGCCTTGAGGATCGCGACCGGCTTCATGCCCGGCTTGATCTCGTAGGTGGCGGGGAAGAGGTAGCCCTCGGCGTTGCCGTTGGCGTAGTCGGGCAGGCCGAGCTTGGCGGGCTGGCCGAGCGCCTTGGTGAACTGCCCCTCGGAGAACTTGGTGTTCTTCGCGAGCGTCGAGACGATCTCGGTGAGCCGCAGGCCCTCCGGGATGGTGACGGTCGGGAAGCTGATGAGGTTGGCCGGGTCGATGAGCACCTCGAGCGCGTCGGAGGCCTTCATCTGCTCCTGGAGCTCGTAGTCGCCGACCTGGATGCCACTGGAGTCGGGCTCACCCGCGGCGGCGTCGATGAACGCCTGCACGGACTTGGTGACGCCCTGCTCCTTGAGGTTGCGGCCCATCTGGGCGACCGTGTCGCCCTCGTTGACGGTGAACTCGACCGAGCCGGTGCCGGGTCCGGGATAGTCGTCCGGCCCCTGGAACTGGTCGGCGAGGATCGAGACGCCCTTGGTCAGCGCGAAGTAGAAGCCGCCGGCCAGGACGGCGAGCGCCACGATGACGGCGAGGCAGCCCTTGCCGCCGCGGCCCTTGCGTCGCTTGCCGCCGGGGACGTAGTCGTAGTCACGCTCGGCATCCGTCTCGCCAGTCCCCGCCTGACCGGGCTGGGCCTCGTGCTCACTCATGTGTCTCCGTCACCTCGACGATCTCTCCCGGTGCCTGCCCGCTGGACCGCTCCGTGTCGAGCGCAGTCTGCAGGATCAGCACCGCGGCTGCCTGGTCGACCACGGCGCGTCGCTTCGATCCGTGCCGGCCCTGCTCGCGCAGGATCGACTCGGCCGAGACCGTGGTCAGTCGTTCATCACACATTCTGACGGGCGTGGGGGCAACTCGACGCGCGAGCCGGCCGGCGAGGTCGCGTGCCTTCTCCGCGGCCGGACCCTCCGACCCGTTGAGGGACTTCGGCAGGCCGACCACGACCTCGACGACCTCGAGCTCGGTGACGAGCTGCGCGAGACGTCGTACGTCGCCCCTGCCGCGCCGCACCGTCTCGACCGGGGTCGCGAGGAAGCCGGTGGGGTCGCTGCTCGCGACACCGATCCGGGCATCACCCGGGTCGATGCCGAGCCGCACCCCGAACCGCACGCCGTCAGCCCTGGCCCGCGACTCGGCCGACCTCGGAGGCCACCAGCGCGAGGGCCTCGTCGATGCGCGAGGCGTCGCTGCCGCCGCCCTGGGCGACGTCGTCCTTGCCGCCGCCCCTCCCGCCGAGCAGCGGGCCGACGGCCTTGACGAGCTCGCCGGCGGACAGTCCACGCGAGCGCGCCTCGTCGTTGGTCGCGGCGACCACGGACACCTTGCCGTCGGCGTCGCCGATGATCACGACGACGCCCGGCTCGCCCTGCGGCAGCCGGCCGCGCACGTCCATCGCCAGGTTGCGTACGTCGCCGCCGGCAGCGCCGTCGGCACGGTGGGCCACCACCTTGACCTGGCCGACCTGAGTCGCGCCGGCCGCGAGGTCCGCGCTGGCGCCCAGCAGCTGGGCGAGGCGGGCCCTCTCCAGCTCCTTCTCGGCGGCGCGCAGGCGCTCGGTCAGGCCCTGCACGCGATCGACGATGTCGTCGGGCTGGGTCTTGAGCAGGGTCGTCAGCTGCGACACGACGTCGCGCTCGCGGGCGAGGTAGCCGAAGCCCTCGACGCCGGTGAGCGCCTCGATGCGGCGGTTGCCCGAGCCCACGCTCGTCTCGCCGGTGACCACGACGGTGCCGATCTGCGACGAGTGGTCGACGTGCGTGCCACCGCAGAGCTCGCGCGACCACGGACCGCCGATCTCCACGACGCGGACCTTGGTGTTGTCGTAGGTCTCGCCGAAGAGCGCGATGGCTCCCCAGTCCTTGGCCTGGTCGAGGGTCATGTAGTCCCAGGCCACGGCCAGGTCGGCGCGCAGCGCCTGCTGGGAGACGAGCTCGATCTGGCGGACCTGCTCGGGGCTCAGCGCCTGGGTCCAGCCGAAGTCGAGGCGGAGGTAGCCCGGACGGTTGTAGGAGCCGGACTGCAGCGCGGTCGGGCCGAGCACCTCGCGGAGCGCGGCGTGCACCACGTGGGTGCCGGAGTGGGCCTGGCGGGCGCCGATGCGCCACTCGGGGTCGACGCGCGCGTGCACCTGGCGGCCCGCGTGGAGCTCGCCGTCGAGCACCCGGACCTGGTGGACGACGAGACCCTTCACCGGTCGCTGCACGTCGATGACCTCGAGCAGGCCACCGTCGAAGATGATCGTGCCGGCGTCGGCGACCTGGCCGCCCGACTCGGCGTAGAACGGAGTGCGGTCGAGGACGAGCTCGCCGATCTCACCCTGCGCCAGGCGCGGGACGGAGGCGCCGCCGCTGAGCAGCGCCAGCGGGCGCGACTCGGTCTCGAGGGTCTCGTAGGCGAGCCACTCGGTGGGTCCGTGCTCGTCGAAGATCCCGCGGTAGACCGCGGTGTCGCCGTGGGCGCCCTTCTTGGCGCGGGCGTCGGCCTTGGCGCGCTCGCGCTGCTCGGCCATCAGGCCACGGAAGCCCTGCTCGTCGACGGAGAGACCGGCCTCGGCGGCCATCTCGAGCGTGAGGTCGATCGGGAAGCCGTAGGTGTCGTGGAGGGCGAAGGCGCGCTCACCGGACAGCGTCGAGCCGCCCGACTGCTTCACCTCGGAGGCGGCCGTGTCGAAGATCTGGGTGCCGGCCTGGAGCGTCTTGCGGAAGGCGTCCTCCTCGGCGAAGGCGACCTGCGAGATGCGCGCCCAGTCGGTGAGGAGGTTGTCGTAGGTCTGGCCCATCACGTCACGCGAGACCGGCATCAGCTCGGGCAGCACCCGGTCCTCGCAGCCCAGCAGGCGCATCGAGCGGACCGCGCGGCGCAGCAGCCGGCGCAGGACGTAGCCGCGGCCGTCGTTGCCGGGCGTGACACCGTCACCGATGAGCATCATCGAGGAGCGCACGTGGTCGGCGATGACTCGGAAGCGGACGTCGTCGTCCGCGTCGGCGCCGTACGCCTTGCCGGTCATCTCCTCGGCCTTGGCGATCACGCCGTACATGACGTCGATCTCGTACATGTTCTTCTTGCCCTGCAGCAGCAGGGCGACGCGATCGAGGCCCATGCCGGTGTCGATGTTCTTCTTGGGCAGCGAGCCGGCGATGTCGAAGTCTGACTTGGAGCGGACGGCGCTGAGGTCGTCCTGCATGAAGACCAGGTTCCAGATCTCCAGGAGCCGGTCCTCGAGCTCGAACGGCATGTCCGGACCCAGGGTGGTCGGGTCGAAGTCGGGACCGAAGTCGGGGCCGCGGTCGTAGAGGATCTCCGAGCACGGGCCACCCGGGCCGGGCACGCCCATCGACCAGTAGTTCTCCTTCTTGCCGAGCTGGACGATGCGCTCGCGCGGCAGGCCGGTGACCTTCATCCAGAGCTCGATCGCCTCGTCGTCGCCGGCGAGCACCGAGGGGTAGAGCCGGTCCTGGTCGAGGCCGAAGCCGCCGTCCTCGATCGGCTTGGTGATGAGGGTCCACGCCAGCTCGATGGCGCCTTCCTTGAAGTAGTCGCCGAAGGAGAAGTTGCCGCACATCTCGAAGAACGTGCCGTGGCGCGTGGTCTTGCCGACGTCCTCGATGTCGGGCGTGCGGATGCACTTCTGCACGCTGGTGGCGCGGTCGAAGGGCGGCGTCTCCTGGCCGAGGAAGTAGGGCTTGAAGGGCACCATGCCGGCGTTGACGAACAGCAGGTTCGGGTCGTCCGCGAGCAGCGAGGCGGAGGGCACCACGGCGTGTCCGGCGGCCTCGAAGTGCGCGAGGAAGCGGCGGCGGATCTCGGCGGTGTCCATCAGTGCAGGTCCTTCATCTCGGTGCTCGGGGCGGTGCTCGGGGCGGTGCTGTGGGAGGCGCTCGGGGTGGTCAGCTCCGGAGCTCCATGAGGCCGGAGGCCCAGCTGCTCGCGCAACTCGGTTTCACGCTCGGTCCGGCCCTGGTGGACCTCGTCGGCGAAGAGCCGGGCACCGGCCTGCCAGCCGCGGAGGCGGTCACGCAGGCCGTCGGCGGTGAGGGACTCGGCGGCGCGACGGGCGCGGGCGGCGGCGTACACCCCGACCCCTGCCCCGGCGACGAACCAGAGTGGTCGACCCATCAGGCGACGTCCTCCGACACGGGCCGTACGCCGTCGCGCTCGCGGGCACGGAACTCGCGCAGCGCCTGCTTCATCTCGGCGCGACGCTCGCGACCGGCTTGCTTGGTCTCCTGGCGCACATGGAAGCGGATCCGGTTGCGGCTCTCCGGCGACAGCGCGCGACGCAGGCCGTGCGACCACGACGCCGCCTTGACGACGGTCTCGCGAGCCACGATGTCGGCGAAGAGGCGGCCGTCGATCGGGCGGGCGAGCGGCGCGGTCGCCGCGGGCTCGTCGTCGGACCCGAGCCCCGTGATGACGTACGTCGTCGCGACGTCGGCAGCGACGGGCGAGGCAGCCGCAGTGGCCGGTGACTCGAGCACGGCGAGGCGCTCGGCGAGCGAGGCGAGGGCCGTCTCGGCCCGGCGGGCACGACGGCGGGCGAGCAGCGCCAGCGCGAGCGCGGCGAGGGCCACCACGCCGGCTGCGACCAGCCACGCCTGCAGCCACTCCTGCTCCGTCATCACCGGGACACCCTATAAGCCGTCCGGGTCACTGCACGACGAAGAGGTCCTTGTAGTTGGGGGCGCCCGACGCACCGTCGCCGCCGGGGTTGCCGACGCGGTCGCCGAACGTGAAGAGCTGGTTGAGGTAGCCGACCGGGATGATCGGGAAGTAGTCGTCGAGGATCCGCTCGTCGAGCGCGCCCCACGCGGCGGCCTGCTGCTCGATCGGCAGGCGGGCGATGGCGTCCATCTCGGCGTCGACCGAGGGCTCGTCGAAGTGCGCGGTGTTGAAGGGGGCGTCCTTCGCCAGCAGCGGAGGCAGCAGCGCCGACCCCGCCGGCCACGGCGGGCACCAGAGCACCCCGCGGAGGTTGAGGGCCTGGTTGACCTCGTTGTCGGGGTCGAGCCAGACGCTGTAGATGGACTGCTGGACCGGGATGCTGCGCACCTCGAAGCCACCTGCCTCGAGCCCCTTCACGACCTGCTCCTGCATCGCGCTGGCGCGCGGATCGGTCTGGTTGTAGGCCATGGTGATCGGGTAGGGCTCGTCGGCGTGGCCGGCGTCGGCCAGGAGCTCGCGTGAGCGCGCTGGGTCGTAGGTGATCTGCTCGCCGTCGACCTGGACGTCCTCCCGGCCGGCCATCCCGGGCGGCATGAGCGACCCCGCCGGCACCCGCGTCACGTCGGGGACCTCGCCGCCCGCGATCCAGACGTCCTCGTAGGGGTAGGCGTAGGCGAGCGCCTTCCGCACCCGGATGTCGGTGATCTTGCGGTAGTCCGGGGTGATCGTGCCGACGCACTGGGACTGCTGGTGCACCAGCCGGTCTCCGAGGTCGTCGGCGGCCTCGAGGTAGCGGCCGACGCCCAACGAGGTCGACAGCGCCGTCCGGCCGGCGTCGTTGCCCGAGAGGATGATCTCGTCGACCTTGGCCTGGTCCTGGCTGAACCTGAACACGAACCCGTCGGCGTAGGCGTGGCGGGCGGGGTCGGAGGCGGGGTCCCACGCCTCGTTGCGCACCAGGACGAGCTCCTCGCCCGGGATCCAGCTCTCCACCTCGTAGGGGCCGGTCGCCTTGGGTCGCTGCGCGTAGCGCGTCGGGTCGGAGGCGTCGCCCAGCGGCGCCGGGCCCATGGCCATGACGGCTGCGTAGTAGTCCATGTCGGGGAACGGGACGGCCATCTCGATGGTGACGTCCTGGCCGTCGACCGAGATGCCGTCCCAGTCCTCGCACCGCGGGTCGTCGCCCGTGTAGGGACCGGCGTAGCCGGTGACGTCGAAGAAGTGCGTGGAGTACTCGGCCCCCGGGCCGGCCGGGAAGACGTCCGTGTCGAGCGAGCGGCAGATCCCGAACGCGACCTCCTCGGCGGTCACCCGGCTGCCGTCCTCCCAGGTCGCGTCGTCGCGGATGGTGAAGGTCCACTCGGTGAAGTCGGAGTTGGGCCTGCCGAGGTCGGTGGCGAGGTCGGGCACCAGCACGGGCCGGCCGTCGGCACCGGTGGCGTACTGGGTGAGTGAGCGGCTCACGAGCGAGCCCTGGATCGCGTTGCCGGGGGCGGACCACGCGCCCGAGGGGTCGAGGGTGTCGGGGCCCGGCGCGACCGGGAGGTAGACGGTCAGGGTGCCGCCCTCCGTGGCACCGTCGACAGGGGCCGCCGGACCGGTGCGATCCGGGTCCTTGGCTTCCGCGGCCAGCGGACCGTCCGACCCCGCCGGGCCACGGTCGGTCCGGGCGCGCGGCTCGGGTGCCCCGGACGTGCAGGCGGCAAGGCTCACCAGTAGTGCGGCGGCTGCAAGGGCCGTCGTCGTGGAGGTGCGCATCCTCAGCCCTTGCCCCTGACGATGCGCTTGATGCGCTCCCAGCGTTCCTTGACGCCGGCCTCCGCGCCGAGGCTGGTCGGCACGTAGTAGGAGGCGTCGGCCAGGACGTCGGGGAGGTACTGCTGCTCGGCGACGCCGAAGGCCTCGTCGTGGGGGTAGCGGTACCCCTTGCCGTGGCCGAGGTCCTTCGCGCCGCCGTAGTGGGCGTCGCGCAGGTGGGGCGGCACCAGGCCGATCCTGCCGGCCTTCACGTCGGAGATCGCCGCGTCGATGCCGACGATGACCGCGTTGGACTTGGGTGCGATCGCGAGGTGGATCGTGGCCTGGGCCAGGTTGATCCGCGCCTCGGGCATGCCGATGAGCTGCACCGCCTGCGCGGCCGCGACGGCGGCCTGCAGGGCGGTCGGGTCGGCCAGGCCGATGTCCTCGCTGGCGTGCACGACCAGTCGCCGCGCGATGAAGCGCGGGTCCTCGCCCGCCTCGATCATCCGGGCGAGGTAGTGCAGCGCCGCGTCGGGGTCGGAGCCGCGGATCGACTTGATGAAGGCCGAGATGACGTCGTAGTGCTGGTCGCCCTGCCGGTCGTAGCGCACGGCCGCCTGGTCGACGGCGGTCTCCGCGACGCCGAGGTCGATCGCGTCGAGCCCGTTGCTGGCCGCGGCCCCGGCCGCCGCCTCGAGGTAGGTCAGCGCGCGCCGCGCGTCGCCGCCCGCGAGTCGGACGAGGTGCTCGCGTGCGTCGTCGTCGAGGCCGGTCGCGCCCGCCAGGCCGCGCTCGTCGACGAGCGCCAGGTCGATCACCTCGGCCACGTCGTCGTCGGTCAGCGACTGCAGCCGCAGCAGCAGGCTGCGCGACAGCAGCGGGCTGATGACCGAGAAGAACGGGTTCTCCGTGGTGGCCGCGATGAGGGTGACCCAGCGGTTCTCCACGCCGGGGAGCAGGGCGTCCTGCTGCGCCTTGCTGAACCGGTGCACCTCGTCGACGAACAGCACCGTCTCCTGGCCGCTGCGCACCAGCTCGGCGCGCGCGCCGTCGATCGCGGCCCGGACCTCCTTGACGCCCGCGGACACCGCCGAGACCTCGACGAAGCGGCGGCTGGTCTGCTGGCTCACGATGGCGGCGATCGTCGTCTTGCCGGTGCCCGGCGGACCCCAGAGCAGCAGGGACATCGACTGGTCGCCCTCGATCAGACGACGCAGCGGAGAGCCCGCGGCGCGCAGCTGCTGCTGGCCGACCAGCTCCTCGATGGTGCGCGGCCGCATCCGGACCGCGAGCGGCGCGGAGGCGTGGGTGTTGGCGCCGAGCGACCCTCCCCCGGGTACGACTCCGGGCGCGGGTTGCCCCGCGCCCGGAATCTCGAACAAGCCGTCCACGTCGGTGAGTATCTCCCGCCCCGCCGACAGCGGTGGCAGAAGGGCCCGGGTCAGGCTCCGGCGGTCTGCTTGGTCTTCAGGTCGTACCAGGTCTTCTCGAAGCCCGGGACCGACAGCCGCGTCGTCGGCGTGGCACCGGGGATCGAGCTGCCCTGGTCGTCGACGCCGAGGATCCCCGTGGTCACCGGGGTGGCCGGGTGGGCGCCCAGCTCACCGGCGAAGTGGCAGGCGACCTTGTGCCGCTTGCCGATCTGGAGCAGCGGCGGCTCGACCTTCGCGCAGATCTCCTGGGCGAACTGGCAGCGGGTGCGGAACCGGCAGCCGGACGGCGGGTTGATCGGGCTCGGCACGTCGCCCTCGAGGCGGATCCGCTCGCGACGACCGCCCACCGCGGCCTGCTTCACGTCGGGCACGGCCGACAGCAGCGCCTGGGTGTAGGGGTGGTGCGGGTGGGAGTAGATCGTCTCGCGGTCGCCGATCTCCACGATCTTGCCGAGGTACATCACGGCGATCTCGGGGCAGAAGTGACGCACGATCGCGAGGTCGTGGGCGATGAAGAGGAACGCCACGTCGAACTCGGTCTGGATGTCCTGGAGCAGGTTGACCACCTGCGCCTGGATCGACACGTCGAGCGCGGAGACCGGCTCGTCGGCGACGAGGACCTTGGGGTTCAGCGTCAGTGCCCGGGCGATGCCGATGCGCTGGCGCTGACCCCCGGAGAACTCGTTGGGGTAGCGGTTGTAGTGCTCGGGGTTGAGGCCGACGACCTCGAGCAGCTCCTGGACGCGCGGGAGCACCTTGTTCTTGGGGACGATCTTGTGCACCTCGAGGGGCGCACCGACGATCGTGCCGACCGTGTGCCGCGGGTTGAGCGAGGTGTAGGGGTCCTGGAAGATCATCTGCACGTCACGGCGCAGCGGCTTCATCTGGCTGTTGGACAGCTTCGCCAGGTCCTGGCCCTCGAACATCATCGAGCCGCCGGTCGGCTTGTAGAGCCGGGTGATGAGGCGACCGGTGGTCGACTTGCCACAGCCGGACTCGCCGACGAGACCGAGGGAGCCGCCCTTGGGGACCTCGAACGAGATGCCGTCGACGGCCTGGACGTGGCCGATCGTGCGTCGCACGACCCCCGACGACTTCACCGGGAAGTACATCTTGAGGTTGTCGATGGTCAGGACGGCCGGGGCGTCGGGGTCGAGCGCGGCCGCGACGTGACCCTGCTCGGCGACCGTCGCGAAGTCGAGGTCCGCGATCGGCGCCTCGTGGTCGGCCGTGACGTCGTGGTCGTCGTGGTCGTCGCGAAGCCGACGCTCCCCCGTCTCGGCGGCGTTCGCCCCGATCTCGGTGGGCTCGATCTCGGCGCGGGCGTTGGGGTCCTGGGTCATCGGGTCTCCTGGACGAGCTCGGGGGCGATCTCGGGCAGCACCTCGGTCTGGTAGACCCCGACGGGGTCGGCGAGGTGGCACCGCTTGAGGTGCGCCGTGCCGGAGCTGGCCGGCAGCAGCTCGGGTCGCTCGGTGCTGCAGAGGTCGCCGGCGACCTTGTCGGAGTGCACGCACCGGGGGTGGAAGGAACATCCGGACGGCGGCCGCAGCAGGCTGGGCGGGTTGCCGGGGATGGGGATCAGTCGCGCGTCGGTCGACGCGTGGACGTCGGGGATGCTCGACAGCAGGCCCCACGTGTAGGGCATCTCCGGCGAGGTGAGGATCTGCTTGGTCGTGCCGAACTCCACGCACCGACCGGCATACATCACGAGCACGTCGTCGGCCATCTCGGCGATCACGCCGAGGTCGTGGGTGATGATGATGACCGCGGAGTTGAACTCGCGCTGGAGGTCCTGGAGCAGGTCGAGGATCTGCGCCTGGACGGTCACGTCGAGAGCGGTCGTCGGCTCGTCGGCGATCAGCAGCGACGGGTCGTTGATCAGGCCCATCGCGATCATCGCGCGCTGCCGCATGCCGCCGGAGAACTGGTGCGGGAAGTCGTCGACGCGGCGGTCGGGCTGCGGGATGCCGACACGGTCGAGCATCTCGATCGCCTTGCGCCGGGCGTCGCGCTTGGAGGCGCTGGAGTGGTGGACCAGGTAGGCCTCCTCCAGCTGCTTGCCGATCTTGTAGAACGGGTGCAGGGCCGCGAGGGCGTCCTGGAAGATCATCGCCATCGAGTTGCCGCGCAGGGCGCGCATCCGGGACTCGCCCAGCCCGACGACCTCGGTGCCGCCGACGCGGATCGAGCCCTCGATCTTCGCCGACTTCGCGTCGTGCAGGCCCATCACGGCCATGCTCGACACGGACTTCCCGGAGCCGGACTCACCGACGATGCCGAGCGTCTTGCCCTTCTCGACCGAGTAGGTCAGGCCGCTCACGGCGGTCACCGGACCGTCCTGGGTCGGGAAGGTCACGCGGAGGTCCTCGACCTGGAGGTAGGGGCCCTCGGGGTCGGTCGCCGCAGCGGAGGACGGGGTCATGGGAACACTGGTCACGAGAGCCTCACCCTCGGGTCGAGAACGCTGTAGACGACGTCCACGAGCAGGTTGGCGATGATCAGGACGACGGCGCTGAACAGTGCCGTCGCCTGGACGACCGGCAGGTCACGACCCTGGACGGCCTGGAGGCTCCAGTACCCGATGCCCTGGATCTCGAAGATCCGCTCGGTGAAGATCGTGCCGGCGAGCAGGGTGCCGAAGTCGATGCCGAAGATGGTCACGACCGGCACCAGTGCCGCACGCAGTCCGTGCTTGTAGACGATCGTGCGGGCCGGCAGGCCCTTGGCCTTCGCGGTGCGGATGTAGTCCTCGCTGAGGGCCTCGACCATCGCTCCTCGCGTGAATCGCGTGTACTGCG
The DNA here is from genome assembly GCF_004137255.1 of Nocardioides oleivorans. Taxonomy (NCBI): domain Bacteria; kingdom Bacillati; phylum Actinomycetota; class Actinomycetes; order Propionibacteriales; family Nocardioidaceae; genus Nocardioides; species Nocardioides oleivorans. The sequence goes on along the minus strand of NZ_SDWT01000001.1, from coordinate 3,269,374 downwards.
TGCACCCGAAGATGCCGAGCGCCACCCAGGCGAGGAAGAGCCCGGTGAACCACTTCACGGGATCGTCGGTGAGCTTGAAGTAGCCGGTGTCGCTGAAGACCGGCACCTGGAACGTGATCGTCAGGTAGAGCCAGGTCAGCAGCGCGAAGAGGTAGTAGGGGATCGAGCTGATGAACAAGAAGCTCGAGACCAGGGCCTTGTCGGCCACGGTGCCGCGTCGTCGCGCTGCCGCGACGCCGATGGGGACACCGAACAGGAGGTAGAGGAACGCACCGCCGATGGCCACGGAGAAGGTCGCGGGCATGCGCGAGACCAGCTCCTCCTTGACCGGCTGCTTGGTTCGGTAGCTGACCCCGAGGCAGGGGGCGGAGCACTCGTAGTCGTTGGAGGCAATGGTGAGCGTGCGGCCCACGAAGATGCCCTTGACGTACTTTCCGTACTCCTCGTAGACCGGGTTGTTGTAACCCAGGGTCTTCTCGTAGACGTCCAGCTTCGCCGCCGTGCAGCGGTTGCTGGTCTCACGGTCACAGATGGGCTGCGCGGGACTCGAGGGGCCGAACCAGAACAGCAGGAAGATCGCCATCGAGACCAAGGTCACGACGAGGACTCCCGAGATCAGCCGCTTCACGACATACGCGAACATCGCAGGTCACTCTCCGGGGATGGTGGATGAGTCGGAATCCCCAGGCAGACAGCCTACTGCGTCGCCATGTCGGGAGGTCCGGGCTGGCGAGTGGGGGCTCCCGGTCCGGGAGCCCCCACCCGTCAGTGGTTGCTACTGGGTACTACGTGGTGCTCCCCCGGTCTCCACCGCGGCATCGGCCGGGTGGCGAGGGAGCACCAGGATCACTGCATGACGAACAGGTCCTTGTAGTTCGGCGCACCGATGGATCCGTCGCCGGTCGGGTTGCCGACCTTGGTGCCGAAGACGAACAGGTCGTTGCGGAACGCGGTCGGGATGATCGGGAAGTAGTCCGTCATGATCTTCTCGTCCAGCGCGCCCCAGGCGTCAGCCTGGTCCTCGAGCGGCAGCGTCGCGATGTTGGCCATCTCGTCGTTGACCGAGGCCTCGTCGAACTGGGCGGTGTTGTAGACGGCACCACCCTTCAGCAGCGGCGGGAGCATGGTCGAACCGGCGGGCCAGTCCGAGCACCAGTTGACGCCACGGAGGTTGAGCGTCTTGTTGACCTTGTTGTCGGGGTCGAGCCAGATGTTGTAGGGCGACTCCTGGACCGGGATGGCCTTGACCTTGAAGCCGGAGGCCTCGAAGCCCTTGGTGATCTGGTCCTGCGTGGCCTTGGCCAGCGGGTCGACCTCGTAGTAGATCATCGAGATGTCGAAGGGCTTGTCGTCGCCGTAGCCGGCCTCGGCCAGGAGCTCCTTGGCCTTCTCCGGGTCGTAGGTGATCTGCTCACCGTCGACCTGGAAGTCCTTCTTGCCCGCCATGCCGGGGGGCATGACCGAGTTGGCCGGGATGCGGGTCACGCCGGGAACCTCGCCGCCGGCGATCCAGACGTCCTCGTACGGGTACGCGTAGGCGAGCGCCTTGCGGACGTTGATGTCGGTGATCTTGGTGTAGTCCGGCGTCAGCGTGGAGACACACTGCGACGTCTGCTGCACCAGGCGGTCACCCAGCTGGCCGTTGGCGTCGTTGTACTTGTCCGAGCCGAGGCCGGTCGAGACGGCGGTCTGGCTGTCGGAGTTGTCCGAGAGCATGATCTCGTCGACCTTGGCCTGGTCCTGGTTGAACTTGAACACGAACTCGTCGGCGTACTGGTGACGGGCCGGGTCGGAGTCAGCGGACCACTGGTCGTTCTTGACGAGGACGAGCTCCTCGTTGGGCTTGTAGCTGTCGACCTTGTAGGGGCCGTTGGACAGCGGCTTCTGGCCGTAGTTCGGGGGCTTGGAGGCGTTGCCCAGCGGGGCCGGGCCCATCGCCATGAAGGCGCCCCAGTAGTCCATGTCCGGGAACGGGGTGGCCATCGTGATGGTGATGTCCTGGCCGTCGACCGAGATGCCGTCCCACTTGTCGCAGTTCGGGTCCTTGCCGGTGTAGGGGCCCTCGTAGTCCGCAGCACCCTCGAAGTACGTCTTGGAGTACTCGGTGCCGGCACCGGAGGGGAACGCCTCGGAGTCGAGCGAGCGGCAGATGCCGAACGCGACCTCTTCGGCGGTGACGGGCTTGCCGTCCTCCCACGTCGCGTCGTCGCGGATCGTGAAGGTCCACTCGGTGTAGTCGTCGTTGGGCGTGCCCAGGTCGGTCGCGAGGTCCGGGACCAGCACGGGCTGGCCGTTCTCGTCGCGGGCGTACTGGGTCAGCGAGCGGCTGGTGAGCGCCTGCTGGATCGAGTTGCCCGTGACGGACCAACCCGCGGTGGGGTCGAGCGTGTCGGGACCGGGGTCGCCCGGCAGGTACACCGTGATGGTGCCACCAGCGGCCGCGCCTTCGATGTCAGCAGCAGGTCCGGTGCGCTCGGGGTCCTTGGTGCCACCCTCCTGGTCGCCGAATTCACGCTGCGTGCCCGAGCCGGTGCCACCGTCGTCCGACGACCCGCCGCCACAGGCAGCGAGGGTCAGAAGAGCAGCACCAGCAACGAGTGCAAGCGGCTTGTTCCGCTTCATGCTGTCCAGCCTTTCGTTTTTGTTCTCACCGAGGACGGCGTCTCCGGCGACGTGCACTGCGACCTTGGGCCGAGATCTGCTCAGCGTCGGGTCTTGGGGTCGAGGGCGTCGCGGATCGCGTCACCCAGCAGGTTGAGGGAGAGCACCAGCGCGACGATGCCGAGCAACGGCTGCCACAGGAACTGCGGGTACTCACGGAAGTAGGTCGGGGTCGCGGCCTGGAGGATCGTCTGGCCCCACGACACGCCGTCGGTCACGCCGATGCCGAGGTAGGCCAGGCCCGCCTCGAGCGCCACGAAGCTGGGCAGCATGAGCGAGACGCTGATGATGATCGGCGCCGCGAGGTTGGGCAGCAGCTCCTTGAACAGGATGCGCGAGGTGGGCATGCCCATCACCCGGGCGGCCTGGACGAACTCGCGCTCGCGGAGGGCGAGCACCTCACCGCGGATCAGGCGGGCGGTGCCCATCCAGCCGAAGATCGAGAGCACGATGATCAGGCTGGTCTTCTGGATCGTCGGGTAGCTGTCGTAGAGGGCGAACCGCTCGTTGAGGATCGGGGCGAGGGTCAGCGCGGCCAGCAGGAACGGGACCGTGAGGAACACGTCGATGAAGAACGACAGGATCTTGTCGACCATGCCGCCGAGGAAGCCGGCGAGCAGGCCCACGACCACGCCGACGACGCTCGCCACGAGCGTGGCGCTGGCCGCGATCAGCAGCGAGATCCGGCAGCCGTAGAGCCAGTAGGCCAGGTTGTCGTTGCCGGTGCGGGGGCGACACCCATCGGGTGGTCCCACGTGAACGGACCGAACGGCGGGCCCATCTCGGGCTTCGGCATGCTGTTGTTGAGCCCGTCGACCCGCTCGCTGGCGAGCGGGGTCTCCAGGCTCACGCCGAAGAGGTGGGCGATCGGGCCGGCGAAGACGGCGCAGATGATGAAGAACAGCACGACCACGGCGCAGACGACGGCGATCTTGTCGCGGGCCAGACGGCCCAGCGCGATGCGCAGCGGGGACTTGCCGGCGATCTCCTTGGCCTGCTGGCTGTTGGGATCCTGGTGCTCGGGCTCGTCGCTCAACGAGCCCAGCGTCTCCGGCCCTGCGGTGTCTGCCGACATGCTCTCCCCATCTGGTTCGGGACTGTCCCGGCGCCTCTTCCGGGGGTCTCCCGGGGTCGGCGCCGGATCGGACTCTATGTGACCTGTGACGCAGGCACGATCACTGACGCGTAACGATCCAGTTACGACCGGTTCACCCAGAACCCCCGGCAAACCTGCGGAAGATCTCGTGATATGCGGGACGTCCTGCGCGGCTGCAGGGGTCCGGCGGACGTCCTTCCCCGCGTGATCGGCGTACGACGGACGCCGCGCACGACGAAGGGGCGGTGACCACCGATCCGGTGGTCACCGCCCCTGTCGTGCGTGGATCAGGCCTGGGCCGTCGACGCCTTCTGCTCGCCTGCGGGCTCGGGCCGCGCGTCCACGCCGGCCTCCTTGCGCTGCTCGGGCGTGATCGGCGCGGGCGCGGCCGTGAGCGGGTCGTAGCCGCCACCGGACTTCGGGAAGGCGATCACGTCGCGGATCGAGTCGGTGCCGGCCAGCAGCGCGACGATGCGGTCCATGCCGACCGCGATGCCGCCGTGCGGCGGTGCGCCGAACTTGAACGCGTCGAGCAGGAAGCCGAACTTCTCCTGCGCCTCGTCCTCGCCGAGCCCCATCACCGAGAAGACCCGCTTCTGGATGTCACCGCGGTGGATACGGATCGACCCGCCGCCGAGCTCGTTGCCGTTGCAGACGATGTCGTAGGCGTAGGCCAGCGCGCTGCCGGGGTCGGTGTCGAAGGTGTCGAGGAACTCGGCCTTCGGGCTGGTGAACGCGTGGTGCACGGCCGTCCAGGCGCCGGCGCCGACGGCCACGTCGCCGCTGGCGACCGCGTCGGAGCTGGGCTCGAAGAGCGGCGCGTCGACGACCCAGGTGAAGGCGAACTGCGAGTCGTCGAGCATGTCGCCGCGACGACCGATCTCGAGCCGGGCCGCGCCGAGCAGCGCCCGGCTGCTCCTGACCGGGCCGGCCGCGAAGAAGATGCAGTCACCGGGTGCTGCGCCGACGTGCGCCGCGAGGCCGTCGCGCTCGGCGTCGGTGAGGTTCTTGGCCACCGGGCCGCCGAGCTCGCCGTCCTCGGCGATCGTGACGTAGGCCAGGCCCTTGGCCCCGCGCTGCTTGGCCCAGTCCTGCCAGGCGTCGAACTGCCGACGCGGCTGGCTGCCGCCGCCGGGCATGACGACCGCACCCACGTAGTCGGCCTGGAAGACCCGGAACGTGGTGTCGGCGAAGTACTCCGTGCAGTCGACGAGCTCGAGGCCCATGCGCAGGTCGGGCTTGTCGGAGCCGTACCTCGCCATCGCCTCGGCGTAGGTCATCCGCGGGATCGGCCGCTGGATCGTCTTGCCGGCCTGCGCCCACATCGCCTCGAGGACGCTCTCCATCAGCTCGATGACGTCCTCCTGGTCCACGAAGCTCATCTCGATGTCGAGCTGGGTGAACTCGGGCTGGCGGTCGGCGCGGAAGTCCTCGTCGCGGTAGCAGCGCGCGATCTGGTAGTAGCGCTCCATGCCGCCGACCATCAGCAGCTGCTTGAACAGCTGCGGGCTCTGGGGCAGGGCGTACCAGCTGCCGGGCGCGAGTCGCGCGGGCACCAGGAAGTCGCGGGCACCCTCCGGCGTCGAGCGGGTCAGCGTGGGGGTCTCGATCTCGACGAAGGCGCGCTCGTCGAGCACGTCGCGGGCGGCCTTGTTGATCCTGCTCCGCAGGCGCAGGGCGGCGTTGGGGCCGGAGCGGCGCAGGTCGAGGTAGCGGTGCTTGAGGCGCGCCTCCTCGCCGACCTCGCCGCCCTTGTGGCCGGACGCGTCGTCGATCGGGAAGGGCAGCGGGTCGGAGGTGGAGAGCACCTCGACCTCGGTCGCGACGACCTCGATCTCGCCGGTGGCCAGGTTGGGGTTCTCGTTGCCGGCCTTGCGGGCCACGACCTCGCCGGTCACCTTAAGGCAGAACTCGCTGCGCAGGCTGTGCGCGACGGCCTCGTCACGGACGACGACCTGCACCACGCCGCTGGCCTCGCGCAGGTCCAGGAACGCGACCCCGCCGTGGTCGCGACGCCGCGCCACCCACCCGGCGAGCGTGACGGTCTGGCCGACGTCCGTGGCGCGCAGGGCGCCGGCGTCATGGGTGCGGATCACTTGTCTGTCTCCTCGTTGCTGGTGGAACTGGTGGCGGTGCTGATGATGGTGGGGCGGAGGTCGGCCGGGGGCGGGGACCACGTGGCCGGGTCGGCCTCGACCTGCTCCCCCGAGCGGATGTCCTTGACCTGGTGGCTGCCGTCGGCCTGGACGAACCAGACGTAGGGGATGCCGCGCCGCTCGGCGAAGCGGATCTGCTTGCCGAACTTCGCAGGCGCAGGGGCGACCTCGCACGCGATCTCCCGCTCGCGGAGCGCGGCGGCGACCGCGGTGCTGGTCGCCCGGTCGTCCTCGGTGTTGAGCGCGACGAGGGCGACGCTCGGGACCGGCCGGCTGCCCGACAGCACGCCGTCGGCGACGAGCGGGATCAGCGTGCGGGAGACGCCGAAGGACACGCCGACGCCGGGGTAGGTCGTACGGCCGTCGCTGGCGAGCGCGTCGTAGCGCCCTCCCCCGCCGACCGACTTCAGGCGCTCGTAGCCCTCCATGAAGATCTCCACGACGGTGCCGGTGTAGTAGTCGAGGCCGCGCGCGATGCGCAGGTTGGCCTCGACGGTGACGCGGTCGCCGGCAACGGCCCGGCAGCCCTCGATCACCGCGGCCAGCTCCTCGAGCCCCTGGTCGAGCAGCTCGTCGCTGACCCCCAGGCTGCGGACGCGGTCGACGAACGACGTGTCGGCCACCCGGATGGTGGCGAGCTCGAGGCACCGCTGCGCCTGCTCCGGCGTCGTACCGACGCGCTCCACGAGCATCGTCGCGACCTCGTCGGAAGGCAGCTTGTCGAGCTTGTCGATGACCCGGATGGCGTCGGTGACGTCGTCGATGCCGAGCCCGCGGTAGAAGCCCTGGATGAGCTTGCGGTTGTTGAACTGGAACGACACCGGCGGGATCGGCAGCCGGCCGAGGGCGTCGACCATCACCGACATCACCTCGACGTCGTGGTGGAAGGGCAGCTCGTCGCGCCCGACGATGTCGACGTCGGCCTGGGTGAACTGGCGGTAGCGACCCTCCTGCGGCCGCTCGCCGCGCCAGGCGGGCTGCACCTGGAAGCGCCGGAAGGGGAACTCGAGGTGCCCGGCGTGCTCGAGGACGTAGCGGGCGAACGGCACGGTGAGGTCGAAGTGGAGGCCGAGGTCGGCCTTGGCGTCGGGCTCGGCGGCGATCCGCTGCAGGACGTAGATCTCCTTGTCGACCTCGCCTCCCTTGGCCAGGCGCTCGACCGGCTCCACGACGCGCGTCTCGATGTTGGTGAAGCCGTGCAGCTCGAACGTGCGCGACACCGACGCGATGACCTCGCGCTCGACGGCACGCTGCGCAGGCAGCAGCTCGGGGAACCCGCTCAGCGGGGCGATCTTGCTCATCTCTACTTCCTCAGAGTCCTCGGGTGACCCGGCCCGCGTTGCCCTGGTCACCGGAGTGGGACTGCAGGTCGAGCAGGTAGGGGTTGGTGGCACGCTCGCGCCCGATGGAGGTCTGGTTGCCGTGCCCGGGCAGCACGACGACGTCGTCGGGCAGGGTCAGCACCTTGTCGGTGAGGCTGCGCAGCATCGTCGGATGGTCGCCGCCGGGCAGGTCGGTGCGACCGATGGAGCCCTCGAAGAGCAGGTCCCCGGAGAACATCACCTCGGACACGTCCTGCTGGGCGTACGGCGTCCGGAAGGTCACCGAGCCCTGGGTGTGCCCGGGCGTGTGGTCCACGACGAAGCGCAGCCCGGCGAGCTCGAGCTCGGCGAGGTCGGAGAGCTCGCGCACGTCGTCCGGCTCGGCCCAGGTGTAGTCGCCGCCGAGCAGCATCTGGGTGGTCTCCCGGCTCATGCCGGACATCGGGTCGGTGAGCAGGTGCCGGTCGCTGGGGTGGATCCAGGCCGTCGCGTCGTAGGTGCCGGCCACCGGCGCCACGCACCACATGTGGTCGATGTGGCCGTGGGTGACCAGGACGCTGACCGGCTTGAGCCCGTGCTCGCGCACGACGTCGGCGACACCGTCGGCGGAGTCCTTGCCGGGATCGATGACGACGCACTCCGTGCCGGGACCGGTCGCCACGACGTAGCAGTTGGTGCCCCACGGCCCGGCGGGGAAGCCGGCGATGAACACAGGCGTCAGTCCTTGCTTGTCTCGCTGTCAGATCTCCGGTCGGATCTTCTCAGGAGGGAAGCCTACCGAGGCCGGTCGCGGCCATGACTACGATGGGCGACCATGAGCGCCGACAAGCAGTCCGCAGACGACTCGGCCGGGGCGGGAACGCCCTGGGGCCGGGTGGCCGAGGACGGCACCGTCTATGTCCGCACCGCCGATGGTGAGCGATCCGTGGGGTCCTACGAGGCCGGCACCCCGGCCGAGGCCCTGGAGTTCTTCACCAAGCGTTTCGAGGAGCTCGAGGGCAAGGTCCACCTGCTCGAGCAGCGGGTGGCGTCCGGCCGGCTCGCGCCCGAGGAGGCCACCTCCTCGTCCAAGGCACTGCGGGAGCAGGTCGTCGACGCGCACGCGGTGGGCGACCTGGTCTCCCTCGCCGGCCGGCTCGACGCGCTCGCTCCGGTGATCGCCGTGCAGCGCTCGGCCCGCAAGGAGGAGCGCGCGCAGAAGACGGCGGAGTCGAAGGCGGAGAAGGAGAAGCTCGTCGCCGAGGCCGAGCGCCTCGCGGAGAGCACCGACTGGCGCAACGGCGCGAACCGCCTGCGCGAGCTGCTCTCGACGTGGAAGGAGCTCCCCCGGCTCGACCGCGCCACCGACGATGCGCTGTGGCGGCGCTTCTCCACCGCGCGCACGACGTACACCCGCCACCGCAAGGCGCACTTCGCCGAGGAGCACGAGCGTCGTGACGGGGCGCGCGTCATCAAGGAGCGGCTGGCCAAGGAGGCCGAGGCGATCGCCACGTCCACCGACTGGGGCCCCACGGCGGGCAGGTACCGCGACCTGATGCGTGAGTGGAAGGCCGCCGGCCCGGCGCCCCGCGAGGTCGACGACCAGCTCTGGCAGCGCTTCCGCGGTGCCCAGGACACGTTCTTCGGTGCCCGCGACGCGGCCAACGCCGCGCTCGACGAGGAGTTCGCCGCCAACGCCGACGTCAAGGACGCGATCCTGGTCGAGGCCGAGGCGCTCCTCCCGGTGACCGACCTCGAGGCGGCCAAGAAGGCGTTCCGCGACCTCGCCGACCGGTGGGACGACGCGGGCAAGGTGCCGCGCGACCGGATGAAGGACCTCGAGGCCCGGATGCGGAAGGTCGAGCAGGCCATCCGCGCGGTCGAGGACGAGAAGTGGAGCAGGAGCGATCCCGAGAAGTCGGCCCGCGCCGACGACATGATCGGCAAGCTCGAGGCCGGGATCGCCGAGACGCAGGCCAAGCTCGACAAGGCCTCCGCCGCCGGCGACGCCAGGAGGATCAAGGACCTCGAGGGCGAGCTCGCCAACAAGCAGGCCTTCCTCGACATGGCGAAGAAGGCCGCGGCCGACTTCAGCTGAACGGCGCTCGCCGCTACCGAACAGTCAGGCAGTCGGCGGGCCGCCGGGACGCCCGTACCGTTCGGTAGCGCCCGGTGCCGGACAGCAGCGTGCCCACCTCAGCACGCGCGAGCGCCACGAGCACAGCCGGTCAGGCAGTGACCCGGTAGGCGTCGAAGACGCCGGGCACGGCGCGCACGGCACGGAGCACGCCGTCGAGGTGGGCCGCGTCGGCCATCTCGAAGGAGAACCGGCTCTTGGCCACGCGGTCGCGCGTGGTGGAGAGCGTGGCGCTGAGGATGTTCACGTGGGCGTCGGAGAGCGCCATCGTGATGTCGGAGAGCAGCCGGGCGCGGTCGAGCGCCTCGACCTGGATGTTGACCAGGAACGTCGACTGCGAGGTCGGCGCCCACTCGACCTCCAGCACCCGCTCGGGCTGGCCGAGCAGGCTGGCGGCGTTGGTGCAGTCCTTGCGGTGGACCGAGACTCCCCCGCCCTTGGTGACGAAGCCGAGGATCGGGTCGGGCGGCACCGGCGTGCAGCACTTGGCGAGCTTGACCCAGAGGTCGTCGACGCCGCGGACGATGACGCCGGAGTCGGTCGGGCCGCGCTTGGAGGAGCGGGCGCGCCCGGTGATGCTGACGCCCTCCGACATGTCCTCCTGGGCGCCCTCGTCGCCCCCGTGGATGTCGATGACGCGTCGGACCACGGCCTGCGCGCTGAGGTTGCCCTCGCCGACCGCTGCGTAGAGCGCGGACACGTCGGCGTGGTGGAAGTGCTCGGCGACCAGCGCGAGGATGTCGTGGGTCATCAGGCGGTTGAGGGGCAGGCCCTCCTTGCGCATGAGCTTGGCGATCTGGTCCTTGCCGTGCTCGATCGCCTCCTCGCGCCGCTCCTTGGTGAACCACTGGCGGATCTTCGAGCGGGCGCGCGGCGACTGGACGAAGTTGAGCCAGTCGCGCGACGGACCGGAGGTCGGCGACTTGGAGGTGAAGACCTCCACGACGTCGCCGTTGTCGAGCTGCGACTCCAGCGGCACGAGGCGGCCGTTGACCCGCGAGCCGATCGTGTGGTGGCCCACCTCGGTGTGGACGGCGTACGCGAAGTCGACCGGGGTCGCGCCCATCGGCAGCGGCACGACGTCACCACGGGGGGTGAAGACGTAGACCTGCTGCTGGTTCATCTCGAAGCGCAGCGACTCCAGGAACTCACCCGGGTCCTCGACCTCGCTCTGCCAGTCGAGCAGCTGACGCAGCCAGGTGAGGTCGTCCTTGTCGCCGAGGCGGTCGGTGTCGACGCCGGCCTTGGTGTTCTCCTTGTACTTCCAGTGCGCGGCGACGCCGTACTCGGCACGACGGTGCTGGGAGAACGTGCGGATCTGCACCTCGACGGGCTTGCCCGCGGGGCCGATGACGGTCGTGTGGAGCGACTGGTACATGTTGAACTTCGGCATCGCGACGTAGTCCTTGAACCGGCCCAGGACCGGGTTCCAGCGCGAGTGGATGACGCCCAGCGCGCTGTAGCAGTCGCGGTCCTCGTCGACGAGGATCCGGATGCCGACGAGGTCGTAGATGTCGGAGAAGTCGCGGCCGCCGACGATCATCTTCTGGTAGATCGAGTAGTAGTGCTTCGGCCGGCCGGTCACCTTCGCGTTGATCCGCGAGGCCTTGAGGTCCTGCTCGATCTCGGCGACGACCTCCGCGAGGAACTGGTCGCGCGACGGGGCGCGCTCGGCGACCATCCGGACGATCTCGTCGTAGATCTTGGGGTGCAGGGTCGCGAACGCGAGGTCCTCGAGCTCCCACTTGAGGGTGTTCATGCCGAGGCGGTGGGCCAGCGGGGCGTAGATGTCGAGCGTCTCGCGCGAGGAGCGCTCCTGCGAGGCGGCCGGGACGTAGCGGAGCGTGCGCATGTTGTGCAGCCGGTCGGCGAGCTTGATCACCAGCACCCGGATGTCGCGCGACATCGCGACGATCATCTTGCGGATGGTCTCGGCCTGCGCCGAGGCGCCGTACTGCACCTTGTCGAGCTTGGTCACGCCGTCGACGAGGAGCGCGACCTCGTCGCCGAAGTCGGCGCGGAGCTCGTCGAGGGTGTACGGCGTGTCCTCGACCGTGTCGTGCAGCAGCGCGGCGACGAGCGTCGGCTCGGTCATGCCGATGTCGGCGAGGATCGTGGTGACCGCGAGCGGGTGGGTGATGTAGGGGTCACCGCTCTTGCGCATCTGGCCGGTGTGCCACTTGTCGGCGACGGCGTAGGCACGCTCGAGGAGCGCCAGGTCGGCCTTCGGGTGGTTGGCCCGCACGGCCCGGAAGAGGGGCTCGAGGACCGGGTTCTGGGCGGGGGGCTTGGTGCCGACGCGGGCGAGGCGGGCGCGCATGCCGCGCGCGGTCAGGGGCGCCTTCGCCTCCTGCGCGGGTGCCTCCTCCTCTGCCATGTCCCGAGTCTAGTTGTGGGCTGTGTGGTCAGATCGTCAGCAGGGTGCTGATCGGGAGGTCGCCGGTGACCGTGCGCGGGTCGAGGAAGCTCAGCTCCATCAGCACCGCGACGCCGGTCGCGACGCCCCCGCACGCCTCGACGAGCTCGCGGGTCGCGGCGACCGTGCCGCCGGTGGCGAGCACGTCGTCGATCAGCAGCACCCGCTCGCCCGGCGCGATCGCGTCGCGGTGCACCTCGAGGGTCGCCTCGCCGTACTCCAGGGAGTACGACACCGCGTGCGCCTCGCGCGGCAGCTTGCCGGCCTTGCGGACCGGCACGAAGCCGATGCCGAGCGCCAGCGCGACGGGCGCGGCGAGGATGAACCCGCGGGCCTCCATCCCGACGACCTTGTCGACCACGACGTTGCCGTGGTCGTCGCGACCGGCGTCCGCGAGCGCCTCGACGACGGCCGAGAAGGCGTGGTGGTCGGCCAGGACCGGGGTGATGTCCTTGAACGTCACCCCCGGCTCGGGCCAGTCGGGGACGTCGACGGTGAGGCGGGTCAGCGCCTCCTGTGCCGCGCGACGATCAGGCATCGCCCGGCTCCCCGATCCCGGGGACCGAGGACTCGACCTTCGCGATGGCCGCACGGGCGATCTCGATCCGGGTGCCGGGGGCGATCTCGAGGGTCGCCTTGTCGTCGTCGATCGAGGTGACGGTGCCGAAGATGCCCGACGACATCATCACGCGCTGGCCGACCTCGATGCTGCTCTGGAGGGCGGCGACCTCCTTGGCCCGGCGCTGCTGGGGACGGATCCCGACGAAGTAGAACAGGGCCAGGATGGCGGCCAGGGGCAGCAGGGCGGCGAGATCGTTCACGGCAGGGGTCTCCTTGGGGGTCGGGGGGAGATCGTGGGGGTGCCTGAGCCCGTGGAGTCTACGGGGATGGGCACCGCCCGGCCCATCCGCCGATGGTCGGGCGCCACGGCCCTACGGGTCGTGCTCGGTCGTGCTCAGTCGTCGAAGAGCGTGGAGTCGACCGTGGGCACCGGCGGAGGCGTCAGGCCGAGGTGGTGCCAGGCGGCGGGCGTCGCGACGCGGCCCCGCGGCGTACGGGCGAGGAAGCCGTTGCGGACCAGGAACGGCTCGGCGACCTCCTCGACGGTCTCGCGCTCCTCGCCGACGGCGACCGCGAGCGTGGAGACCCCGACCGGTCCCCCGCCGAAGCGGCGGCACAGCACGTCGAGGACCGCCCGGTCGAGGCGGTCGAGTCCGGACTCGTCGACCTCGAACAGGTCGAGTGCCGCCTGGGCCACCGGCAGGGTCAGCACGCCGTCGGCGCGGACCTGGGCGTAGTCGCGGACCCGGCGCAGGAGCCGGTTGGCGATGCGGGGGGTGCCGCGGGACCGACCGGCGATCTCCTTCGACCCCTCGGCCGTGAGGTGTACGCCGAGGAGGCCGGCGCTGCGGTGGACGATGCGGTCGAGCTCGTGGGGCTCGTAGAACTCCAGGTGGGCGGTGAACCCGAACCGGTCGCGCAGCGGGCCCGGCAGCAGCCCGGCGCGGGTGGTGGCGCCGACGAGGGTGAACGGCGGGATCTCGAGCGGGATCGCGGTGGCGCCGGGGCCCTTGCCGATGACGACGTCGACCCGGTAGTCCTCCATGGCCATGTAGAGCATCTCCTCGGCCGGGCGCGACATCCGGTGGATCTCGTCGACGAAGAGGACGTCGTTCTCGTTGAGGCCGGACAGGATCGCGGCGAGGTCGCCGGCGTGGGTGATCGCCGGCCCGCTGGTGAGCCGCAGGGGCGTGGTCATCTCGGCGGCGATGATCATCGCGAGCGTGGTCTTGCCGAGCCCGGGCGGGCCCGACAGCAGGACGTGGTCGGGCGCTCGGCCGCGGCGGCGGGCGGCCTCGAGGACCAGCCCGAGCTGGTCGCGCACGCGCACCTGCCCGACCACCTCGTCGAGCGTCTTCGGGCGGAGCGCCGCCTCGACCGCGCGCTCGTCGCTGTCGGCCTCGGCGTCGGTGAGCCGCTGGAGGTGGGCGTGCTCGGCCGCCGTGAGCTCGACGTCCTCGTCGGTGTCGTCCCAGTTCATCGCGCCCCGCTCACGCCTTGCTCAAGGTGCGCAGAGCGGCGCGCAGGAGGGCGCCGACGTCGGGGGTGGTGCCGGCGTCGGGAGCCACGGCCTCGACCGCCTTCTCCGACTCCTTGGCCGACCAGCCGAGGCCGACCAGCCCCTGCTGGACCTGGTCGCGCCAGGCGTCGCGCTGCGGGATCGTCGCGGCCGGGTGGTGCACCCCGACCGGCGGGCCGATGCGGTCCTTGAGCTCGAGGATGATCCGCTGGGCGCCCTTCTGCCCGATCCCCGGCACGCGGGTGAGCGCCTTGACGTCCTCGGTGCTGATCGCGCGGCGCACGTCGTCGGGGCTCATCACCGCGACGATCGCCTGGGCGACCTTGGGTCCGACACCCGACGCGGTCTGGACGATCTCGAAGATCGACTTCTCGTCGTCGTCGAGGAAGCCGAAGATCGTCAGGCTGTCCTCGCGCACGACCATGCTGGTCGGCAGGGTCGCCGGCTGGCCGATGCGCAGCGTGGCGAGGGTGCCGGGGGTGCACATCAGCTCGAGGCCGACTCCCCCGACCTCGAGCACGGCGCTGGTGAGCGTGACGGCGGCGACCTCGCCGCGGACGAAGGCGATCATCGGGTCCTCATCTTCTGCTTCTGGGCCTTCGCCAAGGCCTGCTGCTGGGCCACGGCGGCCTCGAGACGGTTGCTGGCCGAGCCGCGCCACACGTGGGTGATGGCGAGCGCGAGCGCGTCCGCGGCGTCGGCGGGCTTCGGCAGCTCGGTGAGCCGGAGGATCCGGACCACCATCGCGCCGACCTGGGCCTTGTCGGCGCGGCCGTTGCCGGACACGGCGGCCTTGACCTCGCTGGGGGTGTGCATCGCGATCGGCAGACCGCGGCGGGCCGCGACGACCAGGGCGATACCGCTGGCCTGGGCGGTGCCCATGATCGTGCTCGAGTCCGACCGCGCGAACACCCGCTCCACGGCCACGGCGTCGGGCCGGTGCTCGTCGAGCCAGGCGTCGAGGCCCTTCTCGATGGTGACCAGCCGCTCGGCGACCGGGAGGTCGGAGCTGGTGCGGATCACGCCGACGTCGACCATCGACAACGGGCGCCCGACGCTGCCGTCGACCACGCCCACGCCGCACCGGGTCAGGCCGGGGTCGATGCCGAGCACCCGCACGTCCCACCCCCTCGCCTCACCCTGCCCGGACCGGTCGTCCGAACAGGTGTTCGTGCGGTCACGCTATCCCGCGGCCGATGCGGGACGGCGTACGACACGCGGCGGGCACCGGCGGCGGGTCAGGCGTCGGCGGCCTCGAGCTCGGCCATCACGTCGGCGGGGATGTCGACGTTGGTGAAGACGTCCTGGACGTCGTCGAGGTCCTCGAGGGCGTCGAGGAGGCGGAGCACCTTGCCGGCGCCGTCGGCGTCGACCGGGATCTCGAGGCTGGCGACGAACTCCACGTCGGCGGAGTCGTAGTCGATGCCGGCGTCCTGCAGCGCGGTGCGGACCGCGACGACGTCGGTGGCCTCGCTCTGCACCTGGAAGGCCTCGTCGAGGTCGTTGACCTCGTCGGCGCCGGCGTCGAGGGTCGCCTCGAGGACGTCGTCCTCGGAGACCTCACGCACGGTGCCGTCGTGGTCCTGCGACTTCGGCACCACGACGACGCCCTTGCGGGTGAACAGGCGCGAGACGGAGCCGGGGTCGGCCATGGTGCCGCCGTTGCGGGTGACCGCCGTGCGGACCTCCATCGCGGCGCGGTTGGTGTTGTCGGTGAGGCACTCGACGAGGAAGGCCACGCCCTGCGGGCCGTAGACCTCGTAGGAGATCGTCTTGTAGTCGACGCCACCCGACTCGGCACCGGAGCCACGCTTGAGGGCGGAGTCGATGTTCTTGTTCGGGACCGAGCTCTTCTTCGCCTTCTGGATGGCGTCGTAGAGGGTCGGGTTGCCGGCGGGGTCGCCGCCGCCCTGCTTCGCCGCGACCTCGATGTTCTTGATCAGCTTGGCGAAGAGCTTGCCGCGCTTGGCGTCGATCGCGGCCTTCTTGTGCTTGGTCGTTGCCCACTTGGAGTGGCCTGACATGGGTCCTCTATCTGTCGCGTGTCGTGAGGTGCGGTCACCGGACCGAGCGCACCAGGTCCACGAACATGCCGTGGACCCGGTCGTCGCCGCCGACCTCCGGATGGAACGAGGTCGCCATCAGGGGGCCCTGACGCACCGCGACGATCCTACCCACGGCCGGTCCACCACCGACCCGAGCCAGTACGTCGACGTCGTCGCCGACCGACTCGACCCAGGGCGCGCGGATGAAGACCGCCCGCACGGGGTCGGCCAGGCCGTCGACGTCGAGGTCCTCCTCGAACGAGTCGACCTGACGGCCGAACGCGTTGCGTCGCACCGTGATGTGCAGCCCGCCGACGGTCTCCTGACCGGGCGCGCCGTCCTCGATCCGGTCCGCGAGGAGGATCATCCCGGCGCACGTCCCGAAGGCCGGCAGCCCGCCGGCGACCGCCTCGCGCAGCGGCTCGAGCAGGTCGAAGATCCGGGCCAGCTTGACCATCGTCGTGGACTCCCCGCCCGGGAGGACGAGGCCGTCGCAGGCCGCGAGCTCGGCCGGTCGTCGTACGGCGACCGGGTCCGCCCCCAGCGAGCGCAGGGCGGCGAGGTGCTCGCGGACGTCGCCCTGGAGGGCGAGCACGCCGATGGTCGGGTTCACGATCGCCGATCCTAGGACCGCGTTCCCGGCCTAGGCTCACCACCCATGAGGCTCCCCCGCGCCCAAGCACTCGGCGCCATGCTGCTCACCGCCGCCCTCGTGCTCTGCGGCGTGCCCGCCACGGCCGAGCAGGCCGGTCAGCTCACCGTCGACGGCTGGCCGGTGCGTTCGCCGTCCGACCTGGGGCTGAGGCCCGGCGCCCTGTCGGCGGGGGCCAAGGAGGCGAAGGCTCTCGACTCCACGTGCTTCGCGGTGCTGCGCGACGGCAAGCTGGCGAAGGAGGCCAACTGGCGGTTGAGCCGCGACACCCCGCGCGAGGTGTTCTCGATCACGAAGTCGGTCACCGCGACCCTCGTCGGCATCGCGATCCGCGACGGCGACCTGCGCCTCGACGACACCGTCTCGACCTACGTGCCCGAGTGGCGCGGCACGCCGTCGGCGTCGGTGACCGTGCGCAACCTGCTGTCCAACGACAGCGGCCGCTTCTGGTCGCTGCAGTCCGACTACGGCGACCTGCTCGGCGCACGCAACCGCACGAGGTACGCCGTCGGCCTCACGCAGCAGTACGCCCCCGGCAGCGCGTGGCAGTACAACAACGCCGCGATCCAGGTCCTCGAGCCGGTGCTGGAGGAGGCGACCGGGATGCCGGTCGCGAGGTTCGCCCGCACGCGGCTGTTCGAGCCGCTCGGCATGGCGCACACGACCTTCACCACCGACCGGTCCGGCAACGCCAACGCGTTCTACGGCGTCACCACGACCTGCCTGGACCTCGCCCACCTCGGGATGCTCTACCTCGGCAGGGGGAAGGTCGACGGCAGGCGCTACCTCGACAGGGCCTACGTGGCGCGGGCCGTCGGCCGCTCGTCGACGGTGCACAACGCGGCCTACGGCTACCTCTGGTGGCTCAACCGGCCGGGGCAGGTCCGCGGGGCCACCGACCCGGTGGACGCACAGGGCCAGCCCCTGCGACCCGTGACCGGCCAGCTGGCGTCGTACGCCGACCCGGACCTGTTCGCAGCGCTCGGCCTCGGCGGACAGGTGCTGCTCGTCGACCCCACCACGAGGACCCTCGTGATCCGGCTCGGGCTGCCCGCCCAGCCGGGCGAGGAGGCGTACGGCTTCGGCAACGCGGCCACCGTGCTGGTGGACGCGCTGAGGAAGTAGGCGCCGACTACCAGCCGCGCTCGGCGAACTGGATCGAGCGGGCGGGCTCGTCGACGTTGATGCCGACCATCGCCTCGCCGAGGCCGCGCGAGACCTTGGCGACCACGTCAGGGTCGTCGAAGAACGTGGTGGCCTTGACGATCGCCTCGGCGCGCTGGGCCGGGTTGCCCGACTTGAAGATGCCGGAGCCGACGAAGACGCCCTCGGCGCCGAGCTGCATCATCATCGCGGCGTCGGCCGGGGTGGCGATGCCGCCGGCGGTGAAGAGGACGACCGGCAGCTTGCCCGCGGCCGCGACCTCCTTGACCAGCTCGTAGGGAGCCTGGAGGTCCTTGGCCGCGACGTAGAGCTCGTCCTCGGCCATGCCGTGCAGGCGGTTGAGCTCGCCACGGATGGTGCGCATGTGGGTGACCGCGTTGGACACGTCGCCGGTGCCGGCCTCGCCCTTGGAGCGGATCATCGCCGCGCCCTCGGTGATCCGGCGCAACGCCTCGCCGAGGTTGGTCGCACCGCAGACGAAGGGGACGGTGAAGCCCCACTTGTCGATGTGGTGGGAGTAGTCGGCCGGGGTGAGCACCTCGGACTCGTCGATGTAGTCGACGCCGAGCGACTGGAGCACCTGGGCCTCGGCGAAGTGGCCGATGCGGGCCTTGGCCATCACCGGGATCGAGACGGCCTCGATGATGCCGTCGATCATGTCGGGGTCGCTCATCCGGGACACGCCGCCCTGGGCGCGGATGTCGGCCGGCACGCGCTCGAGGGCCATGACGGCGACGGCGCCGGCGTCCTCGGCGATCTTCGCCTGCTCGGCGGTCACCACGTCCATGATCACGCCGCCCTTGAGCATCTCGGCCATGCCGCGCTTCACGCGGCTGGTGCCGTGCTCGAGGGGGGTCTCTGCAGTCTGCTCAGCCATGAGCCGATCGTAGTGCGGACTCATCCGAAAGGAGGCACCGGGACCGGGCCTCGAACTGCCGACGACCCGGGGGTCGCTCAGCCCTGGGCGGCCGCGCGGGCGAGCGCCTGACGGCGCACGACCCAGATGCGCTGCGCGACCGTCACGGTGGCCGCGGCGGCGAGGGCCCACAGCGAGATGTAGAGCAGCCACCACAGGTCGAGGAGGTCGGCGAAGAAGGCGGGCACGAGCATCCCCACCAGGCGGTCCGGACGCTCGGCGACGCCGACCTTGGCGTCGTAGCCGAGGTGGTCGGCCTTCGCCCGGGCGTAGGACGTCACGGCGCCCATCACGAGGATGACCAGGCTCAGCACGAGGTAGAGGTGGCTCTCGTGGTGCCAGGCGAAGAAGAGGGCGAGGCCGCCGAAGAGCGCGCCGTCGGCCACCCGGTCGAGGGTCGAGTCGAGGAAGGCGCCGAAGTCGTCCTTGCGGCCCGTCTTGCGGGCCATCGCGCCGTCGACCAGGTCGCTGAAGACGAAGGCGGTGATGAACAGCACGCCCTGCCACACCCAGCCCTGGGAGAAGAAGAACAGCGCGCCGAAGCTGACGCCGAGGGTGCCGACCAGCGTCACCACGTCGGGGCTGATGCCGAGGCGGATGAAGAGGTTGATGAAGGGCGCGAGCATGACGCCCTGCCAGAACTGCTTGAACCGATCGAGCACGGCGGCAGGCTACCGGGCGTCCGTGCCGTCGAGCAGCGCGGCTCGGACGTCCGCGACCGCCGCCGGCGCGCCGGTGACCGTCCAGTCCACCCCCGCGGCCGGTACGACGAGCGACTCGCCGCCCGCGCCGCGGACGATCGCCGCGCCCGGGAGCCGGTCCCAGTCGGCGACGGAGTGCTGGAAGAGCACGTCCCACTGGCCCGAGGCGATCGCCATCGCGTCCATCGTCCCGGAGCCGAGCATCCGCAACGTGCCGACCTGCCCGAGCGCACGGGCGAAGGCATCGCCCACCTCGCTGCCGAAGAACGGCGGGTGGAGGTAGGTCGTCGCGCACCGCGAGCCGGGCGGGGTGTCGGGCAGGTCGCCCAGGCGTACGCCGTCGCACGTGCTGGGCAGGTCGGGGCCGCCGACCCAGGTCCGCTGCGTGGCGGCGTGGTGGACAGCGCCGAGCAGCACGTCGTCCTCGCCGGCCAGGGCGATCGCGCTGCACCACCAGTCGCTGCCGCGGGAGAAGTTGAAGGTGCCGTCGACCGGGTCGATCACCCAGGTGCGTCCGGACGTGCCCGGTCGCGAGGCGCCCTCCTCCCCCACGATCGCGTCGTCGGGGCGCTCGGCCGCCAGCCGGTCGACGATGAGCCGCTCGGCCGCGGTGTCGGCCTGGGTGACGACGTCGGACCCGCTGGTCTTGAAGTCGACGTCGAGGCCCCCGGTCCGGATCCGGGCCGCGAGGGCGGCGGCCTCGCGCACCAGCTCGACGGCGAGGGCGGCGTCGTCGGCCAGCGAGGGTGCTGCCGAGGGGTCCAGCGAGGGATCCAGCGAGGAGTCGTCCACGGGAGCCACGTTAGTGGGGCGCGTAGTGTGGCAGCACGGAGCCATCCAGGCTTCCGACGAGGGAGCCCCGATGAGCGACAAGTCGCCGCGGCAAGGCATGTCCAAGAAGTCCGGCAAGTCCATCAAGGAGAAGCGTGCCGACAAGCACGCGAAGGCCGCCGGGAAGGGCGACTCCACCGAGCCCTTCATGCCGAAGAAGAAGTGAGCCGGCTCAGCCTCGGCGTCATCGGCACCTCGGCCAAGGAGAACGAGCACCGTCTCCCCCTCCACCCGGAGCACCTGCACCGGCTGGCCACTGACGTCGCGGCCCGGACGACCCTCGAGCACGACTACGGCTCGCGCTTCGGCATCTCCGACGCCGACCTCGCCCCGCACGTCGCCGGCTTCGCCACGCGTGAGGAGATCATCGCCACCTCCGACGTCGTCGTGCTGCCGAAGCCGCAGCACGAGGACGTGGCCCTGATGCACGCCGGCCAGGTGCTGTGGGGGTGGCCGCACTGCGTCCAGGACACCGAGCTGACGCAGCTGGCCATCGACCGCGAGCTGACGCTGATCGCCTTCGAGGCGATGAACCACTGGACCCGCGACGGCTACGTCGGGCTGCACGTCTTCCACAAGAACAACGAGCTCGCGGGCTACTGCTCGGTGCTCCAGGCCATGGAGCTCGTCGGCATCACCGGCGACTACGGGCGCCGGCTGAGTGCGGTGGTCATCGGTTTCGGGGCGACGGCACGCGGGGCGGTCACCGCCCTCAAGGCCCACGGCGTCAGCGACGTCGCGGTGCTCACCACGCGCGGTGTCGCAGCCGTGGGGTCGCCGATCCACTCGGTGCTGATCCGGCAGTTCGACCACGACCCGGACGAGCCCGACGCCAGCATGGTCATCACCGACCGTGGCCGCGAGCCGCTGGCGGCGTACCTCGCCGAGAACGACATCGTCGTCAACTGCACGCTGCAGGACACCGCAGCCCCGTTGACCTACCTGCGCACCGAGGACCTCTCCGGGTTCCGGACGGGCAGCCTCATCGTCGACGTCTCGTGCGACGAGGGCATGGGCTTCTCGTGGGCGGTCCCGACGACGTTCGACGCCCCGATGTTCACCGTCGGGGACGGGGTCCACTACTACGCGGTCGACCACAGCCCGTCCTACCTGTGGAGCTCGGCGACGTGGGAGAACAGCGAGGCGCTGCTGCCGTTCATCGACACCGTGGTGGGCGGCCCCGAGGCGTGGGCGACCAACGAGACCGTCACGCGGGCGATCGAGATCCAGGACGGTCGGATCCGCAACCCCGCGATCCTCGCGTTCCAGGGGCGCGCGAGCGAGCACCCCTACGCCGTGGGCTGAGCCGGGTCGCGCTCAGGCGTCGGCCCACGCCCCGGCGATGAGGTCGCGGGTGTCCTCGAGCAGCTGAGGAAGCATCTTCACTCCGCCGACGACGGTGATGAAGTTGGCGTCCCCGGTCCACCGGGGCACGACGTGCTGGTGGAGGTGCTCGGAGAGCGAGCCGCCTGCCGAGCGGCCGAGGTTGAGCCCGATGTTGAAGGCGTGCGGCGTGCTGACCGCCCGGATGGCACGCAGCGCGTGCTGGGTCATCGCCATCAGCTCGGTGGACTCGGCCTCGGTGAGGTCGGCCAGGTCGGCGACGTGCCGGTAGGGCAGCACCATCAGGTGACCGGGGTTGTAGGGGTGCAGGTTGAGCACGACGTACGTCGACTCGCCCCGCGCCACGACGAGCGACTCGCCGTCGGGGTGGCTCGGGATCGCGCAGAACGGGCAGCCCTCGTCGACCGCGGAGGTGCGGACGTAGGCCATCCGGTGGGGCGTCCAGATCCGCTCGAGCCCGTCGTTCGCCATGCTGCCGATCCTAGGGTGGACCCATGACGTCGATCCGACCGGCCGGTGGCGCGGACATGGCTGCGGTGGCCGACCTGTGGCACGAGGGCTGGCACGACGGGCACGCCGGGCGCGTCCCGGAGGGCCTCACCGCGGCCCGCACGCTCGAGGCGTTCCACGAGCGCACTCCCCTGCGCGTCGCGGACACGACGGTCGCGGTCGCGGAGGACGGCGAGCTGCTGGGGTTCGTGATGGTCGCCGGCGACGAGGTGGAGCAGGTGTTCGTCGGTCGTGGGGCGCGCGGCAGCGGCCTCGCCGCGGTGCTGCTGGACGAGGCGGAAAGACAGGTCGCCGCAGCCGGGCACGAGGTCGCCTGGCTCGCGGTCGTCGAGGGCAACGCCCGGGCCCGGGCGTTCTACGAGAAGCGTGGGTGGCGCGACGGGGGCGCGCTGCCCTACGAGGTCACCGCTGCCGGTCAGGTCTTCGTCTCCCCGTGCCGTCGCTACGAGAAGGTGGTCGGCCCTCAGGGGCCGAGGCTGTAGGAGACCTCGGGAGTCTCGACGTACGAGCGGGCGATCCGGCCCAGGGTCACGCTGCTCGCACCGACGGCGGCGGTGACGGCGACGGTCACCCCGGCGGGCCGCACCCACGTCACGTCCACCTGCTCGCTCAACCGGCCGTCGGCGTCCACGCGGAACGACGCCCCGGCGACCGACGCGTGGTCGGCACCCTGCCGGTGGCGGACCCACGTGATCGCGCCGTGGCCGTCCGCCGTGACCGACAGGTCCATCGCCCGGCCGGACCGGGCCGCGTTCGTGAGGGTGGTGCGCCACTCGAGGTCGGAGACGACCGGCTCCGCCTGCCGGGGCGTCCAGGTCGCGAACCACGGCTTGGCCGTCCGCCGCCCGACCACCGCCTGCCACGACACGACGCTCAGGCCGTCCTGCGTGGTCGCCGCCGAGGAGGTCAGGACGTCGGGACTCCAGCCCGCCGGGGACCAGGACCGGGGCGCGGACGGACGGCCCGACAGCACCAGCACCTTGGCGTCCCGTCCGTTCAGCCGGCCGGTCGAGCGGGAGCGCACGAGCGTCGCCGTGATGCGGCCGGCGGCGAGGTCGATCGACGACGGGGAGATGCCGCCGTCGGGGTAGCGGCGGGTGAGCTTCGTCGTCCAGCGTCGGGAGCCGTAGTCGTACGACTCGACCCGGAGCCGCCCTCCGAACCAGTAGCCCGGCTCGTCCTCGAAGCCCGCGCCGCGCAGGACGACGACGTCGCCCTCGTCGTCGATCGCCCCGATGATCCGGTCGCCGCTCGGACCGACCTCCCGGCGCTCGACGTCGCGCCAGCCGAGGTCGGGGTTGAAGCTCGTGACGTGGTGCGGCCGGCCGTACTCGCTGTTGCTGGTGAAGAGGGCGAACTGTCCCTGGGGTGAGTAGTCGACCGTCCCGAGCGAGCTCGTGCGGTGGACCTGCCACACCCAGCCGTCGTCACCGGTCCACACCAGCTCGACCAGGGTGGTCGGCGGGTCCTCGAGCCCGGTCCGGGTCTGGCACTCCACCGCGACTGCGTAGTTGCCGATCGCCGTGGCCGCGTCGACCGGCCGGCAGTAGTCGGCGCGGGAGACGGTGAGCACCGCGGTCGCCGGGCCCAGGGTGCCGTCGGCGGCCCGCCGCTGGTCGTAGATCGTGGCCTCGTCCGGTCCGCCGACACTGACGAGTGCGGTGGTGCCGTCGCCGAGCGCGACCGCCAGCGAGTGACCGCCGGCCTCCTCGAGCGGGGTCCAACCCTCGGCGGCGTCAGCGCGCCCCGGTACGGCGACCAGCGCGGCGACGAGCACGACGGACAGGCGGCGGAGCTGGCGCACGGGCGACCTCCCGGGTCAGGTGGGTCTTCGACCGTACTCGCCGCAGTTCCTAGACTCTCCGCGTGAGTCGAACGATCCGGCGCGTCGCCGTCTTCTGTGCCTCCAGCCCGGGCGTCGACCCGGCCCTCGCGCGGGCGTCGTACGACGTCGGGCGGGCGCTGGCCGAGCGCGGCATCGGGCTGGTCTACGGCGGCGGCGGTCACGGACTGATGCGCGAGGTCTCCCAGGGCGCGCTCGACGCGGGCGGCGAGGTGATCGGCGTGATCCCGCACTCGATGGTCGCGCGCGAGTGGGGTCGCGACGACCTGACCGAGTTGCACGTCGTGGACACGATGCACGAGCGGAAGGCGCTGATGGCCGAGCTCGCGGACGCGTTCCTCTGCCTGCCCGGCGGGCTCGGGACGCTCGAGGAGATCATCGAGGTCTGGAGCTGGCGCTACATCGGCTTCAACGACGACCCGGTGGGCTTCCTCAACCTCGGCGGGACCTGGACGGCCTTCCTCGACTCGCTCCGTGGCCTGGCGGACGCGGGCTTCCTGCGGCCCGAGGTGCTCGACGACGTGGTCGTCGCCGACGACCTCGACACCGCGCTCGCCGGGCTCACCGCGCTGCTCCACGGCGCGTCCGGGGACGAGCTGCGCGGGTGAATCGAGGTGCGAGGGAGTGCGTGGTCGTGCACCATGTCCGCCATGACGCCCGTCTTCGAGATGGCGCTGCGGACCGGCAACTGGGGCCCGCGCGCCTCCATGCTGTCCTTCCACGCGAGCGTCTCGATCGAGCTGTCGCCTGCCGATCGACCGGGCGTTCTCATCCGTCTCGTCGACGGTCTGCCGGCCGTGCCTCGGGAACTCACGAGCGACGACGTCGTGCAGCTCAGTGTCTGCGACGCGGGTGGCCGAGCCCGGCTCACGATCCGGCCCGGTGCGGGCGCGGTCGAGCGGGTGGCCGGCCCCATTCCGGCCGGAGCCTGGGAGCTGAGGATCGAGGGGCTGGCTCAGCGTTCGCTGGTCCTCTACGCCCGTCCGGGCCAGCCCTTCCCGACTGACGAGGACCTGGATGTCCTGGCAGCGACGGCGCAGTCGGCCTCCGGTGTCGGCATCGACACCCCTCACGCCTGAGCCGGATCCCGGACCCCTTCATGCCGGGCGCTCCCGGCGTCCTGACATCGGCACGTTCGGATGCGGGGCACCTGCTGATCACCGACGGCCGCCGTTCTCGCGATGCCAGTACTCGGCGTTCTTGCTGGTCGTCCTCACGATCGCGTCCGGATCGGCCGGTGCGGCCCAGATCTCCAGGAGGTAGAAGTCGACGACCTCCTCAGCGAACTCGTCCTCTGCACCGGCGTCTCTTCCGCGTGCGTTGACGCGTACGCGGTAGGTGCCGGCCGGCAGCGCCAGGTCGCCGCTGTCATCCCACGCCCACGCGGCCCACTGCACAGGCCCGTCAGGAACCACGATGGACACCTCGACGATGTCCTCCCAGTCGTCGCCGACCGTCGGCTGGGCGTCAACCAGGACCATGCGTACCTGGGATCCGCCGCTACGGCGGCCGAGGTTGACGTAGAGGCCGTCACCGGAGGCGGAGCCGGCGAGACCGTTGACGTGTCCGTCAAACACGCGGTCCCAGTCCCCGTCGAATCCTTCTCCGTCACCCCAGACCAGATCGAACTGTCCGTAGTCGGTCTCGACGATCGAGTCGAACAGGATGGTCACCGGCTTCTGCCCCTCGGATGTCATGTCCCGATCTTCCTCGCACCCGCCGACAGCGGGTCGAGATGACTCGGCATTGGGTATCCCGCACTGTTCCGGAGTCTCGTCACGGGGTCCCGGTCGATCTGCCCCTTTCCGGTGTTGACCGTGTCCATGCGGCGGACTCGAACCCCTACGACTCCTCGAGGCACACATTAGTGCCGCCGCGAGATCACCGCTGTCGATGACGCCTCCGGTCGCGGGATCCCCTCGCGTGACCTCAGAAGCCGGACCTGGACGTGCCTGTGGCCCCGCCTACGTGTGGTCTGGCGGGGCGTGGGGCGGGGTCATGGTCGTTCGGGCTCGAGCGGGTGGATTGGTGTGGTGCCGGTGTGGTCTCGTCGGAAACGGTGGCCGTGGGGGCTGGTCCACTCGAACACCCCGGGCGCGACCATGGCGTAGCGCCAGCTGGTGTGGGTCTTGAGCCGGTGGTGGTAGCGGCACAGGCAGGCAAGGTTGTCGGACTGGGTGGGTCCGGGCTGTTGCCGGTCTTCTGCTGCGGCGTGGTGGTCGTAGGGGGTGACGTGGTCGATGTCGCAGGCGCGGGCGGGTCGGGTGCAGTGCGGGAAGACGCACGTGTTGTCGCGCAGGATGACCTGTTCGCGGATCCTGGCTGGGATGTCGTAGCCGGGTGCGGTGAGGTTCTGGTTGAGGTCGATGACGGGCTTGATCGTGACCTTGGTCCGCGAGTCCCCGCACCAGGACCGGATCTGGTCGAGGAGCAGGAGCTTGTTCCGGTTCTCCATCCGTCCAGTGGGACCGAACACGGTGCCCTCGGCGGTGAGGGTGGCGTCGAAGTGTGCGTGGAGAACGATCTCCCGCGCGGCGGGCAGCCCGTCGCGGTCCTCGGAGGTGATGGTCGCGGCGCTCGTGGAGCCTTGGGTGTGGAACAGGTCGAGCCCGGTCTGGGTCCTCGCGAGGTTCCCGAGAGCCTTCGCCCTGCGCACGTTCAACGACTCGGTGGAGCCGAGGGACTTCTGGGCGGCGGCGTCGTGGGCCAGGGCGTGGTCCAGGTCGAGGGCGTCGGCGAGGTCGAGCTCGGCCTCGAGGTGGATGGTGCCGGCGTAGTGGACGTCGCGGTCGTGCACGGTCACGTGTCGGGGGTCGACGTGGAGGTAGCCGTCCTCGGGATCCGATGCGGGATCGGCTGAAGCGAGGTCGAACCTCTTGATGGTCTCCGCGACGAGCCTGTCGAGCTGCGCGGTCCCGACACGTTTGGCGACGGCGGCGACCTGGTCATCGACCCACCCAGCGGCCTCGCGCGTCAACGTGGGCACCGCGTGGATGGTGGTCTCGGCGACCAGCCGGGCGCGCCAGGCCGGAACGGCGCCGGACTGCACCTGCGCCCAGAGTCGTGGCAGTCGGTGGCGGAGCTCGAGGGCGTGCCCGATCAGCTTCTTCGCAGCCGTCGACGAGATCCCGAGCACGGCTCCGAGCTCGGCCACACAGAACTCAGCCACCAGCGGACAGCCCTCGCCCGCGATGGGCTCCTCGTGCTCGGACCCGGGGGTGGTGAACGCCGCGGCGAGGTGAATCGACTCCGGCGGGTGGAGGTCGGCCCACCTGGCGGCGAGGTCGAGCTGGTCGGCCGCGGCGCGGTCCTCGACGGCCTTGCGATCGCGCAGGGCAGCGAGCAGGGCCGAGGCAGTGAGGTCGTCAGCCTCTGCCTCGGGTGCTGCCAGCATGTCGATCATGTGTTCGATTATATCGGCGAGCACCGACAGCCGCCATGCCTGAACCGGGTCTGCGGAGGGTTAAATCGGCGGGGTGTGGAGGCGTGCCGTGCTCACCTCGACCGTCGGTGGCGGTCTTGGTTTCGACACGGGCGCGGGGCGCCCTGCTCAACCAGCGACCAGCGGGGGTCTTGGTTTCGTCACGGGCGCGGGGCGCCCTCCTCGACCAACGGTGGGGGGATGGTGGTGAGTCTTGGCTTCGACACGGGCGCGAGGCGCCCTGCTCGACCAGCGGCCACCGGGGGTCTTGGTCTCGTGACGGGCGCGGGGCGCCCTCCTCGACCAACGGTGAGTAGTTGAGGTGGCATCAGGTCCAGGCCTTGGCGAGCCGCTCGACCACCTCGGTGAGCCGCTGGGGAGACGTCGCGATGTTGAGGCGGACCTGGCTGCCGGCGCCGGGGGCGTAGGACGTCCCGGCGCTGACCATCACGCGGCCCCGCTCGAGCGCGACGGCCGCCGCGTCGTCGTGGCCGTAGGCGGAGGCGTCGAGCCAGGCGAGGTAGGTCGCCTCGAGCGGGCGCATCCGGACCTCGGGCAGGTGCGTGGCCAGCAGGTCGGCGAGGAGCGTGCGCTGCTGGTCGAGCCGCTCGACGAGCGAGGCGAGCCAGGGGTCGCCGTCGTCGTAGGCGGCCTTCGCCGCGACGATGCCGGCGCTCGAGTAGGACTCGTTGCGCGACATCGGCTGGTCGAGAAGCCGTTGCCGGGCGCCGGCGTCGGGGACGACGAGCTGGGCGCACCGCAGGCCGGCGGTGTTGAAGGCCTTGGACGCTGCCACCACCGCGACCGCATGGTCGTGGGTGCCCTCGAGCGAGAGGTAGGAGACGTGCTCCGCGCCCGGCAGGACCAGGGGCGCGTGGATCTCGTCGCACACGACCCGGGCACCGTGGCGGACCACCACGTCACGGACGCCCTCGAGCTCGGCGCGGGTGAAGACCCGGCCCCACGGGTTGTGCGGCTGCGTGAGGATCAGCGTCCGGGCACCCTCGGCGAACAGCCGGTCGAGCCGGTCGAGATCGATCTCCGCGCGATCGGCGGAGGCCGGCACCACGAGGTGGACCTCCTCGCGCCCGGTGACCGAGGCGAGCCCGTGGTGGGCGTTGTAGCCGGGGATCGGGAAGACCACGCCGCCCGGCTCGCTGAACACGTCGATCGCGATCCGCACCCCGGCCGTCACGTCCACCACCGGGTGCACCGCATCCGGCTCCGGCGCCCAGCCGAAGTGCCGCGCCGACCAGCCGGCGTACGACTCCGCGAGCTCGGGGTCCCACCCGAACAGCGGGTAGCCCGTGATGCCGTCGGCCACCATCCGCGCCAGCGCGTCGAGCACGACGGGGTCGACGGCGTAGTCCATCTCCGCGACCCACGCGGGCAGCACGCCCTCGGGCACGCCCCACTTCAGCGGGAGCTTGAGGCGTGCCTCGGCCTCGGTGAGGTCGACGACGGGTCGGCGGTCGGCGGCCACCTCGGGCTCAGACCTGCTCGCGGCTCGCCACGGCCGCGGCGACCCGCTCGATCGCCTCCGCGAGGGGTACGCCGTTGTCCTGGCGCCCGTCGCGGTAGCGGAAGCTGACCGCACCCTTCTCGACGTCGTCGTCACCGGCGATCATCATGAACGGCACCTTCTGCAGCTGCGCGTTGCGGATCTTCTTCTGCATCCGGTCGTCGGAGTCGTCGACCTCGACGCGCAGCCCCTGCACCTTCATCTGCTTCGCGATGTCGAACAGGTAGTCGTTGTGGCGCTCCGCGATCGGGATGCCCTGGACCTGGACGGGCGCGAGCCAGGGCGGGAAGGCGCCGGCGTAGTGCTCGACCAGGACACCGAAGAAGCGCTCCAGCGAGCCGAACTTCGCGGAGTGGATCATCACCGGCTGCTGGCGGGTGCCGTCGGCGGCCGAGAACGCGAGCTCGAAGCCCTTGGGCTGGTTGAAGTCGTACTGGATGGTCGACATCTGCCAGGTGCGCCCGATGGCGTCGCGGGCCTGCACCGAGATCTTCGGGCCGTAGAACGCGGCGCCGCCGGGGTCGGGGACCAGCTCGAGGCCCGACTCGACCGCGACGTCCTCCAGCACCTTCGTCGCGATCGCCCACTCCTCGTCGGTGCCCACGAACTTGTCCGGCTTGGAGTCGTCGCGGGTCGAGAGCTCGAGGTAGAAGTCGTCGATCCCGAAGTCGCGCAGCAGCCCGAGCACGAAGTCGAGCAGGTGCTTGACCTCGCCCGGCGCCTGCTCCGGGGTGACGTAGGAGTGCGAGTCGTCCTGGGTCAGGCCGCGCACCCGGGTGAGGCCGTGGACGACGCCCGACTTCTCGTAGCGGTAGACCGACCCGAACTCGAACAACCGGAGCGGCAGCTCGCGGTAGGACCGTCCGCGCGAGCGGAAGATCAGGTTGTGCATCGGGCAGTTCATCGCCTTGAGGTAGTAGTCCGAGCCCTCGAACTCCATCGGCGGGAACATGGTGTCCTTGTAGTACGGCAGGTGCCCGGAGGTGTGGAACAGCCCCTCCTTGCTGATGTGAGGGGTGCCGACGTAGTCGAAGCCCTCCTCGATGTGCCGCTGGCGGACGTAGTCCTCCATGACGCGCTTGATCACGCCGCCCTTGGGGTGGAAGACCGCGAGGCCGGAGCCGATCTCGTCGGGGAACGAGAACAGGTCGAGCTCGCGCCCGAGCTTGCGGTGGTCGCGGCGCTCGGCCTCCTCGATGCGGTGCAGGTGCTCGTCGAGCGCCTCCTTCGACTCCCACGCGGTGCCGTAGATGCGCTGAAGCATCTTGTTCTTCTCGTCGCCGCGCCAGTAGGCCGCCGCGCTGCGCATCAGCTTGAACGCGGGGATGCGCTTGGTGGTCGGCAGGTGCGGGCCGCGGCACAGGTCGGACCACTTGGCCTCGCCGCTGCGGCCGATGTTGTCGTAGATGGTGAGCTCGCCGGCACCGACCTCGACGCTGGCGCCCTCGGTGTCGTCGGCCCCGGCGCCGCCCTTGAGGCCGATGAGCTCGACCTTGTAGGGCTCGTCCTGGAGCTCGACGAGGGCGTCGGCGTCGGTGGTGACCCGTCGCTCGAAGCGCTGGTTCTCCTTGATGATCTTGCGCATCGCGGACTCGATCTTGACCAGGTCCTCGGGCACGAACGGGGTCTCGACGTCGAAGTCGTAGTAGAAGCCGTTCTCGATCGGCGGGCCGATGCCGAGCTTCGCCTCCGGCCAGATCTGCTGCACGGCCTGCGCCATGACGTGCGCGGTCGAGTGCCGCAGGATGTCGCGGCCGTCGGCGCTGTCGATGGCGACACCCTCGACCTCGTCACCGTCGGAGAGCTCGTACGAGAGGTCCTTGAGGCTGCCGGCCACGCGGGCCGCGATCACGTCGGCGTCGTCGCGGAACAGCTCCCAGGCCTTGGTGCCCGTCGTGACAGTGGTCTCCGCACGCTGATCGGCGTGGATGCGGACGACCTGGATGTCGGACACGAGAGCTCCTCGGTAGGGGTGGTGAGCGGTGGGACGGATGTCAGCGCGAGCCTATCGGCCGCCCACCGGTCGGCTCACCCCGGTTTCACCCGGCCTGCGGCTGCTCGGCCAGCTCACCGGTCTGCACGCGCCAGAGGGCGGCGTACGACCCGTCGACGGCGAGCAGCTCGTCGTGCGTGCCGGCCTCGGTGACGCGGCCGGCGTCGAGCACCCAGATGCGGTGGGCGTGCCGGACGGTCGAGAGGCGGTGGGCCACCACGATCGCGGTGCGCTGGGCGGTGGCCTTGCGCAGCGAGCGCTGGATGGCCGCCTCGGTCTCGTTGTCGACGGCGCTCGTGGCCTCGTCGAGGACGAGGACGGCGGGGTCGCGCAGCAGTGCCCGGGCGAGCGCGAGGCGCTGGCGCTGGCCGCCGGAGAGGGTCACGCCACGCTCACCGACCCACGTGTCGAGCCCGTCGGGCATCGCCTCGATGAAGTCGAGCGCGGCGGCACCCTCCGCGGCGGCGCGGATCTCGTCGCGGGTCGCGCCGGGGCGACCGTAGGCGATGTTGTCGGCGACGGAGCCGGCGAACATGAAGACGTCCTGGGCGACGTAGCCCAGCGAGCCGCGCAGCGAGTCCCAGTCGAGGTCGCGCACGTCCTGGCCGTCGAAGTGGACGGTGCCGGCACGCGGGTCGTCGAAGCGCAGCACGAGCCGGAGCAGCGACGACTTGCCGGACCCGGTGGACCCCACGATCGCGTGGGTCTCCCCCGCCGGCACGACCAGGTCGATGCCGTGCAGGACGTCGGGACCGTCGGCGTAGCCGGCGCGGACGCCGTGCAGCTCGACACGGCCCTTCACCGGCCGCTCGAGGGCGGTCGAGCCGGCCGGCACGGTCACGGGGACCTCGAGCAGGCCGAGGATCCGGGCGGCCGAGGCGCGGCCCCGCTGGTAGAGGTCGAGCACCTCGGCCACCTCGGTGAGCGGCCAGAGCAGCCGCTGGGTCATGAAGACGAGCACGGAGTACAGGCCGATGGCGAGGTCGCCGCGCAGGGTCGCCCAGCCGCCGAGCAGGAGCGTGCACGTGAAGCCGGTGAGGATGGCGACCCGCACCAGCGGCACGAAGGCGGCCGACGACCGGATGGCCGCGGTGTTGGCCTCGCGGTAGGCCTGCGACACGGCGGCCACGCGGTCACGCTCGCGGTCCTCGGCCGTGAACGCCTTGATCGTGGCGATGCCGGAGATGTTGGACGACAGGGTGCTCGACAGGTCGGAGACCGCGTCCCGGACGCGGTCGTAGAGCGGCTCGAGGCGCTTCTGGAAGACCAGCGACCCGACCACGATCACCGGGATCGGCAGGAAGGCGAAGAGGAGCAGCTGGCCGGACGCGGCGGCGAAGACGGCGCCGACGAGCAGCACGTTGAGGGTCGTCTGCAGGATCGCGGGAGCGCCGACGTCGAGGAACCGCTCGAGCTGGTTCACGTCGTCGTTGAGCGTGGCGAGGGTCGAGCCGGAGGGCCGGCTCTCGTGCCAGCCCAGGTCGAGGTGCTGGACGTGGTCGTAGGCCTCCACGCGCAGGTCGTGCTCGACGCCCTGGGCCAGGCCGCGCCACAGGACGCTGGCGACGTACTCGCTCAGCGACTCCACCAGCCACACGACCGCGTTGATGACGGCCAGCCAGCCGAGCTGCGCGAAGCGCGACTCGACGCCGAGCACCTCGCCCACCAGCGACTGGTCGCCGCGCACCACGACGTCGACGGCGGCACCGATGAGCAGCTCCGGCACCACGTCGGCGACCTTGTTGATCGTCGAGGCCACGACCGCGCCGACGAAGCGGCCGCGGTAGGCGCCGTAGCGCTGCCACAGGGCGCGCAGCGGCTGGACGGTGGCGGGAGTGACGGGTGGTGCGACAGGCTCGGACACGGGCACTAGGTTAGGTGAGCCTAAGTGGGTTCGTCGCATCGTCCCGTCGTGCCTCTGGTCACCCCCGTTCCGCTTGACTCGTTCGAACGCCTGTTCGATCATGGGCGCATGTCGTCCACCCGTTCCGTCGCCGCGCTCGATCCGCGGCGATCGGTGGTCGAGCAGCTGCGCGAGCGGGTCGCGGCGATGGAGGACAAGCCTGCCGGACAACCGGTGCCGACGTTGCCCGGTCTCGCCGACCTGGTCCCTCTGCACGCGGGGCAGACCTATGCCGTCGACTCCGCGTCGCTGGCCCTCGCGCTGGCCGCAGGCGCCTCGCAGGCGGGCGAGTGGGTCGGCTTCGCGGGCTGTGCCGACTTCGGCGCGGAGGCGGCTGCGGAGCTGGGCATCGAGCTGTCCCGGACGGTGCTGGTGCCCGACCCCGGCGAGCACTGGCTCGAGGTCGCGGCCGCACTCGTCGACGTGCTCCGCGTGGTGGTGCTGCGTCCGCCCGCCTCGGTCGACGAGCGCACCGCCGGCATCCTCGACTCACGACTGCGCACGCGCTCGTCGGTCCTCGTGGTGCACGGCGACTGGCCGCGGGCGACCGCCCGGGTCTCCGTGGAGGGGTCCACCTGGACCGGTCCCTTCGCCGGGACCGGACAGCTGGAGGAGCGCCGGGCACGCGTCGTCGTACGCCGGGGGGTGCGGCCGGCGCAGCACGCCGACCTGACCTGGCCGGGACTGCGCCGGCTCGAGGCGCCGGTCCGCGAGCTGCGCCAGGCATCAGGATGAGGGTGATGGTGGTGTGGTGCCCCGACTGGTCGGTGGTCGCCGCGCTCGACGAGGCGGAGCGCTCGCCCCGCTCCCCCGCGGCCGTCCTGTCGGCCAACATCGTCGAGGTCTGCAACGGACCGGCCCGGGCCGAGGGCGTGCGCCGCGGGCAGCGCCGACGCGACGCCCAGTCCCGGTGTCCCGACCTGGTGCTGCTCCCGGCCAACCCCGACCGCGACGCCCGCGCCTTCGAGCCCGTGCTGTCGGTCGTGGAGGAGCTCCGCCCCGGGGTGGCCGCGCTGCGACCCGGCCTGCTGGCCGTGCGCGCCCCCGGGAGCTGGTACGGCACCGAGTCCGACGCCGCCGCGACGACCTGCCAGGCACTGGTGGAGAGCGGCGTGTGGGACGTGCGGATCGGCATCGCCGACGACCTCTTCACCGCCGAGCAGGCCGCTCGCACCGCCGGCGTGCAGGCGTGGGAGGTCGTCCCGGCCGGTGGCTCGGCCGCCTTCCTCCGCGGCCTGCCGGTCCAGGTGCTGCAGGGCGACGGCGCCCCGGGCCGCGACCTGGTCAGCCTCCTGCAGCGGCTGGGCCTCCGCACGCTGGGTGACCTCGCCGACCTGCCCGGCGACGCCGTCGAGCACCGGCTCGGGACCTACGGCGCAGGCGTCCGGCGACGCGCCCGCGGTGAGGACCCGACGTTGTTCGCCGCCCGGACGCCGCCACCCGAGCTCGAGGCCGACGTGGTCTTCGAGCCACCGCTCGACTCGGTCGAGGCGATCACGTTCAGCGTCCGCACCACCGCCGAGGCCTTCCTCGACCGCCTCGCCCACCACCAGCTGGTCGCGACCGGGGTCAGGGTCCAGGCCGAGTCCGACGGTGTCCTGTGCTCCTCGCGCACCTGGCTGCACCCGCGCCACTTCTCCGCCCGCGACCTCGTCGACCGGGTGCACTGGCAGCTCCAGTCGGCCGGCTCCACGAGCGGGCCGAGCGGCATGCGGGCGCGCAAGTCCGTGGGTCGGGTGCAGGCACCCATCGACCGGGTCAGGTTCCTGCCCGAGGTCGTCGAGCCGGCGGCCGCCCACGGCGAGGCCCTGTGGGGTGCTGCGTCCGACGACCTGGTCGAGCGGGGCGTGGCCCGGGTGCAGGGGATGGTCGGGTTCGACGCCGTACGCCGACCCGTGCTGCAGGGCGGTCGCAGTCCCGCCGCGCGCCAGGAGCTCGTGCCGTGGGGCGAGCGGGCCGTCGACCTGCGGCCCGTCGACCGTCCGTGGCCCGGACGGGTGCCTGGTCCGGCGCCGGTGCGGGTCTTCGCCTCGCCTCCCGTCGCCGAGGTCGTCGACGACGCCGGCCGCGACGTGCGGCTCACCGACCGCGGCATCGTCACCGGCGAGCCGCGGCGCTTCCGGGTGGGCGCAGGCGTCCTGCCCTGGCAGCCGGTCACCGCGTGGGCCGGACCGTGGCCGACCGACGAGGGCTGGTGGGCCGGCGGCACCGGGATCACCGCCCGCTTCCAGGTCGTCGGCGCCGACGGGCGCGCGTGGCTGCTGGTGCGCGCGCCCGAGGGCTGGACGCTGGAGGCGGCGTATGACTGAGCGGGCTCCTGGGCGAGGAACGAGCGGAGGCGCCGAGTAATGGGCTGGAACAACCCCGCGATGCAGTGGAAGGAGCTCGAGCGCCGGCTGAGCGGGCTGCCCGGCGCCGACGACGCACCGGTGTCGCGCCGCAAGCACCCGCCTGGCGAGGCCCGGACCATCGAGCGTCCGGCGGAGGTGACGCCCTACGCCGAGCTCCACTGCCACAGCAACTTCAGCTTCCTCGACGGCGCCAGCTCGCCGACCGAGCTGGTCGAGGAGGCCGTGCGGCTCGGTCTGCACGCGCTGGCCATCACCGACCACGACGGCTTCTACGGCGCGCCGCTGCTGGCCGAGGCCGCGGCCGCGCACGGACTCGCCACCGTCTTCGGCGCCGAGCTCTCGCTCGGCCTGGGCGGACCGCAGAACGGCGTGCCCGACCCGGAGGGCAGCCACCTGCTGGTGCTGGCGCGGGGGGTCGAGGGCTATCACCGCCTGGCGGCCGCCATGACCGACGCGCACCTGCGCGGGGACGAGAAGGGTCGTCCGGTCTACGACCTCGACGAGCTCGGCGAGCAGGGGCGCGGCCACTGGGTGGTGCTGACCGGGTGCCGCAAGGGCACCGTCCGGCAGGCCCTGGCCCAGGGCGGGGAGCCGGCCGCAGCTGCGGCCCTGGACCGGCTGACCTCCCTGTTCGGGCTCGAGCACGTCGTGGTCGAGCTGTCGGCCCGCCCGGGCGCCGACCCGACCAACGCCGCGCTCGCCCGGCTGGCGCGGATCCACGGGCTCGACCTGGTGGCCGCCGGCAACGTCCACCACGCCACGCCCCAGCGGCACCGGCTCGCCTCCGCCATGGCCGCGATCCGCGCGCGCCGCAGCCTCGCCGACCTCGACGGCTGGCTCGACCTGTCGGGCTCGGCGCACCTGCGCAGCGGTGCGGAGACTGCCGCCGCGTTGTCGTCGTACCCCGACGGCATCGGGGACCGGGCGGTCGAGCGCAGCGTCACCCTCGCCGACGAGCTCGCCTTCGACCTCCGCAAGGCCTCGCCCGCCCTGCCCAAGCGGCAGGTCCCCGAGGGCCACACCGCGGACTCGTGGCTACGGGAGCTCGCGGAGCGCGGCTTCGCCGAGAGGTACGCCGGCGTGCCCCACGAGGCCGCGGCACGCGAGCGGATGGAGCACGAGCTGCGGGTCATCGGCGAGAAGGACTTCGCCGGCTACTTCGTGATCGTCCACGACATCGTCGC
This sequence comes from Nocardioides oleivorans, assembly GCF_004137255.1. Classification (NCBI taxonomy): domain Bacteria; kingdom Bacillati; phylum Actinomycetota; class Actinomycetes; order Propionibacteriales; family Nocardioidaceae; genus Nocardioides; species Nocardioides oleivorans. The sequence continues at coordinate 3,233,147 of NZ_SDWT01000001.1, read as the reverse complement.
CTTCGCGCGCAGCCAGCGGATCCTGTGCCAGGGCCGCGGATCGGCCGCGAGCTCGGCGGTCTGCTTCGCGCTCGGCATCACCGCCGTCGACGCGGTCTTCTACAACCTGCCCTTCGAGCGCTTCATCTCCGCGCACCGCGACGAGGAGCCCGACATCGACGTCGACTTCGACTCCGACCGCCGCGAGGAGGTGATCCAGTGGGTCTACGACACCTACGGCCGTCGCAACGCCGCGCAGGTCGCCAACGTGATCGCCTACCGGCCGCGGATGGCGGTGCGCGACGCGGCCAAGGCGCTGGGCCACTCCCCCGGCCAGCAGGACGCCTGGTCGAAGCAGATCGACGGCTGGTCGTCGGTGGTGGCCGGTGACGCCGGCGACACCAGCGCCCACGACGTGCCCGCGCCGGTCGTGGCGCTCGCCGAGGAGCTGATGGGGGCGCCGCGCCACCTGGGCATCCACTCGGGCGGGATGGTGCTGACGGAGCAGCCGATCGGCGAGGTATGCCCGATCGAGCGGGCGCGGATGGACAAGCGGACCGTGCTCCAGTGGGACAAGGACGCCTGCGAGTCGATGGGGCTGGTGAAGTTCGACCTGCTCGGCCTCGGCATGCTCGGCGCGCTCGACCACATGATGCGGCTGGCCGGCGACCACCTCGGCGAGCGCTGGGACCTCGCGACGATGCCGAAGGAGGAGCCGGCGGTCTACGACATGCTCTGCCGCGCCGACTCGATCGGGGTCTTCCAGGTCGAGAGCCGCGCGCAGATCGGCACGCTGCCGCGACTGCGGCCGCGCCAGTTCTACGACCTCGCGATCGAGATCGCGCTGATCCGTCCGGGCCCGATCCAGGGCGGTGCCGTCCACCCCTACGTCCGGCGCGCGACCGGCCAGGAGGAGGTGACCTACGACCACCCGGAGCTGGTCCCGGTGCTCGAGCGGACCAAGGGGGTGCCGCTCTTCCAGGAGCAGCTGATGGCGATGGCCGTCACCCTCGGCGACTGCAGCCGCGACGACGCCGACCTGCTGCGCCGGGCGATGGGCTCCAAGCGCGGGGTCGAGCGGATCGAGTCGGTCAAGGCCACGCTCTACACCGGCATGGCGAAGCGCGGGATCACCGGCGACCTCGCCGACTCGATCTACGTGAAGATCCTGTCCTTCGCCAACTTCGGCTTCGCCGAGTCGCACGCGCTGTCCTTCGCCCTGCTGGTCTACGCCTCGTCGTGGTTCAAGCTCCACTACCCGGCCGCCTTCCTGGCCGGCCTGCTGCGCAACCAGCCGATGGGCTTCTACTCCCCGCAGTCGCTGGTCGGCGACGCGCGCCGGCACGGGGTCGACGTACGCCGTCCCGACATCACGCGGTCGTCGGCGCAGGCCGACCTCGAGCCGGTCGTGCTCGGACCGGTGGCCCCGACCGGTCCGGATTCGTGCTGCTCGCCGCGCTTCGAGCGGGTGGAGTGGGTGCCGGGCACGCCCGACCCGGTGCCCGCCCACCGCCGCGACGGTGCCCTGGCCGTACGCCTCGGGCTGGACTCTGTGCGCGGCATCGGCCTCGACGTGGCGCGCCGGATCGTGGCAGCGCGTGAGGACGCGGAGTTCACCGGCGTCACGGACCTCTCCCGCCGCGCGGGGCTCACCACCGCTCAGCTCGAGGCGCTGGCGACCGCCGGGGCGTTCGAGCCGTGGGGGCTCGACCGGCGCGAGGCCTTGTGGACGGCAGGCTTCGCCGAGTCCGCCGACCACCTTCCCGGCACGACACCCGCTCCCGCGGCGCCGATGCTGCCGGGCATGAGCACACCGGAGACCACCCTCGCCGACCTCTGGGCGACCGGGATCTCGCCCGAGAGGCACCCCGTCGAGCACCTGCGCGACGACCTGCGCCGGTCTGGGGTCCGCTCGATCGCGGAGCTGGAGACGACCGAGTCCGGGCGCCGGGTCCACGTCGGCGGCCTGATCACCCACCGGCAGCGCCCGGGAACGGCCATGGGCGTCACGTTCCTCAACCTCGAGGACGAGACCGGGATGCTCAACGTGGTGGTCTCGGTCGGCGTGATGAAGGCCCACCGCCAGGCTGCCCGCAACCGCGTGGCCGTCGTGGTCCGCGGCCGGCTCGAGCGCAACGAGGGCGTCACCAACCTCATCGCCGACAAGGTCGAGGGCATCGACGTGGTCGTCCCCGGGGCCGGTGCCGTGCTCCAGGCGCGGGCGTCGTCGCGCGACTTCCGGTGACTGCTCAGCGGGCGAACGGGCCCCGCAGGGCGGCCCACTGGAGCAGCATCACGGTCTTGGCGTCGAGGATCGTCGTGCCGATCCCGTCGAGCGCCTCGTCGAAGTCGAGCTCGACGGTCTCGATGTGCTCGCCCTCCTCCTCGACGCCGTGCCGGGTGCCGGAGAGGTCGCCGCGCGTGTAGGGCGCAGCGAAGAAGAGCAGCTTCTCGGTGACCGAGCCGGGGCTCATGTAGATGTCGAAGAGGTGCTCGACCTCGCCGACCTGCACCCCGGTCTCCTCGAGGGTCTCGCGGCGCATCGCGCTCTCGCCGTCCTCCTCCTCGATCAGGCCGGCCGGCGTCTCGAGCAGCATCCCGTCGGGGTGCTCGTTGACGTAGACCGGGAAGCGGAACTGCCGGGTCAGCAGGACCGTGCGGCGGGTCGCGTCGTGGAGCAGGATCGTGGCGCCGTCGCCCCGGTCGTAGGTCTCGCGCCGCTCGGTCTGCCAGGTGCCGTCGGCACGCTGGATGTCGTACGTCGTGGCCCGCAGGACGTACCAGTCCGAGCTCAGCAGCTCGACGTCGCGCACCACGACGGCGGGGTTGCGGTCCAGGTCGCGGCCGGTGAGGTGGAGGCCGGTGCGTCCGCGGGCGTCGGGGACGTCGGCGCCGGGAGTGGGCTGCTGCACGGTGCTTCCTCTCATCGGGGCGGGTCGAGCCGCCTCATGGCGATCTGCAGCCTGATGTCGTGCTGCACCCGGAGGGCGCGGGCCTCACGACGGCTGAGGTGGGTGAACGGGCGGTGGTGCCAGGTGGTCCTCATCAGAGTGTCTCCTCGGTCGGGTCGACCGGGCGGCCGACGTGCCGACGATGCGCCACACCACTTGCGGTCACCTTGCTGGCGCCCTGCAGGGCACCAGCGCTCGGCTCACAGCCGGATGCTGCGGTTGACCCAGGTGGAGGCGACGACCATCCCGACCCGCTCGTAGAGCCCGCGGGCGCCGGCGCGGGTGTCGGTCGAGAGGTGGGAGCGCGTCGCCCCGTGCGCGCGAGCGAGCGAGAAGGCGTCCACGAGCATGGCCGGGGCGAGCCCACGACCGCGGTGGTCGGGCCGGACGGCCAGCTTGGCGACGTACGCCGAGGTGTCCCCGTCCGCGCCACCGGACAGGTGGACGTGGGTGGCACCGAGCAGGCCGCCGTCGGCGTCACGCACCAGGCGGAGGTTCCAGGGCTCGTAGCCGGGACGGGCCCAGATCCGGGCGCCGAAGTCGTCCAGCGGGAGGCGGTCGCGCTCGGACCACTCGAGGAAGGCGTCCTCGAGCAGGTCCCACGCGGCCTCGAAGTCCTCCGGACAGGCGTCTTCGATGGTCAGGCTGTCGGGGAGCGGGCGGGCGACGAGCTCGTGCTCCGGGGGCAGCTCGAGGTCCCAGGCCGTCCAGAGCAGCTCGTAGCCGAGGTGGTGCATCAGCCGGTCGGCGGCGCTGCCCTCGGGCACCTGGGTGCCCACCCGGGCCCACCCGGCCGCGCGGGCGCGGTCCTGCACCCAGGCGGCGAGCGCGGTGCCGATCCCCCGTCCCTGGTGGTCGGGCAGCACCGCGGTGTAGGCGACCGTGGGCGCGCTGAGGTCGGCGTAGGCCACGAGCCCGTCGTCGTCGAAGACGCCGACGGTGCTGGTCGCGATGTCGTAGCTGGGACGGAGCCAGTCGGCCTCGACGTCATCGAGCGTCATCGACGACTCGCCGAGGTCGGCCACCTCCTCGGCCGTGATGGCGGCCAGGACGGCGGGGGCGTCGGCGAGGGTCAGGGGTCGGTGCGTGAGGCCCGGAGGCAGCAGGAGATCCATGGCCGCAAGTCTCGGACCCTTCGCTTGCAGTCGGCCAGCGGACGGCTTGCACTCAGACGTGTCGGAAGGCGCGTCGGTCCAGCCGGTCGTAGCTGCGGCGCCCGAGGGCCAGGAGCCAGTGCACCGGCGCCGGAGCGTCACCGAAGAGCCGGTGGAGGGCTCGCGGCGGGAGCTCGTCGCTCACCCACGGCAGCATGAAGAGCATCTGGCGTGGCGTGGGGCTGCCGCGCAGCACGGTCTCCTCGAGGTGCTCCCACTCACGGGCGGAGACGTGCTCCTGGATGATCCGGATCGCGTCGGTCTCCTCGTGGGACAGGTGCAGGTCGAGCCGGGCGGCCAGCTCTCCCACCGCGTCGGCGAGACCCGAGGCGACCTCGGCCGCGATGCCGGCGGGCGGGCCCTGGACGAGCATCCGGAGGCCGTCCTCGACGCGGAGGAGCAGCGGGTCGATGGTGGCGTGCTCGGACTCCATCGCCTCGAGGACCGCGCCCTGCTCGGCGTCCACGCGCTCGAGGAGGAGCGGCCAGATGCCCTGGTCCTCCTTGGTGTGGTGCTGGTGGAGCTCGTGGGCGAAGCGGTCCCAGCGCAGGGACAGCGCCTTCCAGGTGGCGAGGTCGTCGATGGGCGTGCGCCGGGCGGCCTGCACGAAGCGTCGGAGGTCGCGACGGAAGGCGTGGTGCACGACGTACATGCCGGTCATGTCGCACGGGCCGGCGGGAGCCGCTGCCTGGCCGGGCAGGAGCAGCGGCTCCGGGTGGGTGACGAGAGTGTCCTCGGGGACTGTCATGACGGGACCTCCTGGTCCTGGTGGGTGGGGTGGTGGTCGGTGACCGGGACGAGCGGCACGACGACGGCGGTGACGATCCAGGGACCCGGGTCGTCGGGCGGTGGGACCGGGAGCGCGACGACGTGCACGAACCCGTCGGCACGCACGATGCGCGCGGAGATGACGTCGGCCGTCGCGGCGACCAGCGCGCCGGGCTCGCCGGCCGCGTCCGGCTCCAGGCCCGAGCCGCCGACGTCCTCGGTGAGCGCCCGCCAGGTGACGCCGGGCCCGACGGTCGCGGTCGCGGCACCTGCATCGACGACGACGGAGTCGAGCAGGTGGGTGAGCACGAGCATCGCGGGCTCCGCACCCCTCGCCGCCACATCGGGCGCGCTGACCACAGCCAGGCCGTGTGTGCGCGCGACGTCGACGGCGGCGGCGACCGCGGCCTCGCTGGTGGGGACGACGACGACATCGGGGCCTCGGCGCCCGGGAGGGGCACCCACGAGTGCGGCGTAGGGCGGGTCGGTCGGGTAGACGATCTGGCCCGCGACGGTGCGGCGCAGCGCCTCGACCGCGGCGGGCGGGAAGGTCGACGTTCGGTAGGTCATGCGGTCACGGTGGACCCGGGACCTTGCGACCCACTGTGCCGCCACTTGCAGGCCGAGCGATCCCGGCCGGTCTCAACCGGCGAGGTGGCTCGGCGTCCGGACCCAGGAGCGGTCCCACGTGGTCGCCTGACCGGCTCCGGTCAGACGGAGCGCACGGTCGAAGTGCCGGGCGGCCAGTACGTCGTCACCGAGGGTGGTGGCGAGCAGCCCGAGGTAGTGGTCGACGGGGCCCATCGACAGTGCGCCGTTGAGCGTCCGGGCCAGCTGGCCCGCCCACGGGAGCATCTCGTCGTAGACCCGTTGCGCGTTGTCCCGGTCGTCCAGGGTGGCGACGATGTGGGCACGGACGGCGATGTCGAAGAGCCAGGTGGCATCGTGCTGCATCGGGCTCGGCGACCAGAGCCCGCGGGCCTCCTCGACGTCACCGGCGTCGAGCATGGTCACGACGACGAGGTCCGTGGAGTGCCACGGCATCATCTCGGTCATCCGCACCGCGTGCTCGCGCAGCCCGGAGGTGTCCCCGGCCGCGAACTCGATCGCGAACATCGACCAGAGCCAGATGAAGAACGCGTTGGGGTCTCCCGCGTCGGTGATGGCCTGGCACACCCTGCCGAAGCCCTCTCGGGCGGCGTCGAGGTCTGACTGCAGCAGCGTCGTCGTCGCCTCGAAGATCGACGACAGGAGCAGCAGCTCGGGCAGCTGGCCGCTGGTCCCGGCACGCACCGCCAGCTCGATGTGAGCCGCGGCGGTGCCGAGGTCGGCCTCGGCCACGGCGGCGGAGTGCAGGTACATGTGGCCCACCGCCGTGTAGCCGTGGAGTCCCGCCTCCTCGGCCGCGACGAGCATCCGGGCACCGATCCGGCCGAGGACGCCCGGGTCGTCGAAGGCCAGGGTCCCGAAGTAGGCCGCGTTGAGGACCCGGCACTCCAGCTCAGGGTCGCCGAGCTCCTTCGAGAGCGCCAGGGCCTCGGTCGCTGCCTCCACCACGACGTCGATGTTCCACGGGTCGGCCTCGATGACGAGCGCGTTGAGCAGCTCGATGCGCAGCGCCGGGTCATCGTGGCCGACCTCGTCGAGCAGCCGGCGCAGGTCGGCGATCGAGTGCTCGCTGACGCTCTCGCTGGCGCGACGCGTCCACATCATCGGTGACTGCCACTGCCAGGCGCGGGCGACGTCGACGGGAGTCCCGTGCGCGGTCGCCTCCTCGATGGCGACCTGGCGCTCGGCGACCGCGGAGGTCAGGTCTCCGTCGCGTGCCAGGGCCCGGACCAGGTCGAGCCGGACCGGGAAGGACTCGCGCGGGTCGGCCGAGGCGAGCTCGAGGGCGCGCAGGGCCGTGCGCAGGTGCGGCACCGCGCCCCCGGGGCCGCTCCTGGCCGCTGCCGCGAGGAGCAGCGGGACGGCCTCGGCCGCCGAGCGCCGGTCGAGGCTGGCGGCGGCGTGGTGGGCGATCTCCTCCACCCGGTCCGGGAGGTGCGAGAGGTAGGTCGTCAGGGCCGCGCGGTGCAGCCGCGTGCGTCGCAGCGGCGCGAGGCGGCCGTAGAAGGTGTCGCGGATCAGCGCGTGGGTGAAGCGCAGCTCGGAGGGTCGCGGGCTGTCGAGCAGCCCCGCGACCAGGCCGGCATCGAGCTGGTTGGCGACCGTTTCCTCGTCGGCGTCACCCCACTCCTGCTCGAGGGCGAGGACGAGGTCGAAGTCGATGTCGCGCCCGAGCACCGAGGCCCGCGACAGTGCGTCGACGGTCGGTTCCGGGAGCCGTTCGATCCGGCGCAGCAGGAGGTCGCGGATCGCGACCGGGACCGCGTCGACGGATCCCACTCCCTCCGACTCGACCAGCTGGGCCAGCTGCCGCAGGAACAACGGGTTGCCGGCCGCGCGGTCGAGCAGCTGCTCGAGCGCGGCTGGCGGCAGTGGAGCGGCGACGTGCTGGTTCAGGAGCTGGCGGGCAGCGCGCTCGTCCAGCCCGCCCAGCACGACACGGTCGAGGGTGCGCTCGGCGGTCAGCGCCAGCGTCGCCGTGAGGTCGCGGCCCACGTCGTGGCTGCGGAAGGTGGCGACGACGAGCACCGGGGCACCGACCGACTCCACGAGGTGCCACAGCACCTGGAGCGTCTCGTCGTCTGCGCGGTGGACGTCCTCGAGGAGGAGCATCGTGCGGGTGCCGCGCTCCTCGAGGCAGTGTCGTACGGCGTCGGCGAGGGCGAACGGGTGGGTGTCGGCCGGGGCGGGTGCCCCCAGCCCGGAGAGGATCTCCAGCCACACGTGGCTCGACGGTGTGCCAGCCACCTCGGAGCAGTGCCCGCGCACGACCGACCACCGTGCGACCGACCGGTCCGCGAAGCCCGAGACCAGCGCCGACTTGCCGAAGCCGGCGTCCCCCTCGACCCACACGACGCCGGCACGGCTGCGCAGGGAGTCCGCAGCCGCCTCCAGCCTGGCCAGCTCGTCCTCGCGCCCGACCAGCGGCGGCCCTTCCGGAACGACGTCGGGCTCGGGAGTGGGCGGGACGACGATCGGCACCGGCCGGGGTGGTGCTGCGAGGTGGGCCGCCTGGTTGAGGATGTCGGCCTCGAGCTTGCGCAGCTCCGGGCTCGGGTCGACGCCGAGCTCGTCGACCAGCCGCTCGCGCAGGGCTGCCAGCGTCGAGAGCGCCTCGGCCTGACGCCCGGACTGGTAGTAGCCGCGTGCCAGGAGGGCGACCGCCTGCTCGCGCAGCGGGTGCTCGCGCACGTGCTCCTCGAGGTCCTGCACAGCGCTCGCGCCACGACCCACGCGCAGCGCCACCGAGGCCCGGAGCTCGACGGCCTCGGCGTGCTGCTCGGCGAGCCGGGCAGCGACCGTGGCCGCCCACTCCTGGTCGAGGTACTCCGCGAAGGGTCCGTCGCCCCACAGCGTCAGCGCCTCGTCGAGGACGACCAGTGCCTCCCCGTCACCGAGCCCGCCGGCACGGCGTACGAGTGAGGCGAAGTGCCAGGTGTCGACCGCCTCGTCGGGCAGGGCCAGGGCATAGCCGGGCGGGTTGCTGACGAGCACTGCGGCCGGACGTCGCTTCTCGCGGTGCGGCTCCAGCGCAGACCTGAGCCGTGAGACGTAGGCCTGGAGCGCGCCCGTGGCGCTCGGCGGAGGCTCCCCGCTCCACAACTCCTCGAGGAAGCGGTCGGTGGAGACCGTGCGGTGCCCGGCCGCGACGAGCATGCCGAGCACCGCACGCTGCCGTGGCCCGCCGAGGTCGACAGGCTCGCCATCGAGACGGGCGCGGACGCTGCCGAAGGCGCGGACCTCGAGCATGGGCTGATCCTAGGGACGAAGGTGGGGCGGCTGACGGATCTCATCGTCAACCGCCCCACTTGCGAGCCACTTGCAGCGGCTCAGCCCTTCGCCCGCTTCTTCCTGGCCACCACCTTCACCGTGACCGGAGTCGACGTCGAGGCGAGGGCGCTCGCCGAGCCGGCGTAGGCCGCCACGAGGGTGTGCCGGCCCTTCGCCAGGCGCAGCCTGACGGTTCCCGACCCGGCGAGGGTGGCGACCTTCTTGCCCTTGTCGGTGATCACGACGGCGCCCGAGCGCACACCGGAGAGCACCACCTTCACCGCGGCCCGCTTCCCGGCGACGACCTTGCCCGGCGCCTTCAGCGCGAGGGAGGTGGTCGCCTTGCCCGGCGCCGGTACCGGCTGGGTGACCGGCGGTACGACGACGGGCGGCGGGGGCACGGGAGCCACGTGCATCGCCAGGAGGTGGCGACCACCGGCGGCGATGCCCGTGATCGGTGCGTACTGGCCGACCGCAGCAGGGAGCGGGTGGTTCTTCCCGACGTTGCCCCACGTGATCACGTCACCGGTGCTCGTCAGCGCCATGGCGACCTCGGCGCCGAGGTCGATGTCGACGACCTTCACGCCGTCGAGCGCTGCAGGGAGGTCCGTCAGGCCGGTCCCCGAGTCGCCCCAGGCGATCACCTCACCGTCGGCGGTGAGGACCATGGACGTGGCTCCGTGGGCCTCGACGTCGACGACGTCCTCCTCGGCGACGCGTGCGGGGACCTGCCGCTCGCCGTACCGGTTGGATCCCCACACGTAGACCCGTCCTCCCGTGTCCACCGCCATCGAGTGCAGGTATCCGGCAGCGACGTCGACGGCGTAGCGCGACCCCTCGAGGAGGTACTGGGGCACGTGGGTCTGCCCGGCGTTGATCGCCGCGTGCCGTCCCTCGGCGCCCCACGCCACGACCCGACCGCCCCCGATGATGGCGAGCGCGTGGTAGGTGCCCATCGACACGGTGCTGGCGCGACTCGCCGGGTCAGGCCCGCGCAGCTCCGCCGGGATGTCGACCTGCCCTTCGTCGGTGTCGCCGAGGGCACCCCAGCCGCGGACGCTGCCGTCCCACGCGATGGCCAACGAGGCGTAGACGCCGGCATCGACCGAGGAAGCCATGGTCGCACCCGTGGCGAGGTCGGCCGGGATGTCGGTCTGGCCGTCGCCGTTCCAGCCCCACCCGGTGACGGCACCGTCGGAGGTGATGGCCAGCGAGTGCTCGTCGCCCGCCGACACGCCCCAGACCTCACGGCCTGCGAGGCTGCCCGGCACGACCGACTGGCCGACGTCGAAGCCGCCCCAGCCCGAGACCGTGGTGACGCGCTGCTCCGCGGCGCTCACCGGCGGCGCGACGGCCGAGGTCACGGTGCCGGCCACGACCGCCAGGGCCGAGAGCGCCAGCGTGGTGCCTGCCCGGCCCCTCATCGGACGGTCACCTTCGTGGGAGCCGACGTGGAGGCGAGCACCTGCGAGGTTCCGCTGTAGCGGGCGACGAGCACGTGCCTGCCCTTCTTCAGCCGGGGCAGCTTGAGGGTCGTGACCCTCCCCGTGACCTTGGCGGATGCGATCTTCTTGCCCTTGTCGGTGATGACGACCGTGCCGGCGAGGGTGCCGGTGCTGGTGATCGTGACGACGGCCCTGCGCTTGCCGACCTGGTACGCCGCCCTGGTCGCCGAGGCAGCCTGGGTGGTGCCGGTGGTCGGACCGGTCGGGCCGGCGGTGGCCGGGGACGCGAACAGTCCGACGTACGGCGTGACGTACGACTTGGTGCCGCCGTGCCCGGCCACGGTGAAGGCGATCTGGAGGTGGTCGCCGGCCTGGTTGATCGGGCAGGGGGCGGTGCCGTCGAGGCGGGTCTGGCACTCGGGCTGCTGGGTCGCGGGGCCCTTGAGCTCGCGGGTGGCCACGACGGGGACCTGGATCTCGAGGACGTCACCGACCCGGAGCTCCCACTTCAGGCCCTCGGGGCTGCCGATGAGGTAGCCGCCGTTGCGACCGTTGGCGAAGGTCAGCTTCGTGGTCCTGAGCGCCTGCGACGTGCCGGACTTCGTGAGGTCCCAGTAGATCGGTGCCTTGTCGTCCGCAGGCACGACACCGGCCGGCAGCATCAGCTCGGGGAGCACGGCGACCGAGCCGCTGCACGGCAGCGACACGAGTCCGGCGTAGCCGCGGACGTAGAAGACCTCACCGACCTTCGGGACCTGGCCGGTCTCCGAGCGCCAGCCCACGTCGGCGCTGACGCCGGGTGCCGGCTGCTGGGTGATGCAGTTGATCACGGTGTCCTCGTCGTGCTTGCCCGGGTTCCACTCGCCGGCCGCCTGGGCGCTGGCGGCGACAGGACCGGCGGTGAGCAGCACGCCCAGGAGGGCTGTGCCGAGGCGGGTACGGAGCGTGCGGCGACGTAGGGGTCCACGTCGTGCGATCTGCGTGTTCATGGCGCTTGTTCCTTGGTGTAGGTGGTTGGTGGTCCCACGCTCGCCTGCGCCGCTTGTCGGCGAGTTGCGACCGGCTGGCCGTGGCCGACACCTGGTGCTGCAAGTCGGTGCACGTCAGGCGCACGCAGACAGGACCGCCCCCGGATGGGGACGGTCCTGTGGTGGGTGCCGCATGGGGCGCGGCGGGACGGAGCCTGGCGTCAGACCCGAGCCAGGTCGCGCTCTGACGCCGGGTGGCCCTGGCTGGACCGGCGCAGGATGATCGTCGCGAGGGCAGCCACCATGACTCCTCGGGGGAGCTCGACGACCAGCCCGGCGATGACGGGCCGTTCGGGGAACGGCACGAAGAGCGGCAGCGCGCCCACGATGAGCACGATGCCGATCCAGCTCGGGATCCCCCGCGCCTTGACCAGCGCGATCCCGATGATGATCAGGCTGAACACGAAGATCAGCCCGCCGACGGCCTGCAACGTGATGAAGGCGGTGCCGTCGAAGATCTCGCCCCGGTCGGAGACGAGGTGGCGACCGTCCGGGTCGCCGGCCAGCGTCGGACCGACGAACGCCTCCACGACGAGGTGCGACATCGCGCTGAGCGCGTTGCCGAGCATGTACATCGTGAAGCCGACGAACCCGAGGCGGCCGAGCTCCTCACGGAAGTAGAGGTAGCCGCCGGGCAGGCCCAGCATCAGGAAGAGGGCTCCGACGTAGATGGAGTACTGGGCCCACGGTGAGCGCGGGGCCAGGAACACCTCGATGGAGTGCGACTGCCCGTCGACGACGGGGTGCAGGACGCCGCCGACGAGGCTGAAGACGAAGGACAGGACGAGTGCGACCGCGCTGAGGCGGTAGAGCGATGTGGTGGTCATGGGCCGACCGTGCCGCCGCACGCTTGCGGACGGGTTGTCCGCCGCATGCACCGCAACTGCGGGATACGAACGCAGCCCCCGACTCGCATCTCTGCAGGTCAGGGGCTGTGTCACTCGGGTGGGCGATACTGGGTTCGAACCAGTGACCTCTTCGGTGTGAACGAAGCGCGCTACCACTGCGCCAATCGCCCGAGCTCGCCGGAACGATATCCCATGGCCCGTCCCGGCGATGAATCGGGTCGCTCCGTCCGGCCGGGGTCAGCGCTGGCCGTGTCGCTCGCGGTCCTCGCGGTCGTGGTCGGCCGTCTCGATCTCGCGCGTCAGCGCCTCGAGCGCCTCGGGCTTCCCGTGGAAGCGGCGGTAGCTGTAGACGATCAGCGCGGCCGCGATGACCGCGGAGCCGACCTGGGTGATGCCGGTCCACATCCCGCCGGGCAGCCACCAGGAGTCGGAGAGGGGCCACCAGCCGGGAGCCGGCGGATCGGCGATCCAGAGCACGCCGCACGCCACGAGGGCCAGCGCACCCAGGCACGAGGCGATGATGCGCGGCCACGACTCGACGCCCTCGGCCGCGCCCTTGAGGGCGCGCAGGCGGACGGGCTCGACGCGGCGCTCGGCCCAGTCGTACTGCTGCGACAGCAGTGCGAGTCCGCCGAAGATCCCGAGCAGCCCGGGACCGGGCAGGAAGATCATCGCCACGCCCAGGAGCAGCAGGAGCCACCCCAGACCCTCGAGCACGATCCGTCTGGCTGCGCCTGTCATGGCGACAACCTATCCAGACCCTCCTGACACCCGTCTGGACCAGTGACGACGAGGCAATCCGTATCCCGGTCGTCTCCGAATCGTTAAGCAATTCTCAAGACTCGTACGAGCCATCACGAAGGGCCGGTCTGGACCGGCCCGGGTCATATTTGGCCGTTTCGCATCATCAGGGGGTCCACATGCCGTCTCATGAGCAACACCAACCCGGGAGCCCCCGCCCCGGGAAACACCTAGGAGACCCGATGAACATGTCCGGAGGCGGCCACACCCTGTCCGACGTCGCGTTGGACATCACGGTCGAGTGCATGGACGACCGCGGCATCCGGCACGAGATCGACACGGTCCTCGGCTACCGCAGCAGCGACCCGTTCGCCGTGGCGATGACCTTCGTCACCGCCGACGGCAACCTCGTGTGGACGTTCGGCCGCGACCTGCTCATGCGGGGCACCGAGAAGCCCACCGGCGAGGGCGACGTCCACGTGGCACCCGCCATCGGCCTGTCCGGTCGCGCCATGGTCAGCATCGAGCTCAGCTCGCCCGACGGCCACCTGGTCCTGCTGGCCCGCTCCTCCGACATCAACGACTTCCTCGACCGCACGGCCGCGATCGTCGCGCCGGGCGCCGAGTCCGACTTCTTCGACGCCGACCTGCTCATCAGCCAGGTCCTGTCCGCCTGATCCTCGGGTACCCTGCCCGGGCACCTCGCTCAGGCGCGCGAGTGCTGGGCGATCCAGCTCGCGTGCAGCCCGGCGTAGACGCTGCCGTCCTGACGGACCAGCTCGGCGTGCGGCCCGCGCTGCACGACGCGGCCCTTGTCGACGACGATCACCTCGTCGGCGCTCTCGGCCGTCGAGAGGCGGTGCGCGATCGTGACCGACGTGCGCGACTGCATCAGCCGCTCCAGCGCCCGGCCGATCTGCATCTCCAGGGCCGGGTCGACCGCGCTCGTCGCCTCGTCGAGCACCAGCAGGTCGGGGTCGGCGAGGTGCGCCCGCAGCAGGGCCACGAGCTGTCGCTCCCCCGCTGACATCGACTCACCGCGCTGCCCGACGGCCGTGTGCAGCCCACGCGGCAGGCCCGAGAGCCAGTCGTCGAGGCCGAGCTCCGTCGCAGAGGTGCGGATCTCGTCCTCGGTCGCGTCGAGCTTGCCGTAGCGGACGTTGGCCGCGATGGTGTCGTCGAAGAGGAAGCCCTCCTGCGGCACCAGCACCACGCTGCGCCTCAGCGAGCGCGCGTCGAGGCGGCGGACGTCGACACCGTCGAGCAGGACGGCGCCGTCGACGGGGTCCATCAGGCGGGTGAGCAGCTTGGCGAAGGTCGACTTCCCCGATCCGGTCTCGCCGACGATCGCGATCCGGGTGCCGGCGTCGATCGTCAGGTCGACGTCGCGCAGCACCGGCGGGCCGCCGGGGTAGGCGAAGGTGACGTCGGCGAACCGCACGTCGATCGGCCCGCGGGGCAGCTCCTCGCCCTCGGAGCCGGGGTCGACCAGGTCGGCCGGCGTCTCGAGGATGCCGAGCACGCGGCGCCAGCTCGAGATCGCGTTCTGGGCGTCGGTGAGGATCTGGGTTCCCATCTGGACCGGGCCGACGAACAGCGACACGAGGAACGCGAACGCCAGCACCTTGCCCGGCGTCATGTCGCCGGTGAAGCCGAGCCACACACCGATGACGATGACCCCGGCGTTGGCCAGGCCGGCGGAGATGCCGCCGAGCGAGAACGAGGTGACGGTGAACTTCTGGGCGTTGGTGTAGGCGTTCTGCCAGTCCTGGATCGCGGTGTCGATGCGCGCCTGGGTGCGGTCCTCGACACCGTTGGACCGGACCACGGCTGCGCCGACGACCGGCTCGGAGATCGCGCCGAGCAGCACGCCCACCTGGTGGCGCACGACGGTGTAGGCGACCGACAGCTTCTTCTGGAACCACCGGATCGACATGAACAGCGGCGCGAAGGCGATCCACACGACCGCGGCGAGCTGCCAGCTGTAGACCAGCATCAGCACCGTCGCGACCAGCATCTGGCCGATGCTGACGACGAAGATCAGTCCGCCGAAGACCAGGAACTGGCTGACCTGGTCGACGTCGGTGGTCACCCGGGAGACCAGTGCACCGCGGCGCTCGGTGTTCTGCGTCAGCAGCGGCAGGTCGTGGACGTGGCGGAACGCCTTGGTGCGCAGCGTCGCCAGGCCCCGCTCGGAGGTGGTGAACAGCCGGCGCGTCATGGCGTACGACGCCCAGCTGGTCACCGCGATCGCGAGGGCTGCCACGACGCCCATCCAGAGGACGTAGTCGAGGCGCGGACCGCCGGCGGCACCGAGGCCCTTGTCGAGGGTCTGCTGCACCGCGACGGGCACGACGATCTGGCCGCAGGAGGCGAGCACGGCGAGGAGCAGCGTGACGCCGAGGCCCTCGCGCAGCTCGGGTGAGTACCTCATCCCGAGCCGGATGGTCGCCATCGCGCCGATGTCCTCGCCGGTGTCCATCGTCGTGCCGGCGGCGGGATTGGGGGTGGTCGTGCTCATCGCGTGCCCTCCTCGGCGGGAGCCTCGACCGCGGTCTCGTAGGCGTTGACCAGCTGGGCGTAGGCCGGGCTGGTGACGAGCAGCTCGTCATGGGTGCCGCGTCCGACGATCCGGCCGTCGTCGAGGTGGACGACCTCGTCGGCCAGGGAGATCGTGGCCTTGCGGTAGGCGACGACGAGGAGCGAGGCCGCGGCGTCCCCGCGCTCCTCGCGCAGCGAGGCCAGGATCCGGGCCTCCACCTCGGGGTCGACCGCAGAGGTGGCGTCGTCGAGGATCAGCAGCCGCGGCCGGCGCACCAGCGCGCGGGCCAGCGAGAGCCGCTGGCGCTGGCCCCCGGAGAGCGACGTGCCTCGCTCGCCCAGGCGGGTGTCGAGGCCCGCGGGCAGCGCCGCGACGAAGCCGTCGGCCTGCGAGGTGCGCAGCGCGTCCCAGACCACCGAGTCGGGGACGTCGGCGCCGAGCGTGACGTTGCCGCGGACGGTGTCGTCGAACATGAAGGCGGTCTGGGGCACGAGGGCCACCTCGCGCGGGAGCTCGCCGCGGCGCAGGCCCTTGAGGTCGTGGCCGTCGATGCGGATCTCCCCGGCGTCGGGGTCGACGAGTCGGGTGAGCAGGCTGGTCAGCGTGCTCTTGCCGGACGCCGTGGCGCCCACGAGCGCGACGGTCCGGCCGGGCTCGACGTCGAAGTCGACGCCGCGCAGCAGCGGCGTGTCGGCGTCGTAGGAGTAGTGGAGGCCGTCGACCTGGAGCAGCGCGCCGGTCGAGGTGTGCGGCAGGGAGTCGTCGCCGTAGACCATGTTGCCCTCCGCGTCGAGGACGGCCTGGGCGCGGCGGTAGCCGACGACGGAGCGCGGGAACTCACCGAGCAGCCAGCCGATCGCGCGGATCGGGAAGGCGACGATCGTCAGCAGGTAGGCGATGGTGATGACGTCGCCGGGCTCGGTGGCGCCGCTGGTCACCCGGGCGACGCCGACCGCCAGCACGACGAGCACGCCGAGGTTGGGCAGGCTGGCCAGGGCCGGGTCGAAGACGGCCCGGATCCGGCCGGCGCGGATGTTGACGTCGCGCAGCTCGTTGACCTTGACGCGGAACCGCTCGGTCTCCTCGACCTCGCGGCCCAGGGTCTTGACGACCATGGCGCCGTCGAACGACTCGTGCGCGATCTCGCTGACCTCGGCGCGCAGGCCCTGCGCGCGCGTCATCAGCGGCGAGGAGTAGTGCTGGTAGAGCAGGTTGGCCACCACGACCGCGGGGAAGACGAGCAGGCCGACGATCGCCATCACCACGTCGGCGACGAACATCTGGATGACCGCGATCACCATCATCACGATCGTCCCGAGCGCCATCGGCAGCGGCATGATCGGCGCCCAGGCCGCCTCGACGTCGGAGTAGGCATTGGAGAGCAATTGGCCGGTCGGGTGGCGCTGGTGCCACTCCATGGGCAGGGACAGGTACTGCCGCGTGACGCCGCGACGGGTGTGCGACTGCATCCGGTAGTACATGATCCCGCCGCCGAGGCGCCGGGCCACGATGCCGACGGCCCGCAGCAGCGCCACACCCATGAAGAGCGCGAACACCCACACGAGCATGTCGGTGCCGATCTCGCCGGTGTCGAAGGCGGGGATCAGGACGTGCTGGGTCGACCAGCCGAGCACCCAGGCGTCCGCCACGGTGAGCACGCCGAAGAGGACCGCTCCGAGCGTCGAGACGGTGAAGACCGTGGGCTCGCGCTTGATCGCGACCCACAGGACCCGGAAGCCGTCGAGTGTGGTGGTGCCCCGCAGCTCCGCGTCGTCGCCCACCGGTGTTGCCCGCCTCCTGGATCAGCCGTTCCCGTCCACGCACGTGGACCGTTGCTGATCACAACCGACCAGCCGACTCAGGCTATTCCTCGCCACCGACAGGGGACGAATCAGTCGCGTCGCGTTCGCTGCCGGCGTACGTCAGGCGCGGATGCGCGAGAGGAAGGCGCGGGTGCGCTCCTGCTGGGGGTCGCCGATCACCTGGTCGGGGCTGCCCTGCTCGTGGATGCGGCCGTCGTGGAGGAAGCAGACCTGGTCGGCGACGTCGCGTGCGAAGCCCATCTCGTGGGTGTTGAGCAGCATCGTGACGCCCTCGCCCTTCAGCTCGGTGAGCAGGTCGAGCACCTCGCCGACGAGCTCGGGGTCGAGCGCGCTGGTGACCTCGTCGAGCAGCATCAGCCGCGGGTTGGCCACGAGGGCGCGAGCGATCGCGACGCGCTGCTGCTGGCCGCCGGACAGGTCGTCGGGACGGGCGCCCGACTTCTCCGCCAGACCCACCCGGTCGAGCATCGCGAGCCCGCGGGTGTGGGCCTCGTCGGCGCCCACGCCGTGCACGAGGCGCAGGGCGAGGGTGACGTTGCCGATGACGTCGAGGTGCGGGAAGAGGTTGTAGGCCTGGAAGACCATCCCCATCCGCGAGCGGACCTCGTCCCCGTCGACCTTCGGGTCGGTGATGTCGCGGCCCTCGAAGGTGATGACCCCGTCGTCGACGACCTCGAGGAGGTTGACGCAGCGCAGGAGCGTCGACTTGCCGGAGCCGGACGCCCCGATCAGCACGACGCACTGGCCGGGCTCGATCGTGAGGTCGACCTCGCGGAGCACCACGTGGTCGCCGAACGACTTCCGGACGCCGTCGAGGCGCAGCACCTCGGTGCGCGGCTCGGCCTCGGTGCTCACAGGTGGCCCCCT
Source organism: Nocardioides oleivorans (assembly GCF_004137255.1). NCBI lineage: Bacteria > Bacillati > Actinomycetota > Actinomycetes > Propionibacteriales > Nocardioidaceae > Nocardioides > Nocardioides oleivorans. The sequence goes on along the minus strand of NZ_SDWT01000001.1, from coordinate 3,215,122 downwards.
GCCCCGTGGTAGCCCTTCTTGCGGGCGTAGCGATCGGTCAGCCGGGCCATCGGGATGGTCAGGCAGCAGAACAGGAAGCCCGCCACGACGTAGGGCGTGTAGTTGAAGTCGATGGCCGTCTGGATCTGCGCCGCCCGGATCGCGTCGACGACACCGAGGACCGCGATGAGTCCGGAGTCCTTCTGGAGCGAGACCAGGTCGTTCATGAGCGGCGGGATCACCCGGCGCCAGGCCTGCGGCAGCACGACGTGGCGCAGCGTCTGCCCGTAGGTCAGCCCGAGCGAGCGCCCGGCGAGCCGCTGGCTGGGGTGGACCGACTCGATGCCGGCGCGGAACACCTCGGCGACGTACGCGGAGTACGACAGCACGAGCGCCGAGCAGCCCCAGAACAGCGCCGAAGTCGGCAGCCCCTGCAGGCTCAGCGCCGGCCCACCGAAGCCCAGCAGGAAGATCACCAGCAGCAGCGGGAGGCCGCGGAAGATGTCGACGTACGCCGTCCCGACCAGGCGCAGCGGGAACGCGACGGGCCCGCGGATGGTGCGCATCACCGCGATCGTCAGGCTGAGCGCGACGATCAGCACGGCGCACAACGCCATCACCCGGATGTTGAGCCAGAGGCCCTCGAGGACGGCGGGGAACGACGAGACGGCCTTGTCCCAGTCGAAGTAGGTCGCCTGGACCCGCTCCCACCCGGGCGAGCTGACGACGAGTCCGCCGATGATCCCCAGCAGGAGCAGCGTGCTGCCCGCCGCGATCACGGCGCTGCGCAGCGTGCGGCGTCGTCGCCACTCGTTGCGCTCGCGCTGGACCTCGGAGGGCTCCCAGTCCTCGGGTGCCTCGGTGGTCGCCACCTGGTCAGTCACGGACGGTCAGGAGAGCTCGGGAGCGCCCTGCTGCTCCAGCCACTCCTGCCCGATCTGGTCGAGGATGCCGTCGGTGCGCAGCGCGTCGACGGCGCTGGAGATGCAGCCGGTGAGCGGGCTGTCCTTGGCGAGCACGGCGCCGAACTGCTCCGGCTCGTCGCCGGCGAGGGGCAGCTGGCCGACGATGAGGCCGTCGTCGAGCTGGACCGCGGTCATGTAGTAGGCCGTCGGCAGGTCGACGACGATGCCGTCGATCTGGCCGTTCTTGAGCGCCTGGACGGCCTGGTCGTTGGTGTCGAACACGGCCGGGTCCTGCGAGGGCTGGATCTGGTCGACGATCGCGTTGTAGCTGGTGGTGCCGACCTGCGCACCGAGCTTGGCGTCGGCGAGCTCGGCGAGGCTCGTGATGCCGTCGATCGAGCTGCCCTTGTTGGTGATGACGGTCTGCACGACGTCGTAGTAGCCGGAGGAGAAGTCGACGGCCTTGCGGCGGGCCTCGGTGATCGAGACCTGGTTGACGTCGAAGTCGAACTCCTTCGGGCCGGGCTGGACGACCTTGTTGAAGGGCACGGTCACCCAGGCCACCTGGTCGGCGGTGTAGCCGAGCTGCTCGGCGACGGCGTAGGCCACCGCGGACTCGTAGCCCTCGCCGTTGGTCGGGTCGTTGTCGACGAACCACGGCGAGTACGCCGGGTCGTCGGTCGCGATGGTCAGGGTGCCGTCGGCGACGGTCTCCATCGTGTCGGGCGTGCACTCGTCGGCGGCCGGGGTCTCCGAGGTGCCGGCGCTCTCGGAGGCGCCGGAGTCGGTGCCGCTGTCGGCCTCGTCGGTCGGGGCGCAGGCGGAGAGGGCGATCGTGGCGGTGGCGAGCGCGGCGACGGCGAGCGGCCGCACCCGGGTCCGGGAGGTCTTCAGCATGGCGGAATCCTACGGCTCCGCCCGGGCCTCAGCGGACCGGGCGACCAGCCGCGGACAGACCGCCCTTGACGTCCCCGATGCTGAGGGTGCCGAAGTGGAAGACGGTGGCTGCGAGAACGGCGTCCGCGCCGGCGTCGACGGCCGGTGGGAAGTGCTCGACGGCGCCCGCTCCCCCGCTCGCGATGACCGGGATGCTCACCTCACGGCGTACGGCCCGGATCAGCTCCAGGTCGAAGCCGTCGGTCGTGCCGTCGGCGTCCATCGCGTTGAGCAGGATCTCGCCCGCGCCCAGCTCGGCCGCGCGCACGGCCCACTCGACGGCGTCCAGCCCGGCGCTCTTGCGACCACCGTGGGTGGTGACCTCGAAGCCGCTGTCCGTGCCCGGCTGGTCCGGACGGGTGCGGCGGGCGTCCACGCTCAGGACGAGCACCTGGTTGCCGAAGCGGTCGGCGATCTCGGCGACGAGCGCGGGGCGGTGGATCGCGGCGGTGTTGACCGCGACCTTGTCGGCCCCGGCGCGGAGCAGCCGGTCGACGTCGTCGACGCTGCTCACGCCACCGCCGACGGTGAGTGGGATGAAGACCTCCTCGGCACAGCGCGAGACGACCTCCATGGTCGTGGCGCGGCCTTCGTGGGAGGCGGAGATGTCGAGGAACGTCAGCTCGTCGGCACCCTCGGCGTCGTAGAGCCGGGCGAGCTCGACCGGGTCGCCGGCGTCGCGGAGCTCGGTGAAGTTGACGCCCTTGACCACCCGCCCGCCGTCGACGTCGAGGCACGGGATGACACGGATCGCGAGGCTCATGACTGCGCCTCCCTCGCCGCCCGGGCGGCCAGCGCGACGTCGACGATGGACGAGCGACGCTGTCCCTCGAGCTCGGCGAGCGGCACCCACGCCGCGCGGTCGGTCGACCCGTCCACCTCGGTGGTGCCGAGCTCGCCGCCGGTGATGGTCGCGTCGTAGACGAAGCGCTGCGAGCGCAGCCACCCGTCGAAGGACCGGCCGCGGGCGGTGAAGAAGTCGTCGGTCAGCAGCGGGCCGGGCGTGACGTGGTAGCCGGTCTCCTCGAAGACCTCGCGGACCAGGCCGTCGGTGAGCGACTCCTCGAACTCGATTCCGCCGCCCGGGAGCGACCACTCGGGCTCGCTGTGCCCCTCGCCGTTCCACCAGGCGAGGAGGACGCGGTCGGCCCCCTCGTCGTCCTGGTCGACCAGCAGGGCGTACGACGCCAGCCGCACGTGGTAGTCGGTGAACTCCATGGCCGTCGCGACCTCAGCCGTTCCGCGGCAGGGTCAGGGCGAGCGCGTCCTCGAGCGTGAAGCGGCCCTCGTAGAGCGCCGTGCCGGCGATCGCGCCCTCGACACCGTCGCCCACGAGACCCATCAGCGCCTCGATGTCGGCGAGCGTCGTGACGCCGCCGCTGGCCACGACGGGCTTGTCGGTGGCCGCGCACACCTCGCGCAGGAGCTGGAGGTTGGGGCCCTGGAGCATCCCGTCCTTGTTGACGTCGGTGACGACGTAGCGCGCGCAGCCCTCGCCGTCGAGGCGTGCGAGCGTCTCGTAGAGGTCACCGCCCTCGCGGGTCCAGCCGCGGGCCGCGAGCGTCGTACCCCTCACGTCGAGGCCGACGGCCACCCGGTCGCCGTAGGTCGCGATGGCCTTCGCGCACCACTCGGGCTGCTCGAGCGCCGCCGTGCCGATGTTGACCCTGCGGCAGCCGGTGGCCATCGCCGCCTCGAGCGACTCGTCGTCACGGATGCCGCCGCTCATCTCCACCTGGATGTCGAGGGTGCCCACGATCCTCGCCTGCAGCTCGCGGTTGTGCCCGTGGCCGAACGCTGCGTCGAGGTCGACGAGGTGGATCCACTCCGCACCCGCCTCCTGCCAGCGCAGTGCCGCCTCGATCGGGTCGCCGAAGCGCTTCTCGGAGCCGTCCACGCCCTGCACCAGCTGCACGGCCTGGCCGCCCTTGATGTCGACGGCGGGCAGGAGCTCGAGGTAGGGCTGCTCGGGGGTGCTGGGCATGGGTCGATCCTAGGAGCCGGAGCCCCCGGGACCACTTCGGTGCCGCGCGCGCGAGACAGTGCACCTAGCGGTGGCCCCGCTTCCGCGTCGGGAGCTCGTAGGCGACGCCGTCCATCGGGTGGGTCGCCCGGATGCCCATCGCCCGGAGGATGGTCGGCATGATGTCGACCGAGCGCACCTCGCCGCGCAGGTCCTGGCTGGAGAGGCCCCCTCCGGCGAAGACGATCGGGATCTGCTGGGCGGCGCGCTGGATGCCGCCGTGGTCGCCCGCGACCGAGTACGTCGTGTTGTCGGGCAGGGTCGCGACCAGGTCCGGGCCGTAGCCGGCGGCCTGGGTGTCGACGAGCTCCTGGGCCTTCGCGGCGAACCAGATCCGCTCGCCCCAGGTCCTCATCCGGTCCCACCTGACGGGGGTGACCCGGTCGTAGTGGTCGCCGTGCCGCTTCCACACGGCCGTCACGTCGGGCAGGTCCTTCATGATCGTCGCGGCCGCGGTGACCGCCGTCGGGGACTGGTCCTTGAGCCACACGTTGAGCGAGGAGTCGCTGTAGGAGAAGCCGACGTTGGTCGCACCCGTGCCGTCGTCGGTGCCCTCGATGAGCGGCAGCAGGGCGTCCTGCGGGCGCTGGTAGGGGACGTCGTTGACCGGTGCGCCGTAGTACCAGTTGTAGTAGCCGTAGTCGTTCTCCAGCTCGACGTCGCCATGGAAGTGGCCCTCGGCGGCCGCGACCGAGCCGTGGTCGGCGGTGAGCACGACCAGCGTGTCGTCGAGCTGGCCGCTGTCCTCGAGGGCCTGCACGATCCGACCGACCTGCGCGTCGGCCGTCGCGGTGGCGTACCGCATGTGCGTCATCGGGTCGTAGCCGGGCGTCGCGGCCTCCGGGTCGTTGACGCCACCCCACATGTGCGCGGCCTTGTCGACGCCGGGCAGGCTGACGAAGATCCCGCTCCAGCCGTCGCCCTCCTGCGCCATGATCTCGAGGGCCGCGTCGGCGGCCCAGACGTCGCCGCCCTGCTGCGCGGGGTCGTGGCCGACGACGTAGCGGTTGTCGGTGGCGGGGTAGAGCTGGGCCGGCGGCTGGCCGGTGTCGTAGATGGTGTCGCGCCGGGCCAGCCAGCGCGAGCCGCAGGCGGTGGAGAAGTACGCCGGCACGTTCACCCCGGTCGGCTGGCGGTAGCGCGTCGTGGTGCCGTCGGGGTTGGCGCAGGTCGGGCCGCTGCCGAAGGTGATGGTCGAGGTGCTGGGCGAGCCGGGGCCGCTGAGCCCGTAGGCGGCGTACCCCTTCGGGCTCACGGTGAACACCTTGCCGGTGTCGTCCAGGTAGTCGGACAGGTGGGGATAGCCGGCCGCCTGCTGCAGCGGCGCCATCTGCGCGAGTCCGAAGTTGCTGGTGAGGTAGAGGCCACCGGGAGCGCCGAGGAGCCCGTCGACGTCGCGGTAGCCCTCCGTGGTCCATCCCATGTGCTTGGGCTGGGCCCCGGTCGTGATCACGTTGTGGGTGACGACGGTGACCGAGCCGGTGTGGCCGAGGTAGGACCGGGGGCTGTCCACACCGCCCTTCATCAGCGCCTCGACGTTGCCCATGTCGTACTTCTCGACGATCTCCTTGCTGAGCGCGTCGACGACGATGACGACGACCTTCGTCGGCTTCGGCGCCGGCTTCGGGCCGTGGCCGCCGCGCCCGCCGGCTTCGGCACCCGACTGGGTCCCGAGGACGGCGAGCGCGACCACGGCTGCGGAGGCGACGGCGAGCACGCGGGTACGACGCTGGGGCATGGTGATCCCTCCCGGCGCGGCTGCACTGCCGCGAACCGTGACCCCCGAAGGTAGACCTGCCGCCGGTGCCGCGGTATCCCACAGGAGGGGTACGTCAGGGCGATCGCAGGAACGGCCGGGGTCCTTCCCCCCGGCCTGTCGCGGGGCCGCGGCCGCGGAGGGCTAGCGTCGGGCCATGATCGGGGACCGGTGGGGCGTCACGGACGAGGAGGTCCGGCGTCACTACGGCTGCGACGACCTCGTGCCCGACCCGACGCTGGAGGCGTGGCGCGGCGTGAGCGTCCGTGCGACGCCGGCGGCCGTCTGGGCCAGGGTGCGGCAGGTCCGGCTGGCGCCGTACTCCTACGACCTCGTCGACAACCTCGGTCGACGCTCGCCCCGCGACCTGCGCGAGGTCCCGGAGCCACGGGTCGGCGACCCGTTCACCCACGCGCTCGGCCGGCCGCAGGGTCGCGTCCTGGCCGTCGTGTCGGGGCGCGAGCTGACCGCGACGATCACCGGCGCCCACCTGTCGTACGCCGTCCTCGCGGGCGCCGGGACGCCTGCCCGGTGCAGGCTGGTGCTCAAGGTGGTGGCGCGGACCAGCCGCTGGCTGGCGCCGGCCGTCTCGGTCGGCGACCTCGTGATGGCCCGCAAGCAGCTGCTCACCCTGAAGCGGCTGGCCGAGGCCGACGAGCGGGGCTAGCGCCAGACCGGAGCGACCTCGCGACGGTAGCGGCGGGCGAGGAACCGGGTGAGGATCGCGACGACCGGTGCGGGCACCGCGGCACGCAGCGCGGCGAGCTCCCGCTCCCCCGCCCCGTCCTGCATCCAGGCCAGCGCGTTCGCGGCGTCGACCGTGCTCGCCGGGCGCAGCTTCTTGGTCAGCTCCTTGAAGTCCGCGTCCTCCTTGATGTCGGCCATCAGGCCCTCGACGTCGCGCTCCTCGTGGTCGAGGTGCCCGTTGACGACGACGCGGGCACGGGCGACCTCGTCGGCCGCGGCGGACGCGCTGGCGGACGTGGGCGCGGCCACGAGGGCGTCCAGGCTGGCCGACACCGAGGCGAGCGCCGCCTTCATGGCTGCGTGCTCGGCCTCCATCTCCTCCAGCAGGCCGACGTCGAAGCCGCGCGACTCGAGGAACGGCCACATGTGCTCGTCCTCGGCCTCGTGGTGGTGCGTCAGCTCCCGTGCGAGGTTGCGCCACGCCGTGCGCACCTCGCGGGCCCGGCCGGCGTCCCCGTCGGCGAGCTCGCGCAACGCCTGCTCCGTCCGTGCCACGTCCCTGCGCACCGCGGCATGGATGACCTGGTTCATGCTCATCTCTTCACCCATGCCGGGACGCTAACCCCGTTCAGGCCAGGGACTCGACCCAGTTTTCCAGGAGCTTCGCGCCAGCGTCCCCGGACTTCTCCGGGTGGAACTGGGTCGCCCACAGCGGTCCGTTCTCGACGGCCGCGACGAAGCGGTCACCGCCGTGCTCGGCCCACGTCACGAGGGGCGGCGCCGTGCGGTCGTTCGTGACGAGGTCCCAGGACCGCGCGGCGTAGGAGTGCACGAAGTAGAACCGCTCGTCCTCGGCGCCGGCGAACAGCCGCGAGCCGCCGGGCGCCTCCACGGTGTTCCAACCCATGTGCGGCACGACGTCGGCCTCGAGCCGGGTGACCAGGCCCGGCCACTCGTCGCAACCGTCGGTCTCGACGCCGTGCTCGACGCCACCGGCGAAGAGGATCTGCATGCCGACGCAGATGCCGAGCACGGGTCGACCACCCGCCAGCCGACGGCCGATGATCCGCTCGCCCTTGATCGCGCGTAGCCCCGCCATGCAGGCGGCGTACGCCCCGACTCCGGGCACGACGAGACCGTCGGCCCCCAGCGCGGTGTCGAAGTCGCTGGTCAGCGTGACCGACGCCCCGGCGCGCTCGACGGCGCGGACGACCGAGCGGACGTTGCCGGAGCCGTAGTCGAGGACGACGACGTCAGCGGGTGCGGCGTCCGACGGTGAGCTCGCGGGCTCGCTCACAGAGCACCCTTCGTCGACGGCACACCCGTCTCGCGCGGGTCGAACGCGACCGCGTCGCGGAACGCCCGCGCGAACGCCTTGTACTGCGCCTCGACGACGTGGTGCGGGTCGCGCCCGCCGAGCACCCGCACGTGGAGCGCGAGGTGGGCGTGGAACGAGATCGACTCGAAGACGTGGCGGGTGAGGGAGCCCATGTAGGCCGCGCCGGTGCCCCCGATGGCGACGTACTGCTGGCCCTCGGGCTCGCCGCTGTGGACGCAGAACGGGCGCCCGGACACGTCGACGACAGCCTGCACGACGGCCTCGTCGAGCGGCACGGTCGCGTCGCCGAAGCGCCGGATGCCGGACTTGTCGCCCAGCGCCTCGCGCAGCGCCTGGCCGAGCACGATCGCGGTGTCCTCGACCGAGTGGTGCGCGTCGATGTGGGTGTCGCCCGTGGTCCGCACGACGAGGTCGACGAGCGAGTGGCGGGCGAACGCGTCGAGCATGTGGTCGTAGAACCCCACGCCGGTCGACACCTCGGACCGACCGGTCCCGTCGAGGTCGACCTCGACGACGACCTGCGACTCCTTGGTGGTGCGCTCGATCTTCGCGGTGCGGCTCATGCGAGGTCCTTCTGCTCGAACTTGTCCTGGGGCGTGTCCCGGGCCGTCTCCTCGATGGTCTCCAGGAGTGCCTGCCTGAATGCTGCCATCTCCTCGGCCGTCCCGATCGAGACGCGCAGCCAGCCGTCGGGTCCGGTCTCGCGGATCAGCACCCCGCGGTCGACCAGCCCCTGCCACACGGCGTGCCGGTCGGCGATGCGGCCGAAGAGGGCGAAGTTGGCGTCGGAGTCGGCCACCTCGAACCCCTGCTCGCGCAGCCACGCCACCGTCGCGTCGCGCTCGACCCGCAGCTCCTCGACCTTGCCGAGCAGCTCGGGCGCGTGCCGCAAGGCGGCCAGCGCGGTCGCCTGCGTGACGGCCGAGAGGTGGTAGGGCAGCCGCACCACGCGGATCGCGTCGCAGATCGCCGGGTCGGCGGCGAGGTAGCCCAGTCGCGCACCGGCCAGGGCGAACGCCTTGCTCATCGTGCGGGTCACCACCAGGTTGCGGTGGACGGGCAGCAGCTCCAGCGCGCTCGGCGTACCGGTGCGCCGGAACTCGACGTAGGCCTCGTCGACCACGACGATGCCGGCCGGCTCGTAGGACGCGGCGGCCTCGCACAGCATCGTGACCGCCTCGGGCGGCAGCGCCGTCCCGGTCGGGTTGTTCGGGCTCGGCAGCAGCACGACGGTCGGCTGCTGCTCGAGGACCAGGTCACGCGCCGCCTCGAGGTCGAGGGAGAAGTCCTCCGCGCGGTGACCGGCCACCCACTCGGTGAGGGTGTCGCGGGCGTACTCCGGGTACATCGAGTACGTCGGCGCGAACGACAGCGCCACGCGCCCGGGGCCGCCGAAGGCCTGGAGCAGCTGCAGCATCACCTCGTTGGAGCCGTTGGCCGCCCACACCATCTCGGGCGTGATGCCGTCGCCGCCGTCGCCGTTGAGGTACGCCGCCAGCCCGGTGCGCAGCTCGGAGAACTCGCGGTCGGGGTAGCGGTTGAGCGTCACCGCCGCCTCGCCCACGGACCGCGCGATGTCGGCCGCCGCCTCCGGCGAGGGACCGTAGGGGTTCTCGTTGACGTTGAGCTGCACGGGCACGTCGAGCTGCGGTGCACCGTAGGGCTCGATCCCCTGCAGCTCCTCGCGCAGGGGTGGGAACGCGGCGCTCACTGCTCGGCTCGCGTCTCGGTCCGGGAGGCGTCGAAGCGGACGGTCACGGCCTGGCCGTGGCCCGGCAGGTCCTCGGCCTCGGCGAGCGCGACCACGTGGTCGGCCACCTCCGCGAGCGCGGCCTGCGAGTAGTCGACGACGTGCATCGACCGCGTGAAGGCACGCACCGACAGCCCGCTGGAGTGGCACGCACAGCCTGCGGTGGGCAGGACGTGGTTGGAGCCGGCGCAGTAGTCACCGACGGAGACGGGCGCCCAGGGCCCGATGAACACCGCACCCGCGTTGCGGATCCGGGCCGCGTGGGCCTGCGCGTCGGCCGTGTGGATCTCGAGGTGCTCGGCGGCGTAGGCGTTGACGACCTCGACGCCCTGGTCCATGTCGTCGACCAGGACGATGCCGGACTGTCGCCCGTCGAGGGCCGTGCGGATCCGCTCGGTGTGCCGGGTGGCGAACACCTGCTTGTCGAGCTCGGCCTCGACCGCGTCGGCCAGGGCCAGCGAGTCGGTGACGAGCACCGAGCCCGCCATCGGGTCGTGCTCGGCCTGGCTGATCAGGTCGGCCGCCACGAACGCCGCGTCGGCACTGTCGTCGGCGAGGATCGCGATCTCCGTCGGGCCGGCCTCGGAGTCGATGCCGACGACGCCGCGCAGCAGCCGCTTGGCGGCGGCGACGTAGACGTTGCCCGGGCCGGTCACGAGGTCGACCCGCTCGCACGGACCCGCGCCGTGCGCGAACATCGCGATGGCCTGCGCCCCGCCCACGGCGTAGACCTCGTCGACGCCGAGCAGCGCGCACGCGGCCAGGATCGTCGGCTCGGGCAGGCCGCCGCTGTTCTTCTGCGGCGGGCTGGAGAGCGCGATCGAGCGGACACCGGCCACCTGGGCCGGCACGACGTTCATCACGACGCTGCTCACCAGCGGGGCGAGCCCGCCGGGGACGTAGAGGCCGACGCGGTCGATGGGCACCTTGCGGTGGGTGACGACCGCGCCCGGGGCGAGCTCGGTGGTGACGTCGTGCTCGAGCTCGGCGGCCGAGGTGATCCGCAGACGCCGGATCGACTCCTCCAGTCCTGCCCGGACGGCCGGGTCGAGCGTCTCCAGCGCGGCCGTGATCGCCTCGCGCGGCACGGCGATCTCGTCGCTGTCGACCCCGTCGAAGCGCGCGGACAGCTCGGTGATGGCCTCGACCCCGCGGGCTCGTACGGCGTCGATGATCGGCTGCACCTGATGCGTGGCGGCCTCGACGTCGAACTCGGCGCGGGGCACGCTCGCGCGGTAGTCGACGGACGCCGGGTCGGCGCCCCTCAGGTCGATGCGGCGGATCAGGGACATGCCCCGATCCTAGTTTCCCCGGCGGGTCGCCCCGGCCTCGCGGGTGTGACGTGGACAGTGCGGGCTAGGGTCGAAGCGTGAGCGACCAGCTGCCGATGTTCCCGCTGAACAGCGTGGTGTTCCCGGGCATGAGCGTGCCGCTCCACGTCTTCGAGGACCGCTACCGCATGCTCGTGCGGCACCTGCTCACCGTCGAGGACCCGGCCGAGCGCGTCTTCGGCACCGTCGCCATCCGCGAGGGCTACGAGGTCGGTGACCACGGCGCCCAGTCGGTCTACCGCGTCGGCTGCGTCCTGCAGCTGACCGAGGTGGACCGCCGCGACGACGGCACCTTCGACATCGTCGCCGTCGCCCGCGAGCGGATGATGCTCGAGGAGATGCAGCGCGGCGAGGAGTTCCCCCACGGCGTGGTCGCCAAGCTCGGCGAGCCGGAGGTCGACGTACCGACCGAGGTGCTCGACCGCGCGCGCTCGACCTTCACCGCGTTCCGTGCTGCGATGACCGAGCTCCAGGGCGACCCGTTCAGCGGCACGCTCCCCCGCGACCCCGACTACCTCGCGTGGACGCTGTCGGCGCTGACGCCGCTGCCGATGGCCGAGCGGCAGTCGCTGCTCGAGGCCGAGGACGCGACCGAGCGGCTCGAGCTCGTCACCCGGCTGCTCACCGAGGAGCTGCGGGCGATCAACGTCATCCCGTCGCTGCCGGCCACCCAGGTGGCGCGCACCGCCTGGTCGCCGAACTAGATCCACTGATGGCGAAGAAGCCGAAGACCGCGGGGGGTACGCCGGCCACGGTGGCGCTGACCGCCGCCGGCATCGCCTTCGAGGTGCGGGCCTACGAGCACGACCCTCGCGCGGAGTCCTACGGGCTGGAGGCGGCCGAGGCCCTCGACGCCGACCCGGCGAGGGTGTTCAAGACGCTGCTCGCCTCCCTCGACCCCTCGACGGGCTCAGGACAGCGCGGCAGGCTCGTCGTCGGGATCGTGCCGGTCACCGGGCAGCTGGACCTCAAGGCGCTGGCCCGGGCGCTGGGCGGCAGCAAGGCCGTGATGGCCGAGGTCGCCGCCGCCGAGCGCGCGACCGGCTACGTCGCGGGAGGCATCTCCCCGATCGGGCAGAAGCGCGCGCACCCGACCGTCCTGGACTCCTCCGCCCTCAACCACGACACGATCCTGGTCTCGGGCGGGCGGCGCGGCTTCGACCTCGAGCTCGCACCGCGCGACCTGGCGGCGATCACCGCAGCGGTGACCGCCACCATCGGTCGCTAGGACTGGCCGTCCTGTCGGGTCAGTCGGTCGTCAGCTTGAGCATGCCGTGGACGACGTCGCCGTCCACCCAGCCGCTGACCCCGAACGACGAGAGCGGCTCGAGGTTCTTGCTGAGCTCGGGCTCGTCCTGGGTGAGCCGGACCAGCCAGTCGTCGTCGGCGTCGAAGTTCACGAACAGCACCGTCTGGGCGTCACCGTCGATGACCTTCGAGTAGACGTCGCTGCCGCCGAGGCCGCTGTCGCTCTCGAGCGTGCCGCGGTAGTCGTCGTTGAAGGCGAGCACGGCGTAGCCGTCGCCCTCGGTGACCTGGAGGTACTGCTCGGCCTCCGGGCCCGCGATCGCGCTGATCTTGTCGAGGACGGCCTGGATGTCGCCGGCGTCGCCCTTGATCTTGATGCCGACCGGGATCTCCTCCGGTCCGCCGTTGGCGATGGCGTCGGGGTCGATGCCGCTGCCGACGGAGACGGTCACGCCCTCACCGAGGAGGGTCTCGACGTCCTCGGGGAACGACAGGCCGGTCTCGGTCTCGAACTGGGCGAGCTGGTCGTCGATCGTGGCGGCCTCGTCGGGCGCGAGGGTCTTGACGTAGTCGAGCAGGCCCTGGGCCCAGCCGTCGCCGAGGGAGAAGCCGAAGGCGGCGATGGTGTCCTCGGGGAGGTCGGAGACCATGTCGACGCCCTCCTCGCTGGTGAGGAACTTCGTCAGGTCCTTCTGGTAGTTGCTCATGGCGTACTCGACCTCGACCGAGCCGTCGTCGAAGCGGACCGTCGCCGCCGCGCCGTCGAAGTCGTTGATCATCTGCTGCAGCTCCGGCGGGATCTCCTCCGAGCCGGTGCCCGACGCGGAGTCGTCGGCCGGGGACTCCTCGGTCGAGGTCTCGAAGCAGGCGTCCATTTCCTCCGACGTGGTGGCGTCGGCGAAGCACTCCTCGTCGAAGCCCAGCGCCTCCGGCTCGTCCGTCATGGCCAGCGGGTCGCCCAGCGGGACCCCGAGCATGTTGCCCATCCCGGCTGCGTCCTCGAGGTACTTCGCGGCCGACTTGGCGACGTAGAACGACATGAAGCCGTCGTCGCCGGCCTCGCCGGTCCACTCGCCGAAGGCGGAGTCCGCGGCGAGCGTGCCGTCGTCGGTGGCGTCGACGACCTGCTGCGCGATGTCCTTGGTCTCGGCGACGACCATCCAGTCCCCGTCGACGACCCAGCCGCCGGCCTCGCCGTCGGTGCTGCCGCCGCAGGTCTCGACCAGGGTGGCCATGCCCTCCTCGGCCTTGCCGGCGTCGCTGACCTGGACCACCCCGACCGCGGCCGGCTGGTCCTCGCCGAGGTCGACGGCGGCCATCGCCGCGCGAGAGCCGAGCCACGGCTTGACGTCGTCGGCGTAGTCGAGGCCCTCGCACTCGCCGGACTTGGTGATCTCCTCGAAGAGGCGCTCACGCAGGTCGTCGTCGGTGTCGAGGTTGACCTCGTCGGTGAAGGCCGGGAACTTGCGGAGCGTCTTGATGGCCTCGATCTTCTGGCCACCGGCCGGGTCGAGGTCGACGCTGGCGTAGGCGATCGTCGAGGCGGGCAGTGCCTCGGCGGGCTGGGCACCGGTCGAGAAGAAGCTGGTCGCGGCCCACGCCCCACCTGCGACGACGGCACCGCCGACGACGAGGGCGCCGAGCGCGACGAGACGCTTCTTGTTGTCGTTGCCCGGAGCGGCCATGGCCGGTCCCGAGCTGTCCAGGTATTCCGGGGTGCTGCCCGGACCGCTGGACTCGGGACTGAACTCCGGACCGTTGGGTCCACCCGGCGTCGTGCTCATCTCGATCTACTCCCCCACCGTCACACGCGCCCCGAAGAAGGTCGGGACCACCCCGTCTGGTCGGGGGTCAGCCTACCCACGCGAACGGCGGGTCAACCCCTGCTTCCCCAAGAGATAGGTGGCGACCAGACCAGCCATCGCACCGGCCGGGAGGGCGACGAGCGCGCTGGAGTGCCAGGCGACCCGGTCGGCGTCCGGAGCGGTCAGGACGAGGTCGCCCGGCAGGGTCGTGTAGTCGGGCTTGGCGGCGGCCAGCACCTGCGGATCAGGCGGTCCGAGCGCGTGGCCGACGGCGTACATCAGCAGGCCCGCGCCCACCGCCGCGACCAGCACCGTCACGGTGGTGACGACCTCCTGGTCGCGCCAGATCCCGCTCAGCACGCCGAGGACGATCCCGAGCGGGACCGCGATCACGACGAAGAGCGCGATGCTGCTGAACGACTGGTCGGGTCCGGCGGGCTCGAGGTACCACTGGCCCTGGTAGGTCACGCCCGTCGTCGGGTCCCAGAGCCACTCCCAGAGCACGCCTGCGGCCGCGCCGGCCACGAGGAACAGCGCGGACACGAGACCGATCCGGCGCAGGGCGCTCATCCGGCCAGGCACCCCGGCCCCAGCAGCTGCTTGAGGTCGGCGAACAGGGCGGGGCTCGGGCTCACCCGGAGGTTGTCGTCGAGCCGGAGCACCTTGGTCGAGCTGCGGGTGAGCAGGCGCAGCTGCACCTCGGTCATGCCGGGGTGGGTGCCGAGCACGTCGCGCAGCTGCGCCACCACCGGTGGGGTGCAGCGCGTCGACGGCAGGCTGATCACGACCGGACCGGTCGGTCCCTGGGTGAGGTCCGGAGCGGTGACCTCCTGCGCGCGGAGCTCGGGCTGGTCCTTGTCGCGCGAGAGCTGGCCCTTGATCCGCACGATGTTGTCCTCGACGAGCAGCGTCGAGGCGAGCGAGTACGAGCTCGGGAAGAGCAGCACGTCGATGGCGCCGTCGAGGTCCTCGAGCGTGATCGTGGCCCACGGGTCGCCGCGCTTGGTGATGCGCCGGGCGACCGACGTGATGAGCCCGCTCACCGTGAGGGTCGAGCCGTGCGGCCGGTCCTCGTCGAGCATCAGCTGGCCGATGGTGCAGTCGGTGCCCTGGGAGAGGACGTGCTCGAGGCCGAGGAGCGGGTGGTCGGAGACGTAGAGCCCGAGCATCTCCCGCTCGTGGCTCAGCAGGGTCATCTTGTCCCAGTCGTCGATGTCGGGGATGGTGACGCTCACCCCGAAGCCGCCGTCGTCCTCGCTGAGCCCGCCGAACAGGGAGTCCTGGCCGATCGCCTCGTTCTTCTTGAGGTCGACGAACTGGTCGACCGCGGTCTCGTGGACCGCCACCAGCGCGCGCCGCTTGTGCTTCATGTCGTCGAAGGCGCCCGCCTTGATGAGCGACTCCACGACGCGCTTGTTGCAGACCAGCGCGGGGACTTTCTCCATGAAGTCGTTGAAGTCGGCGTAGCGGCCCTTCTCCTCGCGCGCGGCGGCGATCCCGGCCACCACGTTGTGCCCGACGTTGCGCACGGCGGTGAGGCCGAAGCGGATGTCGTGGCCGACGGGCGTGAAGTCGGCGTGGGACTCGTTGACGTCGGGCGGGAGGACCTGGATCTTCATCCGGCGGCACTCGTTGAGGTAGATCGCCATCTTGTCCTTGTCGTCCTTCACCGAGGTGAGGAGCGCGGCCATGTACTCGGTCGGGTAGTTGGCCTTGAGGTAGGCGGTCCAGTAGGTGATGACGCCGTAGGCCGCCGAGTGGGACTTGTTGAAGGCGTAGTCGGAGAACGGGAGGAGGATCTCCCACAGCTTGTCGATCGCGACCTGCGGGAAGCCCCGCTCCAGCATGCCGGCCTGGAAGCCGGCGTACTGCTTGTCGAGCTCCTCCTTCTTCTTCTTGCCCATCGCGCGGCGGAGGTTGTCGGCGGCGCCCAGGGTGAAGCCGGCCAGGACCTGGGCGATCGCCATCACCTGCTCCTGGTAGACGATCAGGCCGTAGGTCTCGCCCAGCACCGGCTCGAGCGCCTCGGCCAGCGCCGGGTGGATCGGCTCGATCGGCTCGCGGCCGTTCTTGCGGCGGGCGTACTTGTTGTGGGAGTCGGCACCCATCGGGCCGGGACGGTAGAGCGCCGAGACGGCCGTGATGTCGGCGAACACGTCGGGCTGCATCGAGCGCAGCAGCGAGCGCATGCCCGAGCCGTCGAGCTGGAAGACGCCCAGCGTGTCGCCGCGGCCCATCAGCTCGTAGGTGGGCCGGTCGTCGAACGGCAGGTCCTCGAGCACCACGTCGAGGTCGCGGTTGACCTTGATGTTGGACAGCGCGTCCTCGAGGATCCGGAGGTTGGACAGGCCCAGGAAGTCCATCTTGACCAGCCCGAGCGACTCGCACATCGGGTAGTCGAACTGGGTGATGATCGCGCCGTCCTGCGGCCGCGCCATGATGGGGACGACGTCGATGATCGGCGCGCTCGACATGATCACGCCGGCCGCGTGCACGCCCCAGTTGCGGATCTGCCCCTCGAGGCCGAGGGCGGTGTTGAAGATCGTGCGGACGTCGGCCTCGGCGTCGTGCAGCGCGCGGAACTCGCCGCCCTCGCCGTAGCGCTTGTGGTCGGCGTTGAAGATGTCCTTGAGGGCGACGCCCTTGCCCATCACGTCGGGCGGCAGGGCCTTGGTGATGCGGTCGGAGATCGCGAAGCCGTGGTCGAGCACGCGGGCGGCGTCCTTGATCGCGGCCTTGGACTTCAGCCGGCCGAAGGTGGCGATCTGGGCCACACGCTCGCTGCCGTACTTCTCGGTGACGTACTTGATGACTTCACCGCGGCGGGCGTCGTCGAAGTCGATGTCGAAGTCGGGCATGGAGGGGCGCTCGGGGTTGAGGAAGCGCTCGAAGAACAGGCCGTGCTCCAGCGGGCACAGGTCGGTGATGCTCAGCGCGTAGGCGGCGATCGAGCCCGCGCCCGACCCTCGTCCGGGGCCGACGCGAATGCCGTTGCGCTTGGACCACTGGATGAAGTCGGCGACGACGAGGTAGTAGCCGCAGTAGCCCTTCTGCGAGATGACGCCGAGCTCGAGGTCGACGCGGTCGCGGACCTCCTGGGTCGTGCGCTCGCCGGGGTAGCGGGCCTCGATGCCGCGCCACACCTCCTTGCGGAACCAGCTCTCCTCGGTCTCGCCCGCCGGCACGTCGGCGCGGGCCATGTAGCCGCCGGTGGACTCGGTGAACTCGACGTTGCACCGCTCGGCGATGGCGAGGGTGTTGTCGCAGCCGTCGGGGAACTCCGACCAGAGCTCACGCATCTCGGCGGCCGACTTGATGTAGTAGCCACCGCCGTCGAACTTGAGCCGGTTGGTGTCGGAGAGCCGCTTGCCCGACGCGACGCAGATGAGGGCGTCCTGGCCGTCGGCGTCCTCGGGGTTGGTGTAGTGGGTGTCGTTGGTGACGATGGTCGGCAGGCCCAGCGTCCTGGCAATCTTGACCAGGTCCTCCCGGGTGGCCCGCTCGGCGGCGATGCCGTGGTCCATCAGCTCGAGGAAGAAGTTGTCCTTGCCGAAGATGTCCTGGAACTCGCCCGCGGCCCGGAGCGCCTCGTCGTACTGGCCCAGCGTCAGCCGGGTCTGGATCTCGCCCGAGAGGCACCCGGTGCTCGCGATGATGCCCTTGGAGTACTGCTGGAGCAGCTCACGGTCCATGCGGGGTTTGTAGTAGTAGCCCTCGAGGCTGGCCAGGCTCGCCAGGCGGAAGAGGTTGTGCATGCCCTCGGTGGTCTCGGCCCACATCGTCATGTGGGTGTAGGCGCCACCACCGGCGACGTCCTTGCCGCCCTCCTCGGCGAGGTCGCCCTTGCCCCACCGGATCCGCCGGCGCTCGCCGCGCGCGGTCCCGGGCGTGAGGTAGGCCTCGATGCCGATGATCGGCTTCACACCGTGGCGCTTGGCCTTGCTGTAGAAGTCGTAGGCCCCGTGCAGGTTGCCGTGGTCGGTCATCGCGATCGCCGGCATGCCGAGCTCGCTGGTGCGGGTGAAGAGGCCGTCGAGGAGCGAGGCCCCGTCGAGCATGGAGTATTCCGTGTGCACGTGGAGGTGCACGAAGTTGTCTGTGGAACCGGCCGACATGGAGGAGACTTCCGCGCCTTTCGTGGGTCGCTGACGGTGCCATCTCTGGCGGGGCTGCTGGCTGATCAGCCGGGGAAGGTGGGAAGAGCAACCAGCCTACGTCAGTGTGCCGGGCCCCACCGACAAGACACGGTCGTCCTCGCCGTCACCGCTCCAGCCAGTCGAGGGCGTGGCCGTGTCCGTGGCTCCAGGCGACGGGTACGCCGTCGAGCGCGGTCACGAAGCGACCCGAGGGGACCTCCAGGGCGCCCGTCACGCGCGGCAGCACCCGCCTGCCCTCGTTGCTGATCCACCGGCACCTCGCGTCGGCCACCAGGCCCGTCATCAGGTCGTGAAAGCGCTCGCGGTCGGCCGGCTCGAGGTAGGCGATCACGGCCGAGTGGAGGACCACTGGCGTGCCGTGGGCGGCCGCCTCGTCGACGAGGTCGACCACGTGGTCGAACAGGTCACCTCGCCGCAGCGACGGCGGCTCGCGCCGGGCCACCTCGACCGCGGCGCGCAGCCGGTCGCGGCGCTCGTCCTGCTCGGGCCACACCAGGTTCTCCAGCCAGGCCATCGCGTCGGCGTCGCCCACGTCGAGCGGGTTGAGGTCGACGCCAGCGCGCCAGGCGACCTCCGGGTGTGCGACCGGGACCGGCACCGGCCCGGTGGCCGTGGCGGTGAGGAGCCGGCCGCCGCTCCCCCGCAGCGCTCCGACCGGCGGCCAGTCGTAGTCGTAGCGGTCCGGGTAGAGGCACAGTCCGGCGCTCGCCCCGACCTCCACCAGCGCGAGCGGACCCTCCAGCAGCCCCAGCACCGGCGTCAGGGTGGCCAGCCGGCCGACCTCGTTGGTCTGGGTCGCGCGGGCCATGACCGTCGCCCTGACGGCGAGCTCCTGCTCGACCAGCACCCGTCGCAGGCCGGCGTACGACCCGGGCGCGGGCGCGCCGTGCCAGCGCGCCGCGGCGAAGACGAGGTTGGGCTGGCGCTTGATCGGCGGCAGCGTGGCCAGCCACGCCAGCACCTGCTCGTCCTCGATCACACCGAGCGCCCACTCCTCGAAGCAGGGCGAGTCGCCCGCGGCGTAGGTGGCGAAGTCGCGGTACTCGTCGATCAGGTCGCCGTGCAGCAGCATGGGGCCATCCTGCGCCTGCGAGCGCCTGACCTAGCGGCCGGGTGCTGCGGTGTCGGTCGCCGCGGCGATGGACTCGGCGATGATCAGGTCGACGATGCGGGCGACCCGCTCGACGCCGAGCTCGGGCACCACGTCCGCGACGCGACGGGCGATCTCGGCCTCGCGGGCAGGATCGCGCTCGGTGGTCGGCTTGATCCCCTGGACGACGCGGGTGAGCGCGGTCCGGCGGGCGAGCACGTCACCCAGGACGAGGTCGACCTCGTCGATCATCGAGCGCAGGAAGGCGAGCGGAGCACGGCCCGGCCAGACCAGCTTGATGTCGGGAGCCTTCTCGTCGTTGGCCGAGCCGTCGGTGCGCTCCAGTGCGAGGAAGCCGTGGCGCGCGTAGAACTCCCGAGCCGGGACGTTGGACTCGAACACCCAGAGCCCGACCCCGTGCGGGTGCTCGGCGAGGATCCGCAGCAGCAGGGCGGTGCCGACCCCGCTCCCCTGCGCGTCGGGCAGCACGTAGAGGTCGTCGAGCCAGGTGGGCGTGGCCCGGGTGTAGCCGACGACCCGACCCCCCAGCTCGGCCACGTGGACGTCGTACGACGCCAGGTCCCAGCCGGCGACCCATGCGCGCGCCTCGTCGGCGCTGTGCACGTCGGGTGGGAACGCCTCGCCCGCGCCGGCGCGCGAGGCGAGGTGCACCTCCGCGACGGCCGGCAGGTCCGCTGCCGTCGCCGGCCGGAGCGACAGGTCCATGGTCACCACGCGTCCCGTCAGTGGGCGTCGCGGATGACCTCGAGCGCGTGGGCGAGGTCGTCGGGGTAGGAGGACTCGTAGATGACGTGGTCGCCGGTCTCGGGGTGCTCGAAGCCGAGCCGCATCGCGTGCAGCCACTGCCGCTCGAGGCCGACCCGCTTCGCGAGCGTCGGGTCGGCCCCGTAGGTCAGGTCGCCGACGCAGGGGTGCTTGAGCGCGCTCATGTGCACGCGGATCTGGTGGGTGCGTCCGGTCTCGAGGTGGATCTCGAGCAGGCTGGCGAAGCGGTGCGCCTCGAGCGTCTCGTAGTGGGTCACGCTGTGGCGGCCGTCGGCCATCACCGCGAACTTGTAGTCGTGGTGGGGGTGGCGACCGATCGGGGCGTCGACCGTGCCCGCGAGCGGGTCGGGGTGGCCCTGGACGAGCGCGTGGTAGGTCTTGTCGACCGTGCGGTGGCGGAAGGCGTTCTTCAGCACCGAGTAGGCGTGCTCGGACTTCGCGATCACCATCACGCCGGAGGTGCCGACGTCGAGGCGCTGGACGATGCCCTCGCGCTCCTTGGCCCCGGAGGTGGAGATCCGGAAGCCCGCGCCGGCGAGGTGCCCGACGACGGTCGGGCCGCGCCACCCCGGCGAGGGGTGGACGGCGACTCCCACGGGCTTGTCGATCACCACGATGGCGTCGTCGTCGTGGATGATCCGGATGCCCTCGACGAGCTCGGGCTTCACCTCGAGGGGGTCACGCTCGGCAGGGATCGTGACGTCGAGCATGGCGCCCGCGTCGACACGGTCGCTCTTGCCGGCTGCCTCCCCGTCGACCTGCACCAGGCCCTGGGAGATCAGGTCGGCCGCCTTCGTGCGGGACAGGCCGAACATCCGCGCCATCGCGGCGTCCACCCGCTCCCCGGCGAGGCCGTCGGGGACGAAGACCGTGCGCTGCTCGGTGTGGGAGGTCACGCCGCCCCGGGATCCTGCTCGCGCACGCCGTCGGCGGCCGGGTGGGACTCCCGCGTGCCGTCGATCCGGATGCCGCGGAACGTCTGGAGGATGATCACGCCGGCGGCGATGTTGATGCACACGTCGGCGATGTTGAACACCGGCCAGCTCGGGAGCATCAGGAAGTCGACCACGTGCCCGTGGAACGGCTCGGGCTCACGGAAGATCCGGTCGGTGAGGTTGCCGCTGACGCCGCCGAGGAGCACACCCAGGCCGAGGGCCCAGCCCGTGCTGCCGAGACGCCGGCTCAACCACAGCACGACGACCACCGCGACCATCGCCAGGCAGGTGAAGACGATCGTGAAGCCGGTGCCCGTGCTGAACGCCGCGCCCGGGTTGAAGGTCAGGTGCAGCGTGAACCAGTCACCGATCAGGGGCACGTCACCGTCGGTGAGCGCCGACAGCGCCCACTGCTTGGTGCCGAGGTCCGCGGCGTAGGCCACGAGGGCCACTGCAGCGAAGACGAGGCGGGCGTCGATGCGTCGACGGACCCGCTCCGGATCGGCCTGGTCGCTGGGGTTCAGCGACGCTCCTCGCGCTGCTTGCATGACAGGCACAGTGTGGCATGGGGCCGCGCCATCAACCGATTCTTGCCGATGGGGTTGCCGCACGAGTCGCAGACGCCGTAGGAGCCGTCGTCGATGTGGGCCAGCGCCCGCTCGATCTCGGCCAGCGTCTCGCGCTCCTTGGCCAGCACGGTGAACTCGTGGTCGCGCTCGAAGCTCGTCGCGCCGACGTCGGCCTGGTCCTGGCCGGCGCCGTCACCGGCGTCGCGCATCAGGCCGGAGAGCTCCTCCTCGGCCTGGTTGACAATCACGGTGAGCCGGTCCTGGTGCTCCTTGAGCTCCTTGACGACCTCGTTGAGCTCGGCCCTGCTCCAGGGCTCCTCACCCTCGAGCACGACGAGCGTGCTGGGGGTCGCCTTGCGGACCTTCTTGGGTGCGGCCGACTTCTCGGGCGCGGGGGCGGCCTTCGTCACGGGAGCTGCCTTCTGGGTAGTCGCGGTCTGGGTGGCAACAGTCTTGCTGGCCGCTCCAACCTTCTTCGCCGCCGCCTTCTTCCCGGCAGCAGGGGTCTTCTCAGCCGGCGTCTTCTTCGCCGGGGCGGCCTTCTTCGCCGGGGCCTTCGCAGCGGGCGCCGCCTTCTTCGCCGGGGGGGCCTTCTTCGCCGGAGCCTTCTTCGCGGGAGCCGCCTTCTTGGCAGGAGCCTTCGCGGCCGGCGCGGCCTTCTTCGCGGGGGCGGCCTTCTTGGCGGGAGCCTTCGCGGCGGGCGCGGCCTTCTTCGCGGGGGCGGCCTTCTTGGCAGGAGCCTTCGCGGCGGGCGCGGCCTTCTTCGCGGGGGCGGCCTTCTTGGCAGGAGCCTTCGCGGGAGCCGCGGCCTTCTTCGCGGGAGCGGCCTTCTTCGCGGGAGCGGCCTTCTTCGCGGGAGCGGCCTTCTTCGCGGGGGCCTTCTTCTCGGCCTTCTTCGCCGCCGCCTTCTTCGACGACGCGGAGGTCGAGGCGGAGGTCGAGGCGGCCGGGCGACCGATCACCCGACGCGCGGCGGCAGCCGCCGTACCAGCCAGGGACTTGCGGGTTGTGCCAGCCATCTCCGAGGACCCCCAAGGTGCGTGGGTGTGGCTCACACCACACGGTGGCAGGGACAGTAGCCGCTGTCGGGGGGCGAGCCAACACAGCCACGCCGAAATGCGAGAACGACCACCCGGAAGGGCGGTCGTCCTCGCTTTTCACAGGCCTGTTCGAAGGTGTCAGCCCTCGTCGTCGCCGAGGACGGAGCGCAGCCGCTTCGGAGCGGTGCCGCTGTCCACCGGAGCCTGGCTCTCGGCGCCCGTGGAGAGCGACTCGAGCTGCTGGGTGAAGTAGGTCTTGAGGCGGGAGCGGTACTCGCGCTCGAACTGGCGCAGCGTCTCCACGTCGCCGTTGAGCTTGTCGCGCTCCTTCTCCAGGTCCCCGAACATCTGCTGGCGACGCTCGGCGGTCTCGGAGTCGAGCATCTGCGAACGCTGGCGGGCGTCGGCCTCCATGCGGTCGGCCTTCGTCTTCGACTCGCCCTCGAGGCGCTCGGCCTTGGTGCGTGCGGCGCCGACGATGCGGTCGGCCTCGTTCTTGGCGTCCTCGACGAGCTCGTCGGCGTTGCGGGTCGCGATCTCGAGCAGGCGGGCAGCGGCGTTGGACGCGTCGGCCACGGTCGAGACACGGACGGTCTCCACGGGCGCCGGCGCGGCGGCGGCCACGGGGGCCGGGGCGGCTGCGACCGGCTCGGGCTCCGGCTCGGGCTCGGGCTCCGGCTCGGGCTCCGGGGTGACGGGGGCGAACGAGACGGGCGCGGAGGCCTGGGTCGAGGAGCCACCGGACTGCGCGGCCGACAGCTTGGACCGGAGGTCGTCGTTCTCCTTGGTGAGGCGGGCGAGCTCGGCCTCGACCTCGTCGAGGAACTGGTCCACCTCGCCCATGTCGTAACCCTCACGGAGTCGTACAGGCGTAAAACGCTTGTTGCTCACGTCCTCAGGCGTCAGCGGCATGACCTCACCCAAACTTTCACTCTTCGAATACAACGGTGGCTCTGCTGTCAGAAGACAATAGCGCCCGGAATGCCACGGGGCACAGTGACCCATGTGACGGATGGTTCAGAGCTGGAAGATGGTGCGCACCACGTTGAGCAGCAGCCATGCTGTCACCATCACCAGCAGGAAGCTCAGGTCGAGGGCGACCTGACCGATCCGCAGCGGCGGGATCACGCGGCGCAGGGCCACGATCGGCGGGTCGGTGGCTGAGTAGACGCCCTCGAGCGCCACGAGCAGCGGCCCCTTCGGCTCCCACTGCCGCGCGAAGACCTGGACCCAGTCCACGATGAACCGGATCCAGAGCAGCGCGATGAAGAAGAAGAGGATGTAGTAGAGCGTCAGACCGATGGCGAGCACGGTGTCAGTATCGGGGACGACTGGTCAGGACTGGTTGAAGAACCCGTCCTCGGCCATCCGCTCCTTGTCCTCGGCCGAGATCGCCACGTTGGGCGGGGAGAGCAGGAAGACCTTGTTGGTCACCCGCTCGATGGACCCACGGGTGGCGAAGATCAGGCCGGCGGCGAAGTCGACGAGGCGCTTGGCGTCGTTGTCGTCCATCTCGCTCAGGTTCATGATCACGGGCGTGCCGTCGCGGTAGTTCTCACCGACGAGACGCGCCTCGTTGTAGTTGCGGGGGTGAAGGGTGGTGATGCGGCTCAACTCGGCCACGACTCCCGTCTGGACCGAGGCCGGTCGGCGGCGCTCGGCAAGGTCGGACACAGGGGCAGGGCGACGCTCGCGCTGGACCGGACGCTGGTCGACAGCCTCCTGGGTCGAGGTCTCGGCGTCGCCGTCGTAGTCGTCGTAGTGGCCGGTGTCCTCGAGCAGGCCGAGGTACTCGCCGATCTTGCGCATCGCGCCGCTCATGAGACTGATCCTCTGCTAGACCTGACGCCCCGGACGGGACGCCTGTTGACTGTTGTGGACATTACTGGACCGCAGGCCTCGGACCGAGGACCGCGGAGCCGACACGCACGTGTGTCGCACCACGCGTGATCGCCGCCTCCAGGTCGCCGCTCATCCCGGCGGACAGCACGGTGGCTCCGGGGTGGTCGGAGACGAACGACGCGTGGACGTCGGCGAGCCGGTCGAAGGCGGCCTCCGGAGCCTCGCCGAGGGGCGCGACGGCCATCAGGCCGCGCAGCCGGAGCATGCCCGCCTCCTCGACGGCGGCGGCGAGCTCGTCCAGCCCGGCCGGGTCGGCGCCGGCGCGGTGGTCGGCGCCGGGCGGGTCGAGGCTGACCTGGAGCAGGACGTCGACCTCGTGGCCGCGGCCGTGGGCGCCGCGCGACAGGGGGCCGACCAGCTTGGCGCGGTCGACGGACTCGACCACGTCGGCGTACGACGCCACGGCGCCGGCCTTGTTGGACTGGAGCCCACCGATGAAGTGCCACCGCAGGCCGAGGTCGGCGCACTCGGCGGACTTGGCCTCGGCCTCCTGGTGCCGGTTCTCCCCCACGTCGGTGACCCCGAGGGCCGCCAGGAGGCGCACGTCGGAGGCGGGGAAGAACTTCGTCACGACGACGAGGCGCACCTCGTCCGACGCGCGCCCGGCCTCGGCGCAGGCGGCGTCGATGCGACGGCGTACGGCATCGAGGTTGGCGGCGAGCTCGTCCGCCCGACTCGTCACGCGTGGCTCCAGATGACCCCGGCGAACCGGGTGGACGCGGCGCCGTCGCGGCGGTGCGAGGGCCAGGAGGCGTCCTCGCGCGTGCACACGTCGACCACACGGACGTCGGTGATGCCCGCAGCGGACAGCTGGGCGTGCACGCCCGCACCGAGGTCGAGGGCGGGGGTGCCCCACGAGGTGGTCGAGCGCGACTCCGGGACCAGTGCGGCCACGTCCTGCTGCATCTGCGCCGGGACCTCGTAGCACGCCCCGCAGACGTGCGGGCCGATCCACGCGATGCTCGGATCGGCACCCTGCTCGCGCAGCTCAGCGACCGTGGCGGGTACGACGCCCGCGGCCAGGCCGGGTCGACCCGCGTGCACCGCGGCGATCCAGCCCGTGGCCGGGTCGGCGAGGAGGACCGGCACGCAGTCGGCGGCACGCGCGAGGAGCGCCACGTCGGCGCGGGCCGTGACCATCGCGTCGCAGGACACCCGGCCGCTGGTCCGCGGGTCGTCGACGACGTCCACGTCGGCGCCGTGCACCTGGTGCATCAGCACGGGAGCCGCGCCGGTCGCAGCCGCGACCTGGCGCAGCGCCTCGGCCCGCGCCTCGGCCCCGGCAGCGTCGCCGAGGCTGAGGGAGAGGTCGGTGAAGGCGACCTCGATCACGAGGTCGCCTTCGATCCGGTCGCGGTGGTGGAGCAGCGTCACTTCAGGAAGTCGGGAACGTCGAGGTCGTCGTCGTCGAACTGCACCTGGCGGGCCGGGCGCGGTGCGCTCGGCGTGATCGGCTGCGCGGACTGGCTGGGCTGCGCAGCCGGGGTCGCCGCGGGCTCGGGAGCCTTCGTGGCGATCTGCTGGGCGGCGGCGCGGGTCTGCTCCTGCGTCTGCGCGGGCGGCGTCGTACGACCCAGCACGTTGCCGTCGGAGCGGCGCTTGGGCATGCCGCCGTCGAAGCCGGCCGCGATCACGGTGACCCGGACCTCGTCGCCGAGGGCGTCGTCGATCGTGGCGCCGAAGATGATGTTGGCCTCGGCGTGGGCGGACTGCGACACCAGGGCGGCGGCCTCGTTGATCTCGAACAGGCCGAGGTCGGAGCCACCGGCGATCGAGAGCAGCACGCCGTGCGCGCCCTCGATGCTGGCCTCGAGCAGCGGGCTCGAGACCGCCATCTCGGCGGCGGCGACCGCGCGGTCCTCGCCGCGGGCCGAGCCGATGCCCATCAGGGCCGAGCCGGCGTTGGCCATCACGGACTTCACGTCGGCGAAGTCGAGGTTGATCAGGCCGGGCGTGGTGATGAGGTCGGTGATGCCCGAGACGCCCTGGAGCAGCACCTGGTCGGCCTGCTTGAAGGCGTCGAGGATCGACACGTTGCGGTCGGAGATCGACAGCAGCCGGTCGTTGGGGATCACGA
Source organism: Nocardioides oleivorans (assembly GCF_004137255.1). NCBI lineage: Bacteria > Bacillati > Actinomycetota > Actinomycetes > Propionibacteriales > Nocardioidaceae > Nocardioides > Nocardioides oleivorans. The sequence continues at coordinate 3,188,807 of NZ_SDWT01000001.1, read as the reverse complement.
TGAGGGTGTCGACCTCCTCGCGGAGCTGGCTGATGCCCTCCTCCGCGGAGTTGGCGCGACGGCGGCCCTCGAAGGCGAACGGGCGGGTGACGACACCGATCGTCAGTGCACCGAGCGAACGGGCGATGCGGGCCACGACGGGCGCGCCGCCCGTGCCGGTGCCGCCGCCCTCGCCGGCCGTCACGAACACCATGTCGGCGCCCTTGATGACCTCTTCGATCTCGTCGGCGTGGTCGTCGGCGGCCTTGGCCCCGACGTCGGGGTTGGCGCCGGCACCGAGGCCGCGGGTGAGCTCGCGGCCGATGTCGAGCTTGACGTCGGCGTCGCTCATGAGGAGTGCCTGGGCGTCGGTGTTGATCGCGATGAACTCGACGCCCTTGAGGCCGACCTCGATCATCCGGTTGACGGCGTTGACGCCGCCACCACCGATGCCCACGACCTTGATGATCGCCAGGTAGTTCTGCGCTGCTGCCACGGCTCGGGGCCTTTCGATTCTGGGACGGCTGGTGCGAGTACTGGGGAAGGGTGAGGAGGTCGATCGACCGGTGCCCTCGGCAACCGTGAACCCTAACGGTGAACCTGAGGGTTATAGTTATGTCAACCTCGCCTTTCGCTAGAGGTTAGGAGCCGGGCAGCACGAAACGCCGCCGGACACGCCCACCACGCGCGTGTCGGCAAAGAAATTCCGGCTCAGCCGCCGCTGGTGGTCGGGTTGCCGGGGACGCTGACGTCGTACACCTGCGCCTGGACGGCGGCGAGCAGCCCGTCGAGGACCTCGGCCTTGGTGGCGGAGTCCTCCGCGCTCCCCCACATCACCTGGCGCTGGTCGCGCAGGACGAGGGTGATCTGGTCGACCGTGGCGACCTCGACGTGGTCGACACGTGCGGCGAGGTCCTTCGGCAGTGCCGAGACGACGGTCGCGGCCTCCTTCAGCGCGTCGGTGCCGGCCGCGGCGCCCGGCCGGATGCGCGGCATCCCCTTCGGCGCGGCCTTGTAGTCGCGGAACACGACGCCGTCGGCGTCGAGCCCGCGCAGCCGACCGGCGAGCTCGACCACCGCGACAGGTGTGCGCTCGACGACCGCGACGCGCACGCCGTCGGGCCAGGAGCGGGTGACGTCGACCGACTTCACCTCGGCCAGCGCGCCGACCCGCGCCGAGGCGCGCGCCAGGTCGACGAGGGCGAGCTGCTCGCCGAGCGGGACGTCGGCGATCTCGCGGACCCGCGCGTCGCTGACCAGCGAGTTGCCGGTGACCTGGACCTTCTTCACCTGCAGCGCGGTCGAGAAGAACACCAGGTAGACGGCCGTGCCGATGAGGGCCACGACGAGCACCAGGGCCAGGACGTAGCGCAGCGACAGCCAGCGTCGCGCCCACTGGCGCCGGGCGAAGCGCCTGCGGGTGCGCTTCTCGGTGCGCTGCTGCTTCGCGTCGGGCCGTGCGGGCTGGTCGGTCCGGACCTCTCCGGTGCGCTGGTCCACTCAGGCGCTCCCGAGCAGCGCGAGCACCTGCGGACCGACGGTGGTGATGTCGCCGGCGCCGAGGGTGATGACGAGGTCGCCCGGGCGCGCCCGGGCGGCGAGCTCGCGGGCCGCGGCGGGCAGCCCGCCGACGTAGGCCACCTGCTCCGGCGCGAGGGGTACGGCGTCGGCGACGAGGCGGCCGGTCACGGCGGGGTCGGGATCCTCGCGGGCGACGTAGACGTCCAGCACGACCACCTCGTCGGCCGCGCCGAGGGCGACGCCCATGGCCTCACCGAAGATGCGGGTGCGCGAGACCAGGTGCGGCTGGAAGGCCGCGACGACCCGGCCCTCGCCGGCGAGCGCGCGGGCGGCCTCGAGGTCCCCGCGGATCTCCACCGGGTGGTGCGCGTAGGAGTCGTAGACGCGGATGCCGTCGACCTCGCCCTTGAGCTCCATCCGGCGGCCGGTGCCGGTGAACGCACCGAGGCCGTCGACGAGGGCGTCGAACGCGCAGCCCAGCCGCAGGCCGGTCGCCAGTGCGGCGACGGCGTCGAGGACGTAGTGGCGACCGGGGATCCGCAGCCGCACCTCGCCGAGGTCGGTGCCGGAGCGCGAGACCCGGCAGGTGGACGTGGAGCCGGCGAGCGCGAGGTCGTGGATCCGCAGGTCCGCATCGGCGGACTCCCCCACCGTCACCACGTCGAGGCCGGAGTCGCGGGCGAACCGCGCGAGGTCGGCGGCTCCGAGATCGTCGAGGACGCAGACCAGGAAGCCGTCGCGGTCGATCGAGTCGACGAACTCCTCGAAGGCGCGGTGGTAGGCCTCCTCCGTGCCCCAGTTGTCGAGGTGGTCGGCCTCGACGTTCGTGACGATCGCGGCGTGCGGGCGGTAGTGGAGGAAGGCGCCGTCGCTCTCGTCGGCCTCGGCGACGAAGAGGTCGTCGCTGCCCGCGTCGGCGTTGCGGCCGGTGGCGCTCAGCACTCCCCCGACGGCGTACGACGGATCCCGGCCGGCCGCGAGCAGCGCCGAGGTGAGCAGCCCGGTGGTCGTCGTCTTGCCGTGCGTGCCGGCCACGGCGAGGACACGTGAGCCGGCCATCACCGCGGCCAGCCCGGCCGAGCGCGGCAGGATCCGCAGGCCACGGCGCCGCGCCTCGAGCACCTCGGGGTTGTCCTCGCTGGCGGCCGTGGTCACGACGAGCGTGTCCGCGGCGGCCACGTGGTCGGCGTCGTAGCCGAGGTGGCAGGTCACGCCGAGCTCGCGCAGGGCGGGCAGGAACGGGGTGTCGTGGTCGTCGCTGCCGCTGACCTCGACACCCTGCTGCGCCATGATCCGCGCGATGGCGGAGATCCCGGCCCCACCGATGCCCACGCAGTGGACACGGCCGAGCCGGTCGGCGGGCAGGATCTCGTCGGGCACCGGGATCCTCATGCCGAGCCCTCCTGCCCGGCGTCCAGGATCATCCGGGCGAGCTTCTCGTCGGCGTCGAGCGGGATGACGCCCCGCGCGGCGGCGCCCATCTCGGAGAGCCTCCGGGCGTCGGTGAGCAGGCCCGGCACCGTGGCCTCGACCCACTCCGGCGTCAGCGCCCCGTCGGCGACCAGCAGTCCGCCGCCGGCGTCGATCACGGGCCGGGCGTTGAGCGACTGCTCGCCGTTGCCGATCGGCAGCGGGACGTAGATCGCGGGCAGGCCGACGCCGGACACCTCGGTGACCGTGTTGCTGCCGGAGCGGCAGAGGACGGCGTCGGCGGCGGCGTAGGCCAGGTCCATCCGGTCGACGAAGTTGAGCACGACGTAGGGCACCTCGCCCGACGGCACGTCGAGCTCGTGCCGTGGTCCGACGATGTGGAGGACCTGCACGCCGGCGGCGGCCAGGGCGGAAGCGGCGCCGGAGACGGCGGCGTTGATCCGGGCGGCGCCCTGCGACCCGCCGGTCACCATCAACGTCGGCAGGTCGTCGCGGAGCCCGAAGGTGGCCAGCGCCTCCGCGCGCAGCGCCGAACGGTCCATGGTGGAGATGAGCCGCCGGACGGGCAGCCCGGTGAGGACGGCGTGGGCCAGCGCGGTGTCGGGGAAGCTGGTAGCGACGTGCGTGGTCATCCGCGCGCCGAGCTTGTTGGCCACGCCCGGGATCGCGTTGCCCTCGTGCACCACGATCGGCAGGCCGCGGCGGCGAGCGGCCAGGTAGGCCGGGACCGAGACGTAGCCGCCGAAGCCGACGACCACGTCGGGGCGCACCCGGTCGACGACCTCGAGGGCGGCGGAGCGGGCGGCGCGCAACCGGGTCGGCGTACGCAGCAGGTCGGGTCCGGGCCGGCGCGGCAGCGGCACCCGGGGCACGACCTCGAGCGGGAGCCCCGCCTCGGGGATCAACCGGGCCTCGAGCCCCTCACGGGTGCCGAGGCAGGTGATCTCGGTCGCCGGGTCGAGGCGACGCAGGGCGTCGGCCGTGGCGAGCAGGGGCGAGGTGTGGCCGGCGGAACCGCCGCCGGCGAGAAGGACGCGCATCGGGGCCGAATCTATCGAGTGGGCTATCGGGTGGAGGCGGACAGCCCGGCGGACCGGTTGCGCCGCCGTGCCGCCAGGGCTGCGGCGGCGTCGGGCTCGCGCCGGGCGAAGCCGATGACCAGGCCGAGCGCCACCAGCGAGGGCAGCAGCGCGGAGCCGCCGTAGGACACGATCGGCAGGGGGATGCCGATGACGGGCAGGACGGCGAGCACCATGCCGACGTTGATGATCATCTGCCCGAGGATCCAGACCACGATGCCGAAGGTGGTGTAGCGGACGAAGGGGTCCTCCGTGCTGAGGGCGACCCGGATGGCGGCGTAGGCGATGGTGAAGAACAGGCCGATGACCAGGAGCGTGCCGACTAGGCCCAGCTCCTCGCCGAGCACGGCGAAGATGAAGTCGGTGTGGGCCTCGGGCAGGTCGCCCCACTTCTGGGTGGAGGCCCCGATTCCCTGGCCGAACCAGCCGCCGCTCGAGAGCGCGTAGAGGCCGTGGGCCGGCTGCCAGCCCGCGTCGGTGAAGTCCTTGAACGGGTCGGTGAAGTTGGTGATGCGCTTGAGCCGCTCCGCGTTGGTCGCGGCGAGCGCCAGGGCGCCGGCGCCGAGGATCGACAGGCTCAGCACGAAGAGCCGCAGCGGGGCCCCGACGACCCAGAGCATGCCGAGCAGGATCGCGACGAGGACCAGCGCGGTGCCGAGGTCACGACCGACGAGGACGAGGCCGATGACGGCGAAGAGTCCCGGCACGACCGGCACCAGCAGGTGGTGGAGCTCGCGCAACCGGCGCTCCTTGTGGGCGTAGATGTTGGCCGCCCACAGCACGATGGCGAGCTTGGCGACCTCGGCGGGCTGCATGGTGAACGGGCCGATCGCCAGCCAGTTCTTGTTGCCGTTGATGAGCACGCCGAAGCGCGCGACGAGCGCCAGCAGGACGAGCGCGAAGAGGAAGCCGGGGTAGGCCAGGCGCCGGATGTGCCTGATCGGCAGCCGCGAGGCGACCCATGCGCACGGCAGGCCGATCACGACCCACAGCAGCTGGCGCTTCACGACGGCGTAGGAGTCGCCGGTGCTGACGTAGGAGCGGACGCTCGAGGCGCTCAGCACCATGATCAGGCCGATGGTCAGCAGCAGGGCGGACGCCCCGAGGAGCAGGTAGTAGGAGGCGAGCGGCTTGTCGAGCGCCTCGCGCACCGAGCGCCAGCCGGCGACGACCCCGGAGCCGAGCGGTGCCCGGACCTTGGCCGAGACCTCGGGTGTCGTGGCGACCACGCTGCCGGGGACGACCTGGGTGTCGCCGGGGTTCACGATGGTCATCGGTCCCCTTCGGTCGTGGTCGGGCGCTGCTCAGGTCTGGCGGGCGATCCTGCGGTGGACGGCCGCTGCGAACGCGTCGCCGCGGGCGCCGTAGTGGGTGAACATGTCCATGGACGCGCATCCCGGCGCCAGCAGCACGGTGTCCCCGGACCTGGCGAGCCCGGCGGCAGCGTCGACGACCCGCTCCATGGGGTCACCAGTCTGGTCGTCTCCCACATCGATGACCGGCACATCGGGCGCGTGTCGCGAAAGTGCGTCGGCGACGACCTGCCGGTCGCGCCCCAGCAGCACGACGCCGCGTAGCCGGTCGCGGACGGCGACCACGAGGTCGTCGAAGCGCGCCCCCTTCGCGAGCCCGCCGGCGACCCAGACGACCGGCTCGAAGGCGGCCAGCGAGGACTGTGCCGCGTGCGGGTTGGTGGCCTTGGAGTCGTCGACCCACGTGACGCCGTCGGCCTCGGCCACGTGCGCGATCCGGTGCCCGTCGGGCCGGAAGGCGCGCAGCCCGTCGCGGACGGCCTGCTGGCTCACGCCGTGGGCCCGCGCGAGCGCGGCGGCGGCCAGTGCGTTGGCCACGAAGTGCGGGGCCGGCGAGGCGAGGTCGGCCAGCGTGCACAGCTCGGCGGCGCTGGAGGCGCGTTCCTCGATGAAGGCACGGTCGACGAGCAGGTCCTCGACCAGCCCGACGTCGCCCGAGGACGGCGTACCGAGGGTGAAGCCGACCGCCCGCGCGCCCTCGAGGACGTCGGCCTCGCGGACCATCTCCTGGGTCGCGGGGTCGGCCAGGTTGTAGACGCAGGCGCGCTGGACGCGCTCGTAGATCCGGGCCTTGTCGGCGGCGTAGTCGCGCATGCCGTCGGGACCGTCGTACCAGTCGAGGTGGTCCTCGGCGAGGTTGAGCACCGCGGCCGCCTCCGCGGACATCGAGTGCGTGTAGTGCAGCTGGAAGCTGGAGAGCTCGACCGCGAGCACGTCGTAGGGCTCGGGGTCCATCACGGCCTCGACGATCGGCAGGCCGACGTTGCCGACCGCGACGGCGCGCAGCCCGGCGGCGCGCAGGATCGACTCGAGCATCTGGACCGTCGTGGTCTTGCCGTTCGTGCCGGTCACCGCGAGCCACGGCGCCGCCGTCACGGGATCACGCAGGCGCCACGCGAGCTCCACCTCGCCCCACACCGGGACGCCACGCTCGCTCGCCTGCGCGAGGAGCGGTGCGGTCGGCTTCCAGCCGGGAGAGGTGACGACGAGGTCGACCTCGTCGGGCAGGACCGCGGTCGCGCCCGGCTCGAGGCGGACGGTCGCACCGAGGGTCTCGAGGAGCTGGGCCTTCTCGGCCTTCTCCTCGCTGGAGGACTCGTCGAGCGCGGTGACCGTGGCGCCGAGGAAGAGCAGGTTGTCGGCGGCGGCGAAGCCGGAGACGCCGAAGCCGGCGACGACGACGCGGACGCCGGACCAGTCGCTCGTGCGACCGAGGGAGTCGGTGCGGGAGTCGGTGGGGTCGCTCATCCGATGCCGGCGACCCACTCGGCGTAGAAGATGCCGATGCCCGTCGCGACCGCGAGGCCGGTGATGATCCAGAAGCGGATCACGATGGTGACCTGCTCCCAGCCGATCATTTCGAAGTGGTGGTGCAGCGGCGTCATCCGGAAGACCCGGTGACCCGGCTGCACCTTGAAGATGCTCCGGAAGAGCCCGCTCGCGCGGCTGATCTTGAAGACCGACACCTGGATGATCACCGAGACGGTGATGGCCACGAAGAGGCCGCCGATGATCACCAGCAGCAGCTCGGTGCGGGTCATGATCGCGAAGCCGGCCATCGCCGCGCCGAGGGCGAGGGAGCCGGTGTCGCCCATGTAGATCTGCGCGGGCGAGGCGTTCCACCAGAGGAAGCCGAAGCAGGCGCCGGTGATCGCGGCCGCGACCACGGCGAGGTCGAGCGGGTCGCGCACCTCGTAGCACTTGGGCCCGGCCTCGAGGGCGCACGACTGGCTGTTCTGCCAGATGTTGACCAGCGTGTAGGCGGCGAAGACGAGGATCGAGCAGCCGGCGGCCAGTCCGTCGAGCCCGTCGGCGAGGTTCACCGCGTTGCTCGCACCGGTGACGATCAGCCAGATGAGCAGGATCGCGAGCACCATCGGCAGCGCGAAGCCCTCGTGGTCGCGGATGAAGGAGATGTGGTTGGACGCCGGGCGCCAGCCGCGCTCGTCCTCCAGGACCGGGGACAGGGCGAGGACGCCGAAGACGAGCCCCACCACCGTCTGCCCGATCATCTTGGCGCGGCTGCGCAGGCCGAGGTTGTGCTGGCGGCTCACCTTGAGGAAGTCGTCGAGGAACCCGACCGCACCGATCCCCACGAGGAGGAAGAGCAGCAGCAGCGCGGACGCCGTCGGCGCCGAGCCGGTGATCACCTTGGCGGCGAAGTAGCCGACCACCGTCGCGATGATGATCACCGCGCCGCCCATGGTCGGCGTCCCGCGCTTCACGTGGTGCGAGGTGGGACCGTCGTCGCGGATCGGCTGCCCGAACCCCTGGCGGGTGAAGAAGCGGATCGCGTAGCGCGTGCCGAGCAGCGAGATCAGCAGGGAGAGTCCTCCTCCGAACAGGATGGCTCTCATCCGGTGCTTCTCCCTTCGTTGCCGCTCTCCGCGAGGAGGTCGTCGGCGATCAGTTCCAGTGCGGCCCCTCGTGATGCCTTCACCAGGACGACATCAGCAGCCGAGACATTCTGCCGCAGCCACTCGACTGCTTCGCCACGCCCCGCCGTGGGGATGGTCACTCCCCCACCTGCCTGCGACTGTTCGACGGCGGCGAAGCCGTCGGAGATCCCTCCGGCGCCGACGCTCACCAGCACGTCGACCCCGACCCGGGCGGCGTAGTCCCCGACGCCGCGGTGCGCCTCGGCGGATCCGTCGCCGAGCTCGCGCATCTCGCCGAGCACCGCGATGGTGCGCCGGCCGCTGCGCGCGCCGATGCCGCCGAGGGTCTCGAGGGCGGCCCGCACGGACTCGGGGTTGGCGTTGTAGGCGTCGTTGATGACCACCACGCCGTCGGCGCGCTCGGTGACCTCCATCCGCCAGCGGCTCGCGGGCACGACGTCGCCCAGGGTGTCGGCGACCGTGTCGAGGTCGAGCCCGGCGGCGAGCGCCATCGCCGCGGCGGCCGCGGCGTTGCGCCACTGGAAGGCACCGATCTGGGCCAGGTGCACCGTCGCGCCGGCACCGCGATGGGTGATCTCGAAGGACTGCCGGCCGATCTCGTCGGTGGTGACCTCGCTGACGACGACGTCGGTGGGACCTCCCGAGGTGCTGCCGAAGGTGGTGACGGCGGCCCGGGTGCGCGGTGCCATGGCGGCGACCAGGTCGTCGTCGGCGTTCAGCACGGCCGTCCCGTCGGCCGGCAGCGCCTCGACGATCTCGCCCTTGGCGCGTGCGATGGCCTCGCGGCTGCCGAACTCGCCGATGTGCGCGGTGCCGACGTTGAGCACGGCCGCGACGCGGGGCGGGGCGATCGCGCAGAGCTCGGCGATGTGCCCGACGCCGCGGGCGCCCATCTCGACGACGAGGTAGCGGGTCTCGGGCGTGGCACGCAGCACGGTCAGGGGCACGCCGAGCTCGTTGTTGAAGTTGCCCCGGGTGGCCACGGTCGGCGCGGCCTCCCCCAGCAGGTGGGCGAGGTAGTCCTTGGTCCCGGTCTTGCCCTGGGAGCCGGTCATGGCGAGCACGGTGACGTCGGGGAGCGCGTCGACCACGTGGCGCGCGAGCCGACCGAGCGCGCCGGTCACGTCGTCGACCACGACCGTGGGCAGCTCGGTGGTGCGACTGCCCAGGACCGCGACGGCGCCGGCCTCACCGGCGGCGGCGGCGAAGTCGTGACCGTCGACCCGCTCGCCGGAGATCGCGACGAAGAGCCCGCCGGCCTCCGGGGTGCGCGTGTCGAGGAACGCGCCGCCGGTGACGGTGGCGTCGCCGTGGGCCACTCCCCCGACGACGTCGGCGATCTCGGCCAGCGTCATCTCGATCACGACGTGCTCCCCTCGGCCCGGGCGCCGGTCGCGGCACCGATCTCCTCCGCTGCCACCACCCGGTCGTCGAAGGGGTGCACGACGTCGCCGACCGTCTGGCCGGTCTCGTGACCCTTGCCGGCGATCAGCACGACGTCGCCGGTGCGCGCTCGTCGTACGGCCTCACGGATCGCGAGCCGCCGGTCGCCCACCTCGAGCACCTCCGCGGCGCCCTGCGCCCCCGCGAGGACGGCGGCGCGGATCGACGCGGGGTCCTCCGTGCGCGGGTTGTCGTCGGTGACGACGACGACGTCCGCGAGCCGGGCCGCGATCTCCCCCATCACCGGGCGCTTGAGGGTGTCGCGGTCGCCGCCCGCTCCGACGACGACGACGAGCTGGCCGTCGGTGAGGGGGCGCAGCGTCGCGAGGACGGCCTCGAGGGCGTCGGGCTTGTGGGCGTAGTCGACGACGACGGAGAAGTCCTGGCCGCGGTCGACCTGCTCGAGACGACCGGGTACGCCGCCGACGCGCGCGATGCCGTCGGCGACCTGGTGCGGGTCGAGCCCGGCGAGCGCGGCCGAGGCGATGGCGGCGAGGGTGTTGGAGACGTTGAACTCCCCGGGGAGGTGGACCGCGGCCGCGACCTCGACGCCGGGCCCGGTCACGGTGAAGGTCGCGCCGCTCGGCGAGAGCACGACGTCGCTCGCGCGCCAGTCGGCGCCGGGGTCGCGGACGGAGTACGTCGACATCGGGATCGTGGCGACGTCGAGGAGCCGGCGGCCGAACTCGTCGTCGAGGTTGGTCAGGCCGACCCCCGCGCGCTCGGGGGTGAACAGGCTCGCCTTGGCCGAGAAGTAGTCGTCGAGGTCGTGATGGAAGTCGAGGTGGTCGCGCCCGAGGTTGAGGAAGGTGGCCACGTCGAAGACCACGCCGTCGACCCGGCCGAGCACGAGCGCGTGGCTGGAGACCTCCATCGCGCAGGTGTCGACGCCGCGCTCGCGCATCACGGCGAAGAGCCCGTGCAGGTCGGGCGCCTCGGGAGTGGTGAGCTGCGTCTTCACGTCCTCACCGGCGATGCGGGTGCCCACCGTGCCGATCACCGCCGAGGTGACGCCGGAGGCGGTCAGGCCCTGCTCGAGGATCCGGGTCGTGGTGGTCTTGCCCTGGGTGCCGGTGACGCCGATGACGCGCAGGTCGGTGGCCGGGTCGCGGTAGACGTGGGCGGCCAGCCGGCCGAGCACGCGGCGCGGCTCCGGCACGACGATCACGGGTGTCCCGGGCGGCAGCCGGTCGAGCCCGGTCGGGTCGGTCAGCACCACGACGGCGCCGGCGTCGAGCGCCTGGCCGGCGTAGTCGGCACCGTGGGCACGCGCGCCCGGCAGGGCGGCGTACAGGTCACCGGGGTGGATGCGTGCCGTGCTCAGCGAGATCCCGGAGACGGCGTAGGGCAGGTCGCCGTGGACGGACACGTCGGCGAGGCCGCCCAGCCAGTCGGCGAGGTCGGCTGCGGAGGTCGACGGGGCCTGCCGCGGCCGGGTCGCGCTCACTGCCTGGTCCACCGACCGAGGGTATCGACTCACCACTCGACGGGAAGACGCGACGGCTTGCCGCCGGTCGGAGCGACGCCGTAGCGGCCCAGGACGTAGCCCATGATCCGCGCGAAGACCGGTCCCGTGATCGAGCCGCCGCCGCCCTCGACCTTCGGGGCGTGGATCACGACGTAGACGGTGAAGCGCGGGTCGTCGGCCGGGGCGAACCCGCCGAAGGACACCGAGGTGCTGCCGTCGTAGACCCCGTCGACCACGCGCTGCGCGGTGCCGGTCTTGCCCGCCACGAGGTAGCCGGGCACCTGGGCGCCGGGGGCGACGCCGTCCTCGGGGTCGACCACCTTCTCCATCATCTTGGCGGTCGCCGTGGCGGCCTTCTTGCTGATGACGCGGCTGCGGGTGGCGGTGTCGGTGCCGACGGTGACCCCGTCGTCGGTGACGGCGGAGCCGGAGATGATGCTCGGCGAGACGCGGATGCCGCCGTTGGCGACGGTGTTGACCGCGGCAGCCATCTGCATCACGTTGACCGACAGCGACTGGCCGAAGGCGACGCGGTCCTTGGTCTGCGAGGTCATCGCCTCCCCGGCCGTGAGCAGCCCGGGCGACTCGCCGCGCACGCCGATGTTGGTGCGCTGGCCGAGGCCGAACTGCTTGAGGTAGGTGACGAGCTGCACCGGCGAGAACGCGTCGGCCGCCAGCACGGTGCCGATGTTGGACGACTTCGCGATGATCCCGGCCAGCGTCAGCCGGATGTCGCCGTGGTCGAACCAGTCGCCGATGACGCGGTCCTGGCGGGCCAGGCTGCCGGGCACCTTGAACTTCTGGCGGGGGAAGGCCTTGCCGGCGTCGATGAGGGACGAGGCGGTGAGCACCTTCTCCACCGAGCCCGGCTCGTAGGTGTCGTTCATGGCACGCGAGCCGAGGTCGTCCTCGTTCGCCTCGCCCGGCTCGTTGGCGTCGAAGGTCGGGTAGTCGGCCAGCGCGAGGGTCTCACCGGTGCGGGTGTCCAGCACCACGGCGGCGCCGCTCGCGGCCTGGTACTGCTCGACCGACTGCGCGAGCACCTTCTGGACGAACCACTGGAGGTCGCGGTCGATGGTCGTCGTCAGCGGCTTGCCGTTCTGGGCCGCCTTCACCGTGCTGTCGCGCAGCGGGATCCGCACGCCCTTGCTCGAGTTCGACTGCCAGGTGGCCTCGCCGTCGACGCCCGCGAGCTGCTTGTCGAAGGTCCGCTCGAACCCGCCGAGCGGCTCGTCGGTGCCCATGTAGCCGAGCAGGTTGGCCGCGACCTCACCGGCCGGGTAGTCGCGGATCGGGTCGTCCTCGAGCGAGACGCCCGTGAAGCCGGCGTTCTCGAGCTCCGCGAGGGTGTCGCTGGCCAGCGTGCTCGGCACCCGGCGGGCGACGTACTCGAACTTGCTGCCCTCCTTGCGGCCCTTCAGCGCGCCGAGCGCCTTGAAGTAGTCGATGGAGAGGCTGTCGGAGAGGATCCGGGCGATCTCGGGTGCGTCGTCGGCGGTCAGCGTCGGGTCGGCGACGACCATCTTGCCCTTGATCGAGTCGGCGAGGGGGACGCCGTTGCGGTCGAGGATGTCGCCGCGCTCGGCCGGCAGCGTCACCCGCGCCGAGCCCTCGGCGGCGGCCATGGCGGCGTACGAGCGGGGGTCCACGCCCTGCAGCTGCACGAGCCGTGCGCCGAAGAACGACAGGACGATCGCGATGAGGACGAACCCTGCTCGCAGGCGCAGCATCGGCGCGCCGCGGGAGGCGCCGCGCTTGGGGCGGGTGCTCGGCACTGGTCTCCTCGTCTCCTGGCCCCGCCGGGCCTGTCCCCGGCGGTCGCCTGTCGCTGAATCTAGGTGGGTCGGGCCGCGGATCCGCGCGACCGCGCCGTCACCGGTTGCGGTTCTTGCCCTGCTTGTTCTGGTTCTTGTTCTTCTGGTTCTTCTGGTTGCCCGCGGCGTCCGCCGTCGCGGACTGGTCCGTGGTCGTGTCGGTGGTCGTGTCGGTGGTCGTGTCGGTGGTGGGCGGGACGACGACGACCGTCGGGTCGGGCTGGAGCACCTTCGGCTTGACCGGGTCCGGCCCCTGGAGGCGGATCGCGTTCTCGCGGGTCGCCGGGGTGCGGACGCCGCTGGTCCTCCCGGTCTCGAGGTCGAGGAACACCGGGGCGGGCGGGATGACCATGCCCATCTGCTGGGCCGCCTCGGCCACCCGCTGCGGGTCGCGCAGCTGGTCGAGCTCCATGCGGAGGGTCTGCTCGCGCGCGGCCAGGGTGTCGGCCTCCCCCTCGAGGGAGGACGCGGCGAACGACGCCTGTTGCATCGAGGTGTTGAACAGGAGCAGCCCGACGATGCCGCCCACCAGCACCAGGCTGACCAGGGTCACGAACGGCACGCGCGGGGCGCGGGTGCGCACCCGGGGGACGACGGAGAGGCGCGCCTTGTCGACGGCCTCCTGGGCGATCCGGGTGACCCGGGTCCTGGTCTGCAGGGCGGGGCTGCTCATCGGTGGACTCCCTGGGGAAGGCGGGACGTGGACGGTGCTGCGGGGCGGACGCGCTCGACGGCACGCAGCCGGACGGACGCTGCTCGGGGGTTCTCGGCGATCTCGTGCTCGTCGGCCTGCTCGGCGCCGCGGGTGACCAGGCGCAGGGCCGGCTCGGCGCCGTCGGGGACGAACGGCAGGTCCGGCGGGACGTCGAGGCGGGTGGCCTCGGTGAAGGCGCGCTTGACCAGGCGGTCCTCGAGCGAGTGGTAGGACTCCACGACCACGCGCCCACCGACGCCGATGGCCTCGATCGCCTCCGGGATCGCGCGGCGCAGCACGTCGAGCTCGTCGTTGACCGCCATCCGGAGCGCCTGGAAGGTGCGCTTGGCCGGGTGGCCGCCCGTGCGCCGGGCCGGCGCCGGGATGGTCGCGTAGAGCAGCTCGACCAGCTCGCCGCTCGTCGTGAACGGCGTCGTCTCGCGACGGCGTACGACCTCGCGGGCGATCTTGCTGGCGAACTTCTCCTCGCCGTAGTCACGCAGGATCCGGGTGAGGTCCTGCGCCGAGGCGGTGTTGAGCAGGTCGGCGGCCGTCCGGCCCGTGGTCGGGTCCATCCGCATGTCGAGCGGCGCGTCCTCGGAGTAGGCGAAGCCGCGCTCGCGCACGTCGAGCTGCATGGAGGAGACGCCGAGGTCGAAGAAGATCGCGTCGACATGGTCGAGTCCGAGGCTGCCGATCACCTCGGGGATCTCGTCGTAGACCGCGTGCACCGCGGTGAAGCGGTCCCCGTGGGCGGCCAGGCGCTCGCGCGACATCCGGAGCGCCGTCGGGTCCCGGTCGATGCCGATGACCCGGGCCCCGGGGAGCCGCTCGAGGACGGCCTCGCTGTGGCCGCCGAGGCCGAGCGTGCAGTCGACGTACACCGAGCCGGGTGCCTCGAGGGCAGGCGCCAGCAGGGCGACGACCCGGTCGAGGAGCACCGGGGCGTGGCTGGGAGTCACCATGCTCAGCCCTGGCGGCCCAGGTGCGTCAGCACGAGCAGGCCGAGTGCCAGCGCCGAGGCGGTGGCGGCGGAGAAGACGACCAGGGTGAGCGCCTCGCGCGCCTGGTCGCGCACCCGGAGCGGCGGTGCCGCTGCGGTGCGTGCCAAGGGCTGGCTGGTGCTCATGGTCTCGACCCCACTGTTGGTGCTGCGTGCTGGCTGGCTGCTGGTCTGTCCTGCTGATCTGTCCTGCTGGCGGTGCGACTGACGCTCCCCGGTGCTCTCATGGGCCCCGGGGTGAGCCGCCGCACCAGGTCCCTGCCCGCTCCCTGCTGATGGGGTGGCCCTCTGGTGCCGGGGAAGTGCCCCAGATGGCCACGCGAGGGAGCGGGCTCGAGACCTGGTGATGCGGTCCGATGTCAGTTCTGCAGTTGTCGTGGTGCCGGTACTGGTGCTGGTCCTGCTCAGATCCCGGGGAAGACCTCGTCGCTGAGCTCGGAGAACTTCTGCTCCTGCTCCTCGGAGTAGGTCGCCCACGCCGTGGGGTCCCAGATCTCGATCCGGTTCATCGACCCGATGACCACGCACTCCTTGCGGAGCGACGCGTACTCCCGCAGCGGTGCCGGGATGTTGATCCGTCCCTGCTTGTCCGGCACCTCCTGGCTGGCGGCGGCGAACAGCATGCGGACGTAGTCACGGGTGCCCTTTTGCGTGACCGGCGCCTCGCGGAGCCGGTCGGTGAGCCTCCCGAAGTCCTCCAGCGACCAGACAGTGAGGCAGCGCTCCTGCCCCCTGGTCACCACGAGTCCCTCCGTCAGCTCGTCCCTGAACTTGGCGGGGAGGAAGAGGCGTCCCTTCTCGTCGAGCTTGGGCGTGTAGGTGCCGAAGAACATCCGGCACCCCCCTCGCTCGGCGGGAAAGTTCGACCCTGTCCCCCACTTCGCCCCACAGTACTCCACATCGCTCCACCGTCAACCAGATTCCGCGTGTCTCACGCGTGAATTTCGGCTGTTCCGCGCCGGCCGCGGCCGTACGCCGTCCCGGCTCGGGGCTAGGACGCCGACGCCCCGCTGAGCGTGGAAAGGGCTGATTCCACGCTCAGGAGGTCGTTTCCGCGTCCTCCGGGGAGCGCCGGTGGGGGAACCCGGGGCGCGGTGGTGGAGCGAAGTGGGGGAAGAGGTGGGGAAATGGGTGGGTGGCCCGTCGCTGGGGCGGTCTCCGGATATCCGGTGACCACCCCGCTTGTCGGCCGGGATCCAGGCCGACAAGCGGGAGTCCTGGGTGCAGAGGTCCCTCAGAACGGTCCGGTAACGGTCGCGATCGACCCCTCGGCCCGGGCTCGGGGAGCCGGGTATGTTGCGCGCACCACATACCGTGGTGCCGAGCGCCAGACTGGGACGACAGCAGTTCGACGAGGGGATGGGCGAGACGTGACGACTGGGCCAGCGGGTGGGACCTACGGGCAGGCGCCCGACCTGGACACCGTGCACCGGGTGACGAGCGCGGTCCGCCACAACATCGAGCGGGTGATCGCCGGCAAGCCCGACGTGGTCAACGCCGCGCTCGTGGTGCTGCTGGCCGAGGGTCACCTGCTCATCGAGGACGTCCCCGGTGTCGGCAAGACCCAGCTCAGCAAGTCGCTGGCCCGCAGCATCGACTGCTCGGTGGCGCGCATCCAGTTCACCCCGGACCTGCTGCCCAGCGACGTCACGGGCGTCTCCATCTTCAACCAGGACACCCGGCAGTTCGAGTTCCGCCCCGGCGGCATCTTCGCCAACATCGTGGTGGGCGACGAGATCAACCGCGCCTCCCCCAAGACCCAGTCCGCGCTCCTCGAGTGCATGGAGGAGCGCCAGGTCACCGTCGACAACGCGACCTACCAGCTCGAGAAGCCGTTCATGGTGATCGCGACGCAGAACCCGATCGAGATGGAGGGCACCTATGCCCTTCCCGAGGCGCAGCGCGACCGCTTCATGGCGCGCGTGTCCGTGGGCTACCCGGTCGAGTCGGCCGAGATCGCGATGCTCGAGGGCCACACCGCGCACAACCCGCTCGACGACCTCGAGCCCGTCACCGACGCCGGCGAGATCCGCAAGGTCATCGAGATCGTCGGCCGGGTGCACGTGTCCTCGGCCGTGCACCGCTACGCCGTCGCCCTGACCACGGCCACCCGCACGAGCGGCGACCTGCACCTCGGGGCGTCGCCGCGCGCGACGCTCCACCTGGTGCGCGCTGCCAAGGCGGTGGCCGCGACCCAGGGCCGCGACTACGTCCTGCCCGACGACATCCACGGGATCGCTGTCCCGGTGCTCGCGCACCGGCTGCTCCCCAACGTCGAGGCGACGATGAGCGGTCGCACGACGGGTTCGATCCTGTCCGGGATCGTCGAGTCGGTGCCGGTCCCCTCGGGTGCCGAGTCCAGCGGCCGTGCGTGAGGACCTGGCGTGCGTGAGGCACTCGCGTCCCTGACCGTCCGCGGACGGGCCTTCCTCGCCGCCGGCACCACCACGGTCGTCGCGGCGATCGTGGTCGGCCACTCCTCCGTCGTACGCATCGGGGTGCTGGTCGCGGCGCTGCCGCTGCTCACCGCGTGGTGGGTGGGGCGCTCGCGCTACCGCCTCGCGCTCGTGCGCACGGTGTCGCCGCAGCTGGTCGTCGCCGGCCAGCCGTCGACCGTCGAGCTGTCGGTGTCGAACGAGTCGCGTACGCCGACGGGCGTGCTGCTGCTCGAGGAGCGACTGCCGTACGTCCTGGGCACCCGCCCGCGCTTCGTGCTGGAGGGCCTCGGGCACGGCTGGCGCCGCCACGCGACCTACCAGGTGCGCTCGGAGCTGCGTGGCCAGTTCGAGATCGGACCGATGTCGGTGCGGGTCACCGACCCGTTCGGGCTGGTCGAGCTCGGCCGCACCTTCCACGCCACCTCGCGGCTGACCGTGACCCCGCGGACGGTCACCCTGCCGAACATCCCGCTGGGCGGTGCCTGGACCGGGTCGGGCGACAACCGGCCGCGCGCCTTCGCGACCGGCAGCGCGGAGGACGTCACCGTCCGTGAGTACCGCCGCGGGGACGACCTGCGACGTGTGCACTGGCGCAGCTCGGCACGCCTCGGTGAGCTGATGGTGCGTCGCGAGGAGCAGCCGTGGCAGTCGCGCGCCACCGTGTTCCTCGACAACCGCGGCACCTCGCACCGCGGCCAGGGTGCTGCGAGCTCCCTCGAGGGTGCGGTGTCGGCCGCCGCCTCGATCGCGGTGCACCTCGCCCACCACGGCTACACCGTCCGGCTCGTCACCGCGTCCGGCGACAGCCGCGAGACGCAGTGGCACTCGCAGACCGCCGAGGCGAGCACGGTCCCGCTGCTCGAGGCCCTCGCCGTCGTCCAGCTCGACCACTCCCCCGCCCCCGACACCCAGTGGCTCGCCGAGCCGGGCCACGGCGGTCTCACCGTCGGCGTGTTCGGTTCTCTGGCCGACTCGGACCTCCCGTTCCTGCGCCGGCTGCAGCACCACGCGTCGTCGAGCCTCGCCCTCGCGCTCGACGTGGACGCCTGGGCGCCGCACCTGCCGGTGCAGCCCGGCCGCGGCGCCGCGACCCACCTGACCGCGAGCGGCTGGCGCTCGGTGACGCTCGGCCCGCGCGACCGGCTCGACACCGCCTGGCAGGAGCTCGGGCTGATGGCCAGCCGGGCCACGGCGTCGGCGGGGGCGACGCGATGAGGTCGTCGATCGCGTCGTCCACCTGGAGCTCGCTCCCGCACCAGCTGCGCGTCGCCGGGATCGCCCTGCTCGCGGCGTGGACCACGGTCCTGTCGTGGCGGGTCCTCACCTCGGACTT
Source organism: Nocardioides oleivorans (assembly GCF_004137255.1). NCBI lineage: Bacteria > Bacillati > Actinomycetota > Actinomycetes > Propionibacteriales > Nocardioidaceae > Nocardioides > Nocardioides oleivorans. Next base: position 3,170,673 of record NZ_SDWT01000001.1, on the reverse strand, counting down.
CGCCGAGGTCGGCATCCCGCTCCTCCTGATCGGCGTCGTGCTGGCCGGCGGCGGTGCCGTGGCCCGTTGGAGCCGCCTGCCCGCAGTCGTGATCATCGCCGGCCAGCTCGTCGTCGGCGCCCTGCTCGTGCTCGGCACCGTCACCGGCTCACCGGTCCCGACGCCCGCCACCGTCGACTCGTTCGTGCTGGCCGTGCAGGACGCGTTCGAGACCTCGCGCAACTACGCCGCACCGGTGCAGGCCGGGGTCCCGCCGGTGCACCCGCTGCTGCTCATCGGCGGCGCGCTCGTGGTGTGGCTCGTCGACGTCCTCGCCTGCACCCTGCGCCGCGCACCGGTGGCCGGGCTCGCGCTGCTGGCGGCGTACACCCTCCCGGTCGCGGTGACCGGCGAGGCCGTGTCGTGGTGGCTCTTCATCGTCATCGCCGGCCTCTTCCTCACCACCGTCTTCCTCCAGCACAGCGACCACGTCTCCAGCTGGGGTCGCGCGCCCGATGGCGAGAAGGGCTCGTTCTCCGTGCGCACGGGCGCGATCGGCAACACCGCGCTCGCCCTGGGTGCCGCGGCGATCGCGCTGGCCGTCGTGGTCCCCGTCGCCGTTCCGACGATGAGCATGAGCGTCTTCGACGGCAACGGCCCGGGCACCCGCGAGGTCGAGGTCAAGGACCCGATGATCGACCTGCGCCGCGACCTGCAGCGCGGCCAGGACGTCCCCCTGCTCTGGGTCACCACGACCGGTCCGAAGCCGTCGTACTTCCGGATCTCGGTGCTCTCCCGCTTCAACGGCTCGTCGTGGACGCCGGGCGATCGCGAGATCCCCGAGACGCAGACCGCGACCGGGTTGATGCCGGCGCTCGACGGAGTCGCGCAGGACGTGCCGCGCAAGGAGTCCACCTACGACGTGCGCGTCGGCCCCGACTTCGCCTCGACGTGGCTGCCGACCACCGAGCAGGTCACCCAGATCTCGGCGGGCACCGACTGGCGCTTCGACGTGAACACCCGCGACTTCATCGGCGCCAACGACGACGTCACGACCGCCGACCGCACCTACGACTTCACCGGCGTCCAGCTCACCTACGACGCCGACTCCATGAACAGCGCGGTCTCCGGTGCGGGCTCGGTGGCCGGCATCTTCAGCGAGGTGCCGCCGTCGCTCAACAACGAGATCCGCCGGCTCGCCGCGAGCGTCACCGCCGATGCCCCCACCCGCTTCCAGAAGGCCCAGCTGCTGCAGCAGTGGTTCCGCCAGGACGGCGGGTTCCGCTACGACGTGAGCCAGGTCGAGTCCGCCGGCAACGGTGGTGCCGACCTGATGGCCTTCCTCAACGACCGGGTCGGCTACTGCGAGCAGTTCGCCGCGTCGATGGCGATCATGGCGCGCGTCATCGGCATCCCGAGCCGCGTGGCCGTGGGCTTCCTCGAGCCGGAGAAGTCCACCAACGGCTCGTGGGAGTTCTCCGCGCACGACCTCCACGCCTGGCCCGAGCTGTACTTCCCGGGCTCCGGCTGGGTGCGGTTCGAGCCGACGCCCGCCGACCGCGCCTCCGGCGTCCCCGGCTACACCTCGGCGGAGTTCGCGCCGATCACCGAGGAGCCCTCGCCCAGCGCGAGCCGCTCGACCGAGCTGCTGCCCGACCGCGGCGAGACCGCCGACCCCGCCGCCGAGTCGGCCACCGACGACACCAGCTCGATCCCGTGGGTGCCGGTGCTCGCCGGGCTCCTCGGACTCGTCGTGCTGGCGCTGCTGCTGATGACGCCGCGCCTCGTGCGCGGGGCCCGTCGGCGCCGGCGCCTCGGCGGCGACATCGAGGACCTCTGGGTCGAGCTGCGCGACGTCGCGCGCGACCTGGGTCACGCCTGGCCCACCGGGCGCTCACCGAGGCGGGCCGGCGAGTGGCTCGGACGCCTGCTCGCCACCCCGGTCGGGAGTGGCGAACGACCCGACCGTCCGCGTCGCGGGCGCGACCAGGCGCCCGAGGCCGCGGCCTCCCTCGACCGGCTCGTCCAAGCGCTCGAGCGCAGCCGCTACGCCCGCGACCCGGAGACCTTCACCGCTGACCGGTTCGCCGCCGACCTGGCTCTCGTGGAGGAGTCCCTCGCCGCCGGCGTCACGCCGCGCGAGGCACGACGCGCCGCGTGGTGGCCCGCCTCGGTCGTGGGGCGGCGTACGTCGTGGCGCCCCCGCGCGCGGTCGAGCCAGGCCGAGACCACCACCGACCACGAGTCGACCCGGACGGCCGACGAGCTCGTCGGCTGATCCGGTCGGGCGGGCGGCTTCCGGCTCCGGCTGTCGTCCGACCCGGCCGGGTCCGCTCAGTCGTCCGGACGTGCAACGAGCCCAGCCGATCCGGCCGGGCTCGTTCGTGGTGCGAGGGTGTGAAGCTCAGAGGCCGCGCTCGCGGCGGCGACGCCACCGCTCCTCCATGCGCTCCATGAAGGGGCTGCCCGACCGCTGGCGGGACGAGCGCCCCGGGCGGTGCTGGCGGCCACCGTCGACGACGCCGAGTCCGGACTTGCCGGAGGCGCGGACGGTGGGGTTCGCGTGACCCGGGTGACGGGCCGAGGTGAGGGCGAGGACCGCACCGCCGAGCATCACCACGAAGCCGAGGACACCGAGGACGGTCTGGAGGACGGTGCTCACGTCGATCAGCACTGCTGCGATCAGGAGGCCGATGCCCACGAGGAGGATGACGGCGCCGAGCACGACCCGACGGCGGGCGGCTCGCTGGAACGAGGTGCCACGCAGCGTGGAGGCCAGCTTCGGGTCCTCCTCGACGAGAGCGCGCTCCATCTGCTCGAGCAGTCGCAGTTCTTCCTCGGAGAGCTCCATCGTTCCTCCTCACCTCTCGAGCGCAAGTCTAGGCACGCTCCCGGGCGTACGGTAGGCGTCCTCCGAAAATTCACCCCACCGTGGGTGGATCCGTGTCACCGGCGGCGCCCGTCAGGCCCGCTCGACGACCAGGCTCGCGGGCCGGACGGCGGCCGAGCCGAACCTCCGGGTGGCCAGGTCGACGGCGCGATCGGCCTCCGCCCATCCGTGCTCCGGCTCGCCGAGCACCAGCTGGCGGTGCACGGTCGAGCGCGGCACCAGCCCCTCGACGCGTACGCCGACCAGGCGCAGGCGCGCGCGCTGCAGGCCGAGCGCGTCGTAGAGGCGCGTCACGGCGCGGTGGATCTCGACGGTCACGTCGGTGGCCTCGGACATCGTGCGCGAGCGGGTGATGGTGGTGAAGTCGGCGAACCGCACCTTCAGGGTGATCGTGCGTCCGGCCACCCCGGCGGCGCGCATCCGGCCCGCCACCCGGGCGGAGAGCCGCAGCAGCTCGCGCACGATCACGTCGCGGTCGTCGGTGTCACGGGAGAAGGTCTCGTCCGCACCCATCGACCGCTCGGGCTCGTGGGGGCCGGCGGTCGGGGTGAGGTCGCCGCGGTCGGTGCCCCATGCCAGGTCGTGGAGGTGGCTCCCGAGATGGTGTCCGACGGCGCGCTGCAGGGTGCGCACGGGCGTGTGGGCGACGTCGCCCACGGTGACCAGGCCGAAACGCTGGAGGAGGGCCTGCGTCTTCTCCCCCACGCCGTAGAGCTCACCGACGTCGAGCGGGTGGAGGAAGGTCGTGACCTCCGAGGGCGGCACCACGATCACTCCGTCGGGCTTGGCGCGGCGACTCGCCAGCTTGGCCACCGACACGGTCGCCGCGACGCCGACCGAGCAGGTGATCCCCTGCTCGTCGTGGATGGCCGAGCGCAGCTGCTCGGCGATCACGACCGGTGCGCCGAGCCGCCGGACGGACCCCCGGACGTCGAGGAAGGCCTCGTCGAGCGAGACCGCCTGGACGATCGGCGTGACCTCGCGGAACGTCTCCATGACCGAGGCCGAGACGCTGGTGAACGTGTCGTAGTCGGGCGGCAGGACGACGACGTGCGGGCACAGGCGGCGTACGCGGGTCATCGGCAGCGCCGAGCGCACGCCGTAGCGCCGCGCGACGTAGTTGGCCGCCAGCACCACGCCCCGCCCGCTGCCGCCGACCACCACCGGCTGGTCGACCAGGTCGGGGCGCTCGCGCAGAGCGACGGAGGCGTAGAACGCGTCCATGTCGACGTGCAGGATCGGGGTGTCGGTCATGCCGCACCCCCGGCACCCGGGCCGGCGCCGGTCTCAGCGAGCGGCGATGACGTGCAGCTGCGCGGCGAGCGGGAGGTACTCCGGCCGGGTGGCCACGGCACGCTCGAGCTCGACCAGGGCCGCGGTCGCGCCGGGCTCGAGGTCGAGCAGGCTCCCGTGCACCAGGTCGGCGAAGACCCGGACCGCCTGGACCGCGGACGCCTGCAGGCCGGCCGCCTCGAGCAGGTCGACGAGCTGGTCGTGGGTGAACCGCTGACCGCCGCGGCTCGTGGCACCCGCGTCGACCTCGTCGTCGAGCAGCTCGCGGGCGGCCTGGAAGTGACCGGCCATGGCGCGCGCGATGACCGCGGCGTGACGCTGGGCCACGAGCAGGCTGAGGTGCCCGCCCGGGCGCAGCACCCCGGCGATCGCGGACAGGGCCGCCGCGGGATCGTCGACCATCTCGAGCACGCCGTGGCACAGGACCAGGTCGGCCTCGTCGACCAGGGTGGCGAGGTCGGACAGGTCGCCCTGCTGGCCGGTGACCTGGTCGGCGACGCCGCGCTCGCGGGCGCGCCGGTCGAGCGAGGCGAGGGCGTCGGGGCTGGGGTCGATGACCTGCACGGAGTGCCCCAGCTCGGCCAGCGGCACGGCGAAGCCTCCGGTGCCGCCGCCGATGTCGACGATGCGGGCGTGCTCGCTGCCGTCGGCCTCGAGGAGGCGGCGTACGCCGTCCCAGACCACGCCCGCGCGGACGGACTGGCGGCGGTCGCTGGCAGAGGGCTGGGCCATGCCGTCAACCCTAGTGGCTTCATCCCGGGCTCCCGGGGCTGCGGTGCCACAAGTGGCGCGCGACGTCCTTGGCGGCGTCGCCGGCGGGCCGGACGTCGGCGTAGGGCGAGAGCTGGAAGCCGCTGCTGTGGACGAGCACGCGCCGGTGGGCGGGTTCGGCCGCGGCCGGCACGCGGGGTCGCACCAGCTCGGCGCGCACCAGCGCGAGACCCTCCTCGCTCGAGCGGGCGCGCTGCCACAGCGCGTGGAGCGGTGGCAGCTCCCAGGCCCCGGTGGCCCGCACGGAGACGCCGCGGCGCCCGGTCCGGCGGAGCTCGCCGCGCACCAGCAGCAGCCACGACGAGAAGACGGTGACGGCGAACGGGCCCTGGGCGTCCTCGAAGAACGTCGCGTCGACCGGGCCGCTGCCGTCGTCGACGGTCAGGAACACCACGCGGCGACCCGACCGGATCGGTGGCGTCTGGGTGGCGACCTTGACGCCCGCCACCAGGAGCTCCGACCTGCTCCGTCGTTGCAGCAGGTCGCGGCTGCGGGTCACGCCCAGCGCGTCGAGGAACTCGTCGTAGGCGGCGATGGCGTGCTGGGTGACGTCGAGGCCGAGGATCTCGAGCTCGGCGCGCATCCGTTCGACGCTGGTCATCTCCGGCAGGCCGGTCGGGCGCTCCCCCGGCTCCCCCGGCTCGTCCCCGAGGCGGAGGGTCAGCTGGACCGACTCGGCCTCGACCACCGGGCGGCTCGCCTGCGACTGGGCGGCTGCGCGTGCCCACACGCCGCCGTCGGCGAGGGCGTGCCGCTCGGTCGTCTCCGCGCCCCCTCGCGTCGTGGCGTCGGAGCTGTTGCGCCGCGCCGCCTCCGCGGCCGCGACGGTGGAGGGCGACGGCGTACGACCGCGCGACAGGCCCCGGGCGCGTGAGGCGCGCTCGAGCGAGCGCGCGTGGAGGTCGAGCTCGGCGACCTGGAGCAGCAGGTCGCGGCGGGTCACCCGGCCCCGCCGCGTCACCGGGTGCTCGCCCGAGCCGATGCCGTAGACGCCGTCGAACCCGCCGGCCAGCACCAGCCGCTCGAGGATCGGCCGGGAGACGCGGGCGCGGTGGAAGAAGTCGGACAGGGAGACGTAGGGCGAGCCGGCGCGGGCCTCGACGACCCGCGCCACCTCGGCCGCGCTGATCCCCTTCACGTCGGTGAGCGAGAGCCGGATCGCGTGCCCCTCCTCCGACGCACCGCGCTCGACCGAGTAGTCCGACGAGCTGGCGTTGACGTCGAGGCCGAGCACGCCGACACCGAGCTGGCGCGCGTCGTCGAGGATCAGCCGCTTGGGGTACATCCCCGGGTCGTGGGTGAGCACGCCGGCCAGGAAGTGGGCCGGCCAGTGGGCCTTGAGCCAAGCCGACTGGTAGGTCGGGAGCGCGAACGCCGCGGCGTGGGCCTTGCAGAAGCCGAACGACGCGAACGCCTCCAGGACCGCCCAGAGCTGCGCGACGAGCGGCTCGTCGTAGCCCAGCGCGGCGGCGCGGGCGTAGAACCACGTCTTCGTGGTCGCCATCCCGGCCGTGGTGCCGAGCGCGCGCCGCACCTCGTCGGCCTCGTCGTAGGGGACGCCGGCGAACCGGGCGATGATCTCGATGACCTGCTCGTGGAACACCACCACTCCGCGGGTGCCCTCCAGGATCGGGCGGAGGTCGTCGTGGAGGTAGTGCGGCTCGGCCCACCCGTGCTTGGCCTCGAGGTAGGGCGTGACCATGTCGCTCTGGACCGGGCCGGGCCGGAACAGCGAGATGTCGGTGATGATGTCGTCGAAGCTCTCGATGCCGGACTTGCCGACGAGCTCGCGCTGCCCCGGCGACTCGATCTGGAAGACGCCGAGGGTCTTGGCGGAGCTGATCATGTCGTAGGTCGTGGTGTCGTCGAAGGGCACCTGCACCTCGTCGTCGAGGTCGATGTGGACGCCGTCGACGCGGGATATCTCGGCGACGGCGTGGGCCATCGCGGACTGCATCCGGATGCCCAGCACGTCGAGCTTGAGCAGCCCGAGGTCCTCGACGTCGTCCTTGTCGAACTGGCTCATCGGGAAGCCCGCCCACGAGGCCTCGACCGGCGTGCGGTCGAGAAGCGTGGCGTCGGACAGCAGGACCCCGCACGGGTGCATGGCGATGTGGCGGGGCAGCCCGTCGAGCCGCTCGACGAGCCCGAAGAAGTGGTCGAGGGCACCGTCGCCCAGTCCACTCACCCGCAGCTCCGGCAGGTCGCGCAGCGCCATCCGCGCGTCACGCGCCCGGATGTGCGGGAACGCCTTGGCGATCGCGTCGACCTCGCCCGGTGGCATGCCGAGCGCGGCCCCGACGTCGCGCACGGCGTGGCGCACGCGGTAGGTGTCCATCATCGAGACCGCGGCACACCGCTCGCCGCCGAAGCGGTCGAGGATCGCGCGGTAGACCTCCTCGCGCCGGGCCGACTCGACGTCGATGTCGATGTCGGGCAGCGAGACCCGCAGCGGGGACAGGAAGCGCTCCATCAGCAGGCCGTGGCGGATCGGGTCGACCCCGGAGATGCCGAGGAGGTAGTTGACGACGCTGCCGGCGCCGGACCCGCGGGCCGCCCGGCGGATGCCCCTCGCGGCGATGAGGTCGGTGACGTCGGCGACGGTGAGGAAGTACGACGCGTAGCCCAGCGCGGCGATGACCTCGAGCTCGTCGTCGATCCGCTTCCACACCACCTGCTTCGGGCCGGTGCCGTAGCGCCACCCGATCGCCGCCTCGCACCGCCGGCGCAGCGCGCCGTCGGCGGACGACGCCGTCGCGTCGGACAGCTCGAGCTCGGGGAGGTGCACCTCGCCGATGCCCAGGTCGGCACGCGGGTCCATCGCGCACCGGTCGGCCACCAACCGGGTGCGGGCGAGCAGGCGCCGGGCCTCCAGCTCGCTGTCACCGAGCCCGGCGAGGCGGCAGACCTCCTCGGCGACGTCGTGCATCTGCTTGCCGGACTTCAGGAAGCCCTCGGCGTTGCCGCGGACACCACCGGGGCCGACGTCGCGGAGGTTGGCCGACCCCAGCGGGACGAGTCGACGGGCGGCGTCGAGCACGTCGATGGTCGGCGCGTCGAGTCGGTCGGCGTAGCGCACGGCGTTGGTCAGCACGGTCGCGAGCCCGGCGCTCCGGGCGATGCCGGCCATCCGGGCCGCGTGGGGCGCGGTGCCCGGCCCCCACTCCCCCGGTCGGCCGCCGAGCCGGTGGGAGACCAGCTCGACGACGACGTTGTCGCGCGGCAGCAGGTCGAGCCACGGCGCGATCGTGGCGAGCCCGAGGTCGTCGCGCCTTCGGGTGGCGGCGAGGCCGAGCTCCGAGGAGGGCCCGAGCAGCACCAGGAGGTCCCCGCCGGCGAGCCACGGCCCGAGCACCTCGAGGGTCGCCACCGGACGACCGCGCTCACCGGACAGGTGGACCGCGGACACCATCCGGCACAGCGCCGCCCAGCCGGACCGGCCGCTGGCCAGGAAGGTCACCCGCGGGTGGCCGCCCTGCTCGAGGGAGGTGTCGCGCACCGCGCCGCCCCGTGCCGGCGTACGACGAGGGGCGGGGCGGCCTGCGTCGCGGGACGGACCGCCCAGCGCACCGGTCGGTGCCACCGCGAGGTCGACGCCGAGCACCGGACGCATCCCGGCACGCTGCGCCGCCCGGACGAACCTGACGGCGCCGTAGGTGCCGTCGCGGTCGGTGAGGGCGAGGGTGTCCATCCCGTGCTCGGCGGCCCGCTCGACCAGCACGTGCGGGTGCGAGGCGCCGTACTGGAGGGAGAAGCCGGAGGCGACGTGGAGGTGGACGAAGGGGTCCGACACCTCGACCGCGCTCAGGCGACGCTGGCGTGCGGCACCAGGCCGAGCGCCTGCTCGATCACCGCCAGGAACCGGTCGGCGTCGCGCACGAGGTCGTCGGCCTCGCGCTCGGTCACCGCACGCGTCGACCCCGCCTCGGCCGCCGCGCGCTTGGCGGCGCCGGCGGCGAAGAAGCTGGCCCACTCGGAGAGCTCGGGTGCGACCTCGGCCAGCAGGACCCAGGCGTTCTTCTGGCGCCGGGCCCGCGGCGCGGGGCGCGCCTTCGCCGCGAGGAGCGCGGCCGCGGCGCACAGCGCGGCCACGTGGGCGCAGGCGTAACGGGTGGGCACGTCGCGCGCCGTGATCGCGTCTCGCAGCGAGGTCGCCGAGCGCTCGAGGTAGGAGTGGGCGGTGGCCGGCAGCATGTGCGGGCCGGGGGTGGGTCCGGGGAAGGGAGCGGTGTGGTCCATCGGTCCGCCCTCAGTCCTGGCAGCCGACGAGCTGCCAGCGCCCGTCGGTCCAGTCGAAGGACAGGTCGAAGACGCCGTAGGTCTCGCGCTCGTCGGCCGGGATCCCGCGACCGGCCTCGACCCGCCAGAGCTCGCGCTCGGTGACCAGCTCTGCCAGCGGGCCGTCCTCGGCGCGGCTGCCGGCGCCCTGCCACCACGGACCGGTCTCGATCCAGTGGGCCACCACCGCACGGACCTTCCACAACCGGCCTCGCCACAGGAACTGCTCGGGGTCCTCCGCCTCACCCCGTCGCACCTCGACCGGGTCGTCGTACTGCCTCATCGCGCCTCCTCAGCACATCCGTCGACCCCGGGGCCGACCCGGGCGGAGGTGGGGGTCGAGGTCACCGCCACCCGGGTCGCATCGAACATCTGTTCGAACACCGAGAACGGTACTACCCGGCACCGACAACCCGTCAAGGGCGACGGGCCGGACAGATCCGGACAGAGCCAGTCACAGCCGGACGGAGCCGGCGTGGGCTCAGACGTCGCGGAGGAAGACCGTGGTCTCGCGCCGCCAGAGGAGGAACGAGAGCACCAGGCCCTCGGCGATGACGAGCGCGGAGAGCACCACGAAGATCGCCGGCAGGTGCGACTTGAGGGCGACGGCGCCGACGAGGACGCCGACGCCGGCCGTCGCGGTGAGCACGATCCGCGCCCAGCCGTGGCCGCCGAGGAGGAACGACCCGAGCACCATCGCGAGCAGGGTGAAGCCGACGAAGGCCACGACCGCCAGTGCCACGAAGCCGGGCACGATCGGGCTGTCGCGCAGCTGGTCGATGCCGCCCTGGGCGAGGATCTCCTGGGCGGACGGGTTGCCGCGCGCCCAGCCGAGGATCACGTCGTCGCGCAGGAGCCAGATCAGGACGGTGATCACCGCGGCGGTGGCGACGATCAGCATCAGCACCCGCACGCTGTTGACCACGGATCGGGGCAGGTCGCGCGCCATCGTGGAAACTCCTGTGCTCGTCGAAGTGGTGCTCGTCGAAGTGGTGCCGGTCGTCGCTAGGCTCGCATCATGTCGACCGAGCACGCATCGATCACCTCATTTAGGGGTGAGCTCACCCGGCGCGGCGGCACCGGTGACGTGGTCATCCTGCCGGACAGCGCCCACACTGCGGCACTCGCCGCGGCGGCACTCGGGTGCGAGGTCGGCGCGATCGCCAACAGCCTGCTCTTCGACAGCGACGGCGAGCCGGTCCTGATCCTCACCTCGGGCGCCCACCGGGTGGACACGAAGGCGGTAGCCGAGCGCATCGGCGTGGCCCGGCTCACCCGCGCCGACCCCGACTTCGTGCGCCGCCACACCGGCCAGGTGATCGGCGGCGTCTCCCCCCTCGACCACCCCGCGCCGGTCCGCACGTGGATCGATCCGTGGCTGCGGCAGCACCCGGTCGTGTGGGCGGCCGCCGGCCACCCGGCGGCCGTGTTCTCGTCGACCTACGACGAGCTGGTGGCGATGACGGGCGCCGAGGAAGTCCAGGTCGACTGAGGTGGGACAGACGTGGACGCGCTCGCACTGACCTTCTCCAGCGGGTGGGCGAGCGGCATCAACTCCTACCTCGTGGTCCTGGTGCTGGGCATCGCGGACCGGGTCGGCTCCTTCGACGAGATCCCCGACGTGCTGGCCCGGTGGGACGTGCTCGCGGCGGCCGGGTTCCTCTACGCGATGGAGTTCATCGCCGACAAGATCCCCTACATCGACTCGACGTGGGACGCGGTCTCCACCGCGATCCGCCCGACCGCCGGTGCGGTGATCGGCGTGCTGCTCGCGGGCGACGCCTCCTCGCTCGACCAGGCCGTCCTCGGCGTCGTCGGTGGCGGCACGGCCCTGCTCAGCCACCTCGCGAAGGCCGGCGGCCGGCTCGCGCTCAACTCCTCCCCCGAGCCGGTGACCAACGTCGTCGCGAGCATCACCGAGGACGCCGCGGTGCTCGGGGTCGTGTGGTTCTCGCTCCAGCACCCGCAGGCGGCGGCCGCCATCGCAGGCGTGCTGCTCCTCGTGGGACTGGTGGTGCTGTTCCTCGTCGGGCGCCTGGTCCGTCGGGGCTGGCGGCGGTGGAGGCAGAAGCAGCCTCTCCGCCAGGCTGCCTGAGCGGGCTCTAGGGTTCCCCCGTGGCTCGTGTCGTGGTGGTCGGTGGCGGCTTCGGCGGCATGGCCGCTGCCGCGCGGCTGGCCAAGCTCGGCCACGACGTGACCCTGCTCGAGCGCTCCCCGCACCTCGGCGGTGCCCTCAGCAGCGTCGAGCAGGACGGCTTCACCTGGGACGCCGGCCCCACCAGCACGCTGCTGCCCGCCGTCGTCCGCGACCTGTTCCGCAAGTCCGGTCGTCCGCTCGAGCGCGAGCTCGAACTCCAGCCGCTCGAGCTGGTGCGCGAGCACCGGTTCGCCGACGACACGGTGCTGCGGCTCCCCGGGGGCTCCCGCGCCGCCCAGCTCGCGGCCGTCGACGAGCTCGGGCCGGGCCTCGGCGAGCAGTGGGTCGAGCACGTGGCGTCGTACGGCGACACGTGGGAGCTGCTGCGCCGGGAGTGGTTCGAGCGGCCCTACGACGCCGACGTCGCGCCCCGCGAGCTGACCGCCCTGCTCGACCGGCGCGAGTCGCTGCACAAGCGGCTGCGCCGCACGTTCCGCGACGAGCGGCTGCGCCTGGTCGCCGGCCACCGGCTCGTGATGGACGGCCACACCCTCCGCGACGTGCCGGTCCTCGCGGGGGTCGACGTCTACCTCGAGCAGCGCTTCGGGGCGTGGACCGTCCCGGGCGGGCTCGCGGCGCTCGGCTCCGCGATGGCCGCCCGCCTGGCCCAGCGCGGGGTCACCGTCCAGACCGGCACGACCGCGACCGACCTCGTGGTCCGCGAGGGTCGCGTCACGGCCGTCGAGGTGGCCGGCGGGAGCCTCGACGCCGACCTCGTGGTCGTCGCGATCGACCCGCGTGCCCTCCCGGCGCTGGCGTCGTACGTCAGCCGCACGATGCCCGCCTTCCCGCCCGTCGTGACCCACCTCGGGCTCGAGGGCGACGTGCCCGACCTGCCGCACGAGGTGGTCGTGCACGGCGAGCCCCTGATGGTCGTCCGCACCGGCGGCCGGGCGCCCGAGGGCGGGGCCGCGTGGACGGTGCTCACCCGCGGACGGATCTACGAGGACGTGCTCGTCGCGCTCACCCGGCGCGGCATCGACGTCCGCGCCCAGGTCGTGACCCGCGTCGACCGGACCCCGCGCGACCTGGTCGAGGCTTGGGGCGGCTCGCCCCACGGGATGCTGTGGCAGGGTCCCCGGTCGGCCCGCACCCGCCTCGGCCCGCGTACGCCGATCCCGGGCGTGCTCACCGCCGGCGCCCACGCGACCACCGGCTCGGGGCTGCCCTTCGCCGGGCTCAGCGCCGCCCTCGTCGCCGAGATCGTCGGCCGCGCGCACTAGCGCCGGGTTCGTCGGCCGCGCGCTGTAACGCCGGGTTCGTTGCTGTACCCACCCCCGTGCAGAGGGGTGGGTACACGCACCAACACGGCGTTACAGGCCGGTCGGGAGGTCAGTGCAGCAGCTCGAAGACGACCGTGACGGTCACGCTGACCGTCGTCTCGCCCGGTGCGAGCCCACGGGCGGAGTCGGCCGCCATCGCCAGCTTCGGCATCGGCGACGGGCCGTTGCCGGCACCGCCCTCGACGATCGTCTGCACCGGGCCGAGGCCGGCGGCGCCGGCCATCCGGGCGAGCTGGGCCGCACGCTCGCGCGCGTCCTGGAAGGCGGCCTCGCGGGCCTTGCCCTCCGCGCCGTGGTCCTCGGTGACCTCGAGCCCGACGCTGTCGACGGCGAGGCCGTCGCCGACCTCGGCCGCCAGCTCGCTGAGCAGCGCCCCGGCGCTCGCCAGGTCGGCACAGCCGACGGCGTAGGAGTGGCGCGCCTCGTAGCCCTCCTGCCGACCCTCGCGGTCGTGCGTGGGCCAGACCGTGATGCCGGTCGAGGCGACCCGGCGCTCCTCGGTGTGGCGCTGGGCGACCTCGACGACGGCGCCCGCCGCCGCGGACATCGCCTCGTAGGCCTCGGCCACGCCGGCGCCGCGGGCGACGGCGGCGAGCCGGACGACCGCGCTGTCGGGCGCGACCAGGCTGGTGCCGATCCCGGTGACGGTGACGGAGTTCATGCCCTCACCGTAGCCGCGGTGCCCGGCGACCGGATCAGGCGGAGATGCGCAGGTTCGCGAAGATCTCGCGGGTCGCCTTCGACCGGTTCAGCGTGTAGAAGTGCAGCCCCGGCGCCCCTGCGTCGAGGAGCTGCGCGCACTGCTCGGTGGCGATCGCGATGCCCTCGGCGCGCAGGGCCGGCGGGTCGTCGGCGAGCGGCTGGAGCCGCGCCACGGTCTCGGCCGGCAGGTCACGCCCCGAGAACTCGACCATCCGCTCCATCGAGCGCAGGTTCAGGATCGGCATGATCCCCGGGATGATCGGCAGGTCGGCGCCGACGGCGTCGGCCCGCTCCACGAGCCCGACGTAGTCGGAGGCGCGCAGCACCATGTCGGTGACCGCGAACTCGGCGCCGGCGTCCTGCTTGGCCTTCAGCACCTTGGCGTCCTGCTCGAGGTCGACGGCGTCGACGTGGCCCTCGGGGAAGGCCGCGACGCCGACCCGCATGCCGTGGCGCTCCCGGACCAGCGCGACCAGCTCGTTGGCGTACGTCAGCCCGCCCTCGGTCGACGTCCAGGGCGAGCCGGGGCCGTCGGGCGGGTCGCCGCGCAGTGCCATCACGTGGTGCACGCCGGCCTCGCCGAGCTCGTCGAGGACCGCGTCGAGCTCGTCGGTCGTGTGCCCGACGCAGGTCAGGTGGGCGACCGGGAGCAGGTCGGTCTCGCGGGCGATCCGCGCGGTGATCGCCACGGTGCGGTCGCGCGTCGTTCCGCCGGCGCCGTAGGTCACCGACACGAACGTCGGCCCGAACGGTTCGAGCTCGGTGATGGCCTGCCAGAGCTGCTGCTCGCCCGCCTCGTCCTTCGGCGGGAAGAACTCGAAGGAGAAGGACCGGCCGCCCTGCGCGAGGAGCTCGCGCATGCTCAGGTCCCGTGGGTGCGTCATGCGCAACAGCCTACGGAGGAGTGCGCCGTCCTCCGCAATCCGTCCACTGGCTAGGCTCCCACCGTGACGAGGACCGTGACGAGCTGGGACCCCGCCCCCTTCCGCGACCAGGTCCAGCAGGTCCTCGACGCGTTCCTCGACGAGCGCGAGGCCGAGCTGGCACCGCTCGGGCCCGACGCCGGCCGCCTGGTCGCCGAGGCGCGTACGGCGATGCGCGGCGGCAAGCGGTTCCGCGCGGCGTTCTGCCACTGGGGCTACCGCGCGGTCCGGCCCGCGGTCGCCGACGAGGCAGCACTGGCCCGCGCCTGCGCATCGCTGGAGGTGCTGCACGCGAGCGCACTCGTCCACGACGACTACATGGACGCCTCCGACACCCGCCGCGGTCGCCCCGCGACCCACCGCGCATTCGAGGCCGAGCACCGCGCGTCGGGCTGGCGCGGGGACCCCGAGCAGTACGGCGCCGCCGCGGCGATCCTGCTCGGCGACCTGCTGCTCGGCTGGGCCGGCGACCTGCTCCGTCACAGCGGATTCGACGCCGAGGCGACCGCTCCCGGCCTCACGCTCTTCGAGCTGTGCCGCACCGAGGTCATCGCCGGGCAGTTCCTCGACGTGTCGGTCCAGGCCCGCGGCCGCGCCGACGTCGACACCGCGATGACGGTCCTGCGCTACAAGTCCGCGAAGTACTCCATCGAGCGGCCGATCCACGTCGGCGCCGCGCTCGCCGGCGCCGACGCGGCCCACCTCGACCAGCTCTCGCGCTTCGGCCTTCCCCTGGGCGAGGCGTTCCAGCTGCGCGACGACGTGCTCGGCGTCTTCGGCGACCCGGCCGAGACCGGCAAGCCGGCCGGCGACGACCTGGTCGAGGGCAAGCGCACCGTCCTGGTCGCCCTCGCTCTCGACGCCGCCCCGCGCGCCGCCGCGGAGCGCCTCGACGCCGCCCTCGGTACGCCGCTCGCACCCGCCGACGTCGACGTCCTGCGCGGCATCATCGAGGACTCCGGTGCCCGCGCGCAGGTCGAGGAGGTCATCGGCCACCTGACCGACCGGGCCGTCGACGCCCTCGGCTCCGCCGACGTCGACCCGCACGCCCGCGAGGTGCTCACCGAGCTGGCCGCCGCGGCGACCCAACGCACGGTGTAGAGGGGCTCGCTCCCGCGTCGTCGTCGCCGCTAGTCGAGGCTGGTGATCCCCGGGAGGCCGGGGCCGTCGCCGCGCAGGAGCACCGAGAACGGCGCACCGCGGTCGGTGTGGGAGCGGGCACCGAGCACGCTCAGCGCGACGCTGAAGGCACGCTCGTCGGCGCGCGCGAGGGTGGCCCAGCCGTCCCACAGCAGGACCGCTCCGGCACGGCCGGTGCCGACGTCGTACAGGCAGTCGGCCAGGGCGTCGAAGTTCTGCCCGTAGTGCGCGGGGAAGGCGAGCGCCTCCCCGACCGCGGCGAGGAAGGCCGCCCTGGTGTCGGCGCCGGTCCAGCCGTCGACGTGCCCGTATGCCCAGCCGGCGTGCTCGACCGCATGGCGCACGTCGTCCGCCTCGAGCGCGCTGTGCCAGAGGTAGGTGCCGGGCGGCTCGTGCCCGGCGAGCAGGCCCGCGAGGCCGCTCACGGGTAGCCCGCGATGCGCGCGAACGACGCGTAGTGGTCCGCGGTCCAGTAGAGCTCGCCGTCGCCGCCCTCGACGATGCGCCGCGCACCGCGGTCGTCGGAGCCGGGCGTGGGGACGGTGTACTCGCGGTAGTAGCCGCGCGAGGCGTCCGGGAGGATGCCCTCGCGGTTCTCGAACGTGATCCCGTCGCGGTCCTCGGGGAACGGACCGCCGTCCTCGATCAGCGCGATCGTCTCCGCCACCTGGGCGGGCAGGTCGTCGACCCGCACGACCGGCAGTCCGCTGTCGGGGTCGACCGATCCGGTGGTCTCGGGCGGGGAGGTCTCGGGGAAGGTCGTCGTGTCGTCCGTCGAGACCGCGGAGGGCACGGTCGGCGACGACGTGGGGCCGCCACCGCTGGCGCCCGGGTCGTCCTGCCCGGCGGGGGTGAGGAACCAGATGACGAGCAGCACGGCGGAGGCGAGCAGCACCAGCCACCGGTAGCGCTGGCGTCCCGCCGAGGCCGCCATCAGTACTCCAGGACCTGGGCGCGCCGCTTGACCTCGCTCCCGCGGTTCTCGCGGAGCGCGTCGATCGGCCGGCCGGGGAGGTCGTCGTCGGTGAAGAGCCAGGCGATGCACTCGCGGTCGTCGAAGCGGTGGTCGTGCAGCAGGGTCAGCAGCCCGGGCAGGCCCTTGACGACCAGGCCGTCCTGGATGAAGTCGGCCGGCACGCGCGGACCGGCGCCGGGCTCCGACACCGCGGCGGCCAGCTCGTGGTCGCGGATCATGGTGCGGACCTTGCCCGGCGTCACGCCCAGCAGCTCGGACACCTGGCTCCAGTCGAGCCACTCGGGGACGAGGGCGGCGAGGTCACGGTCGGCGAGGGGGGTGTTGCTCATGGCGGAATTCTGGCACGCCGCCACGCCGGGCGCGCACGCGTGAGCGCGGCCCCGCGTGCGACTTCCGTAGAGTGGTGGCGCCGGATCCTTCCCCTTTCTCCGTCGTCCGGCGCTGGAGGTCGAGCAGTGGAGCCACCCGAGCACGCCCGCGCGCAGGCGCCCGGCTCCGGCGACCCCTTGGTCGGACGGCTCCTCGACCGCCGCTACCGCATCGGCCCCCGCATCGCGCGCGGCGGCATGGCGAGTGTCTACGAGGCCACCGACACCCGGCTCGACCGGACCGTCGCCGTCAAGGTGATGCACCCCGGGCTCGGCGACGACCAGGAGTTCGCGGCCCGGTTCGTCCGCGAGGCGCGCGCGGCGGCCAGGCTGAACCACCCGCACGTCGTCGGCGTCTACGACCAGGGCGACGACACCTCGGCCGGCCAGGACACCGTCTTCCTTGTCATGGAGTACGTCCCCGGCCACACGCTGCGCGACGTGATCCGCAAGGAGTCGCCGATGTCGCCGACCCGGGCGCTCGTCCTGCTCGAGCCGGTCGTGTCCGCGCTCGCCGCCGCCCACCGGGCGGGCCTGATCCACCGCGACGTGAAGCCGGAGAACGTGCTCATCGCCGACGAGGCGCACGGCGGGCGGGTCAAGGTCGCCGACTTCGGCCTGGCCAAGGCGGTCAGCGCCGACACGCAGCACACGGCCACCGGCGGCGTGCTGATCGGCACCGTCTCCTACCTCGCGCCCGAGCTCGTCGTCGACGGCCGGTCCGACGCCCGCGCCGACGTCTACGCCAGCGGCGTCGTGCTCTACGAGCTGCTGACCGGCCGGAAGCCGCACGAGGGCGAGTCGCCGATCCAGGTCGCCTACCGCCACGTGCACCACGACGTGCCCCTCCCCTCGCTGCTCCAGCCCGGCATCCCCGACTACGTCGACGCCCTCGTCGCGCGCGCGACGTCGCGCGACCGCGACCAGCGGCCGGCCGACGCCACCGTGCTGCTCCACCACCTGCACCGCGTCGAGCAGGCCCTGCGCGAGGGGCTGGGCTCCGACCCCGAGCTCGCCGCGGACCTGCGCCCGCGACCGGTGCCCGAGACCCGCTCGGAGTACGACGACCCCGGCAACGACACCACGCCCGAGCCCTTCGACGCGAGCGCGCTGGCGCTGCTCACCGAGGTCGACCCGCGCGACTCGGGCCTCGTCGACGACGGCAGCCCCGACCGCACGACCGCGCTCGAGCGGCACCCGGTCCACCCGTCGGCCCCGGCGCCGGTGGAGCCCGTCGGCGGCCCGGTCACCGAGCCGATGCGGACGACGCCTGCGGACGGGCCGCGCGCGGAGGCACCCACCTCCGCCGTGCCGGTGGCGCCCGCCCCGGGACGTACCCCCGGCACCTCCCCTGCGAAGTCCCCCAGCAAGGTCGCGCCCGTGGCCACGACGGCGCGCCGCCGCTCGGTCAGGGGTCCGCTCGTCCTGCTGCTCACCGTGCTGCTCCTGGCCGGCGTGGCGGGCGGTGCCTACTGGTTCGGCTGGGCGCGCTACACGACGACGCCGGGCGTGCTGACCCTGGACGAGGCGGCGGCCACCTCGAAGCTCGAGGACGCCGGCCTCGACGTCGCGATCGGCGACCCCGCCTACTCCGAGAACGTCGACCCCGGCCTGGTCATCTCGACCGACCCGGGTCCCGGTGGCAAGGTGCTCAGCGGCGGCACGGTCACCCTCGTGCTGTCCCTCGGGCCGGAGCGCTACGACGTGCCCGACCTCGCGGGCCGCACCGAGGACCAGGCCCAGGACGCGCTCGCCGCGACCAACCTCGCCTTCGGCAAGAGCGTCGGCCGGTGGAGCGAGACCGTGCCCGAGGGGCAGGTCATCCGCACCTCGCCGAAGACCGGCACCACGCTCAAGCCCGGTGCCCTCGTCGACCTCGTGCTGAGCCGCGGGCGCAAGCCGCTCACGATCAAGGACTGGACCGGCAAGTCGTACGACGCCGCGAAGGCCGCGCTCGAGGGCCGCAAGCTCCAGGTGACGGTCACCGACGAGCAGTACAGCGACACCGTCGCGGAGGGCGACGTCATCTCCCAGGACCCCGCCACCGGCACCCTCTACAAGGGCGACACCGTCTCGTTCGTCGTCTCGCTCGGCCCGGAGCTGGTCGAGGTGCCGCGGGTGCGCGCGATGGGCGTCGAGGCCGCGACCGAGCTGCTCGAGGGCCTCGGCTTCGTGGTCGAGACGGAGCAGGCCGACAACTATCTCGGCCTCGGCTTCGTGTTCAGCTCCGACCCCTCGCAGGGCGACGAGGTGCCCAAGGGCTCGACGATCACGCTGTTCCTCATCTGACGCCGTAGCGTTCCTCCGTGACACCCGAGCAGACCCGACGTACGACCCTGCTCGCGGCCCTGGCGCTCCTCGCGCTGGCGGCCTGCTGGGGCAGCACGTTCTTCCTGATCAAGGACATGCTGGACCGGGTCCCGACGCTCGACTTCCTCGCCGTCCGGTTCGCCATCGCCTCGCTCGCGCTGCTGGTCGTCGCACCGAGGGCGATCGGGCGCCTGTCCCCCGCCGTCCGCCGCCACGCGGCCGTCCTCGGCCTGCTCTACGGCGTCGCGCAGATCCTCCAGACCGCCGGCCTCGCGCACACGCCGGCCAGCATCAGCGGCTTCGTGACCGGGCTGTACGTCGTCTGCACGCCGCTGCTGGCCGCGATGATCCTGCGCACCGCGATCCCGCCGGTCACGTGGGCGGCCGTGGCGCTCGCGACGGTCGGCCTCGGGGTCCTCGCGCTCAACGGCCTCAGCATCGGCTACGGCGAGCTGATCACGCTGGCCTCGGCGGTGCTCTACGCCCTCCACATCGTGGGTCTCGGCGCCTGGTCGAGCGCGCAGGACGCGATCGGCATGACGACGCTGCAGGTGATCGTCATCGCGGTGGTCTGCACGACGGCCACCGCGCCCGACGGGATCGTGCTCCCCGACCGGACCTCCGACTGGGTGTCGGTGCTCTACATGGCCGTGATCGTCGGTGCGCTGGGCCTGCTCGGCCAGACCTGGGCCCAGGCCCACCTGCCACCGACGCGCAGCGCGATCATCATGAGCATGGAGCCGGTCTTCGCCTCGTTCTTCGCGGTCTGGCTGGGCGGTGAGAACCTCACCGCGCGGCTGCTGGTCGGCGGCGCGATGGTGCTCGTCGCCATGCTCACCGTCGAGCTCGCACCGCGCCGCGTGGTCGAGGGCGAGGTCCCGCACATCGCCGTCTGAGGCCCCGCCCGGCGGACTCCTCGTGCCGGGACGTCCACGCGTCGTCGGCGACGCCCCTTATCGTGTGGCTGTGGACAGGTGCGTGGCGTGCGGAGCCGAGCTCGGCGTGGGTCGGTTCTGCCTCAACTGCGGACACCCCGTCGGCGCCCCGGCCCCGACGCCCCCGCCCGAACCCGCGCCCGAACCCAGGCCCGAGCCCACGCCCGAGCCCACGCCCGAGCCCAGCCCCCGGCCGACAGCCGAGCCGGCACCGACTCCCGCGCCCGTGCCCCCGCCCGTGCCCCCGCCCGTGCGGCCGATGCCGGCACGGCCGGTCGCGCCGCCCGCGCAAGCAGCCGACCCCGTCGCCGCACCCGTCACGCCCCCGGCAGCCACGACCCCCGCCACCCCGACGCGGAGGCCGTCGCTGCCGAAGCTGCCCGGGCGCCCGAAGCGGCCCGCGCGCCCGGAGAGGGCCACGCGCGAGCGCCCGCCCGGTCGTCGTACGGCCTGGGACCCGGACGAGGAGCTGCTGCCCTACGAGGAGGTCGACGGCCTCGAACCCGACTACCCCGTGCACGGGCGCGCCTGGATCGCGTGGGTCGCGGGTGCCGCCCTGCTCGTGGGCCTCGTGCTCGTGCTCCTGCAGGTCTTCGCCACCGACGACGAGGACGTCGCGGCCGACCCCGGCAGCACGGACTCGGCCTCGGTCGACCCCTCGGGCACCTCGGAGCCCGACCCCGGCTCCGAGGAGACGGCCCCGGCATCGAACGAGGGACCCACCGGCACCGGCCCGCGGATCCAGCTGGCCACCGGGGCGACCTTCGTCGTGCCGGACACCGCGCCGCCGACCCAGGACTTCGACGGCACGACGGTCGCCTACGACGCGTCCCAGATGGGCGACGGCAACCCGAGCACCGCGTGGCGCACCGAGGGCGACGCCACCGGCGAGACCATCACGGTCGCGCTCACCGAGCCCGGCGTCGTCTACCGGGTCGGCCTGGTCAACGGCTACTCCAAGCAGGTCGAGGGCGTCGACTGGTACCCCAACAACCGCCGGATCCTCGCGGTCACCTGGACCTTCGACGACGGCAGCACCCTCGCCCAGACCTTCGCCGAGCGACCCGGCCTGCAGATGCTCAAGGTGCCGCCGGTCGAGACGAGGACCGTGACGATCACCTTGGACTCGGTGACGCCGCCCGGTACCGGCAACCTCGGGCGCGACTACACCGCGATCAGCGAGGTCTCGGTCATCGGGCGCTCAGCCGACTGAGCACCGCCGCCGCCTGCTCGGCGTCGGCCCGGCTGACGTCGAGGTGGGTGACGAGCCGGACCGCGCGCGGACCCACCGCCGAGATCCGCACCCCCTCGTCGGCCGCCTGCGCGACGAACGCCGCGGCGTCCGGCCGCTCGACGACGACGATGTTGGTGTCGACGTCGCCCGGGTCGAGGCCGAGGGCCTCCCCGAGCAGCCGCGCGTGGGCGTGGTCGTCGGCGAGCCGCTCGACGTGGTGGTCGAGGGCGTACGCCGCTGCCGCCGCGAGCACGCCGACCTGGCGCATCCCGCCGCCCATCCGCTTGCGCCGCACCTTGGCCTCCCCGATCGCGTCGGCGGAGCCGACCATCAGGGAGCCGACGGGCGCGCCGAGGCCCTTGGAGAGGCAGACCGCGAGGACGTCGGCGATCCGGCCGTAGTCCGCGAGCGGGGTACCGGTCGCGACGTGGGCGTTCCACAGCCGGGCACCGTCGACGTGGACCTTGGTGCCCACCGAGTCGGCCCAGGCACGGAGGGCGCGCAGGTCCTCGATCGGCAGGATCGCGCCGCCGGCGAAGTTGCCGGTGTTCTCGACGGAGACCGCGGCGGTGCGCACGAAGTACATCCCCATGTCGGGGGCGAACATCGACTCGATGGCCGGCAGGTCGACCTGTCCCCGGGCGTGGGTCCAGGTGCGCATGGTGAGACCCGAGATCGCTCCGTGCGCGCCGAGCTCGGCGCGCGCGATGTGGGCCGAGGACTCGCAGAGCACCTCCTGCCCGGGTGCGACGAGCGAGGCGACGGCCAGGACGTTGGCCATCGAGCCCGTCGGGGTGAAGAGGGCCGCCTCGTGGCCGAACATCGCGGCCACCCGCTCCTGCAGCGCGTTGACCGTCGGGTCCTCGCCGTAGACGTCGTCACCGACCTCCGCACGGGCCATCGCCTCGCGCATCGCGTCGGTCGGCCGGGTGAGGGTGTCGGAGCGCAGGTCGATCACCCGACCATCCAACCAGTGGCCGTCGACCTACGGACGGGCGGTGTGCCTTCGGCAGCCGTGCTTCGACACGCCCGTCGGCCGGGTTCGCGAGCTCACCCGGTCGGGGCTTGCTCAGCCCCTTCGGCCACGCGCCCGCTCGCACGCTCGCGGTCGCTGCCTCAGGCCTTCCGCAGCATCTCGGCGACGAGGAAGGAGAGCTCGAGGGACTGGACCCGGTTGAGGCGGGGGTCGCAGACGGACTCGTAGCGGTTGGCCAGGCCGGCCTCGTCGATCTCCTCGCCGCCGCCGACGCACTCGGTGACGTCGTCACCGGTCAGCTCGACGTGGACGCCTCCGGGCCAGGTGCCGAGGCTGCGGTGCACGTCGAAGAAGCCCTGGACCTCGTCGATGACGTCGTCGAAGCGGCGGGTCTTGTAGCCCGAGGACGCCTCGAAGGTGTTGCCGTGCATCGGGTCGCAGACCCACGCCACGTTGAGCCCCTCGGCCGTGACCTTCTCCACGAGGGCCGGCAGGCCGTCGCGGATCTTGCCCGCGCCGAAGCGGGTGATGAAGGTGAGCCGGCCCGGGGTGTTGTCGGGGTTCAGGCGCGCGGCGTAGGCCAGGGCGTCGTCCGGCGTGGTCGTCGGGCCGAGCTTGATGCCGATCGGGTTCCTGATCCTCGACAGCAGCTCGACGTGGGCGCCGTCGAGCTGACGGGTGCGCTCGCCGATCCACACGAAGTGCGCCGAGACGTTGTAGGGAGCGTCCGTGCGCGAGTCGATGCGCGTGAGGGACTGCTCGTACTCCAGCAGCAGCGCCTCGTGGCTGGAGTGGAAGTCGACGCGGTGGAACTCGTCGGGGTCGGCGCCGATCGCCTGCATGAAGGTCAGTGCGCGCTCGATCTCGTCGGCCACCGCCTCGTAGCGCTGGCCGAAGGGCGAGTTCTGCACGAAGTCGGTGTTCCATGTGTGGACCTGGCGCAGGTCGGCGTAGCCGCCGGTGACGAACGCGCGGACCAGGTTGAGCGTCGCCGCCGAGTTGTTGTAGACCTCGACCAGCCGCTGCGGGTCGGGGATGCGTGCCTCGGGGGTGAAGTCGTAGCCGTTGACGGCGTCGCCGCGGTAGGCCGGGAGGGTCACGCCGTCGCGGGTCTCCATGTCGGAGCTGCGGGGCTTGGCGTACTGGCCGGCGAGGCGGCCGAGCTTCACCACCGGCACCGAGGCGGCGTACGTCAGGACGACCGCCATCTGCAGCAGGACGCGCAGCTTGTTGCGGACGTTGTCGGCGGTGACGCCGGCGAAGGTCTCGGCACAGTCACCGCCCTGGAGCAGGAACGCCTCGCCGCGGCTGACCGCCGCGATCTTCTCGGTGAGGTCGTCGCACTCGCCCGCGAAGACGAGCGGCGGCGCAGTCCTGAGACGAGCCACAGCGGTGTCGACCGCCCCCGCGTCGGGGTAGGTCGGCTGCTGCTTCGGGTCGAGGGCGTGCAGCTGCTCGAGGGTGGGGATGGCACTCACCCCACAAGGGTACGGCGAGCGGGTCTGCCCACCCGAACCGTGACCGAGCGGTGGTCGTCACAGGCCGGGGGTGAGGATCCCGTCGGCCTCGTCGATCCGGAGGCCGCCGGACGGCGTGCGGCTCGCCTCGAGCGTCCCGGTGACGATCGAGGGGTAGGGGTAGCTGATGTGGCCGGGCGCGCCCTCTCGCGAGGTGGTCCAGAGCCGGTCCTCGAAACCGACCTCGCCGCGGAACTGGTGGTTCTCCAGGACCAGCCGGTCGGCGCTCGCCTGCCCCACGACGTAGGACGCCTCCCCGCGGTAGAACAGCGAGCCGTGCGAGACCTCGAGGATCCCGTCGCGCTGGTGGACGGTCTGGTCGTGGACCTCACCGCTCAGGTAGACGTCGACGCCGCCCTCGACCATCGCCTTCCACAGGTCGGAGCGGGTGCCCTTCTCGTAGACGAGGTGGCTGGAGTTGCGGGTGCGGACCTTGCCCGTCATCGGCGTGTGGCCCTGCACCATCACCCACGGCACGCCGTCCTGCTTCGCCCTGCGCAGCACGCCCTTGAACCACCTGAGCTGGGCCGGGTCGACCGAGACGTGCACGTCTCCCCCGCGACGCTGGAAGACGTCGATGGTCACCAGGAGGACGTGGGCGTCGAGGCGGACGGCGTACGCCGTGTCCTGCGCGGGTCCGCGCCGGGGCCGGTCGGTGAAGCGGCGCTTCCCGTCGGCGCGGGTCAGCATCTGCTCGGCGTAGATCTTCTTGAACTGGGGGACGTGGCGGCGCTTGAAGTCGATCCACGGGTCGCGCCGGCGGCTGGACCACGAGTCGTCGCCGATCTCGTGGTCGCCCACGGCGGTGTACGTCGACAGGCCGTGGTCGCGGAACCGCTGGCGGTAGGCCGGGTAGTAGACCTCCGCCGCCCGGCGCCACGCCCGCATGCGCTGGGCCTGCGTCCGCACCGGCCCGAACACCCCGGTCCTCGCGTCGTCGCGACCCCACCGGCCCTCGACGAGGTCGCCCGCCACGAGCACGTCGTCGGTGCCGTGCGAGGCCATCTCGCCGATCACGTGGTCGAGGGCGGCGTCGTACTCCGGGTTGGTGGAGTTGGCCACCTGCCCGGTCTTCTCCACGATGTAGGACTTCCGCCCGTCGGCGGTGAGGTCGGCGACGTCCTGGTTGAGGAAGTCGGGCGCCGAGACGAAGCGGTAGGCCCCGGGAACCTCGGGGGCCGCCGGCACGGGCGGACGGTCGCGCGGGCCGCGACGCTCGAGGTCGGTCGCCGGGTCGGACGTCGCGGGCGCCTCGGTCAGCGTCGGCGGGGGAAGGTCGCCGCCGGGGGTCGCGCTGGCCGACGGGGACGGCGGGGTGACCGACGAGCAGCCGAGCACCGAGGCGATCAGCAGCGCCAGGAGCGGGCCCGAAGGTCTGCCGATGGGTCGTCGTGTCACTCGCCCCACCGTAGACGGCGGACCTACCCCACCTGGGGTAGGCCCCGCCGTGTCGCTCGACGCGTCCGGTTCAGTCCTCGAGGTGGTCGATGTCGCGGAAGCCGGTCTTCTTGGCCCGGACCCCGCGGTTGGTCAGCCACGTGAGGGCCCAGAGCACGACACCGACGGCGAGCAGCCCACCGGCGATCTTGTACTGCACCATGTCGGCCTCGAGGCGTGCCCACGGACCGAGCAGGTAGGCGCAGAGCAGGGCGCCGACGACGGGGAGCCCCGCGGGTGCCCGGAAGGCGCCGTCGGGAGTGGCGTCGCGGCGCAGGACCAGGCAGGCGACGTTGACGATCGTGAAGACCGCGAGGAGCAGCAGCGCGGTCGTGCCGGACAGCGCCGAGACCACCGACGACTCCGAGTCGAGCGTGACCACGCTGATCAGGGCGAGGGCGAGGAGGGTGGTGAACAGGATCGCGGTCCACGGCGAGCGGCGACCCGGCAGGACCTTGCCGAGCGAGCGCGGCAGGACGTCCTGCTGGGCCATGCCGTAGATGAGGCGGCTCGCCATCAGCATGTTGATCAGGGCGGTGTTGGCGACGGCGAAGACGGTGAGGAACGGGAAGAGCGTGTCGATGGGCAGGTCGGGCGCGCCGATCTTCACCACGTCGAGCAGGATGCCGGCCTCGGCGTTGGTGGGCTCGGCGATCTGTCCGGCGGGGATGACGGCGACGACCGAGATCGCCACGAGCATGTAGATCACGACCGCGATGCCGAGGCCGGTCAGCATCGTGCGCGGGAAGATCTTCATCGGGTCCTTGGTCTCCTCGACCATGTTGACCGAGTCCTCGAAGCCGACCATCGAGAAGAACGCGATGGCCGTGGCGATGGTGACCGCCATGAAGAGGCCCTTGTCGTCGGGGCTCTCGAACACGGTGATCCGGCTGAGGTCGCCGTCGCCGCTGGCGATGACGAAGAAGCCGATGCCGATGACGATGGCGAGGGCGGTCATCTCGACGATCGTCAGGAGCACGTTGAACTTCACGCTCTCGCCGACGCCGCGCAGGTTGATCGCGGCGAGGACGAGCATGAAGGCGAGGGCCGTGAAGAGCGTGGCGCCCGAGCTCGGGTCGTCGTTGCCGAAGCCGATCAGCAGGTTCGCGGCGAGCAGGTTCGACGACGTCGAGGCGCTGGTGATGCCGGAGCACACCACGGTGAAGGCCACGAGGAACGTGACGAAGTGGATGCCGAAGGCCTTGTGCGTGTAGAGCGCCGCCCCGGCTGCCTGGGGGTACTTCGTGACCAGCTCGAGGTAGCTGAACGCGGTCACGGTGGCGACCGCGAACGCGACGAGGAACGGCAGCCACGCGATGCCCCCGACCTGGCCGGCGAGCTTGCCGGTGACGGCGTAGACGCCCGCACCGAGGATGTCGCCGACGATGAAGAGCAGCAGCAGCTTGGGCCCCAGGACCCGCTTGAGGTCCGCGTCCTCCGGCCCGTTGACGTCTTCCTGCGTGGCTTCGGTGGCGCTCATCGTGACTCCCGTCGTCGGTCCGTGCCCGGGCACGGTGATGCCACACCCTGTCGCGACAGGGCGGGACAGGGCAACCTCTGTCCTTCCCGTGGGCCTAGCGCGGGTGGCGGGCACCGACGTGCGTCCACGGACGGACGGCCTTCCGGCATTGGATCGTTCATCACTACTGTTCTGACCATGCCGAAGCGTGTTGCGCTCCTGACGGCCGGTGGCTACGCCCCGTGCCTCTCCTCCGCCGTCGGGGCCCTGATCGAGACCTACGACGCCACCGACCCCGACATCGAGCTGATCGCCTACCGGCACGGCTACCACGGCCTGCTGACCGGCAACAGCCTCGTCATCGGGTCCGAGGAACGGGCCGGCGCCGCCGTGCTGCACCGCTTCGGCGGGAGCCCGATCGGCAACAGCCGGGTGAAGCTCACCAACGACGAGGACTGCCGCCGGCGCGGCCTGATCGGCGAGGGCGAGACCGCGCTCGAGGTCGCTGCCCGGCGCCTGCAGGCCGACGGCGTCGACGTGCTGCACACCATCGGCGGCGACGACACGAACACCGCGGCGGCCGACCTGGCGGCGTACCTCCGCGGCCTGGGCTCCGAGCTCACCGTGGTCGGGCTGCCCAAGACCATCGACAACGACATCGTGCCGATCCGCCAGAGCCTCGGCGCGATCACGGCCGCCCAGGAGGCCTCGCGCTTCGCCCAGCACGTGCTCGCCGAGCACGGCTCGAACCCGCGGATGCTCATCGTCCACGAGGTGATGGGTCGGGCCAGCGGCTGGCTGACCGCGGCCGCGGCGCGCGACTACATGGACTGGCACGGCGAGCAGCAGTGGCTCCCCGGGATCGGCCTCGACCCCCGTCGCTGGGCGATCCACGCCGTCTACGTCCCCGAGCGCAGCATCGACCTCGCCGCGGAGGCCGCCCGCCTGCGCGCCGTCATGGACGAGGTCGGCTGCGTGAACATCTTCCTCGCCGAGGGTGCCGGCATCGACGACATCGTCGCCGACCTCGAGGCCGCCGGCGAGGAGGTCGGCCGCGACCCGTTCGGGCACGTCAAGATCGACACCATCAACCCCGGCCGCTACTTCGCCGACCGCTTCTCCGAGGCCATCGGCGCGGAGAAGAAGATGGTGCAGAAGTCGGGCTACTACTCCCGCTCGGCGCCCGCCAACGACAGCGACCTCCGGCTCATCCGCGAGATGGCCGAGCTCGCCGTCGCCTGCGCCCTCGAGGGCACGCCCGGCGTCATCGGCCACGACGAGGACCGTGGCGACGAGCTGCGCGCGATCGAGTTCGAGCGGATCGCCGGCCACAAGCCGTTCGACCCCTCGCAGGCCTGGTTCGCCGAGCTGATGGAGAAGACCGGCCAGGCCTGACCCGCCTCGCCACTGAGCCTCGTCGTCAGGCCTCGTCGTCAGGCCTCGTCCGTCAGGCCTCGTCCGTCAGGCCTCGGCCTTCTGGGTGACCCGCAGCCCGGCGGCGGGCAGGACGCGAGGCAGCGTCTGGAGGTAGGCCGCGCTCGCGACGGCGATGAGCGCGAGGACCCACCAGAGCGTGGTCTGCCCGTGGGCGAGGAGCCAGGTGAAGGCCACGGGCGTCACCGCACCACCGAGGCCCCAGCTGAGCTGGAACAGCCCGAGGTAGCGGCCACGGAGGTGGTCGGGCGCGGCCTCGGCGGCAGTGGCGCTGAAGACCGGTCCACCGGTCAGCTCGCCACACGTGTAGACGGCCGCGCCGACGAGCATCACCACGACGGCCAGCCACACCGGCAGCCACCCGGCGACGACGAACAGCACGTAGCTGACCACGAAGACCAGCTGGGCCAGGCCCATCATCCGGGCCCGCACGCGCCCGGTCATCCGACGTACGACGAGACCCTGACCCAGCCCGACGAGGGCGGTGTTCAGGGTGAAGATCGCGCCGACCACCCACCCGGGCAGGTCGATGGTCTCGGCGGCGTAGACGGGCAGCGCGAAGTTGAGCACCATCATCCCGACGACGAAGCCCATCTGCCCGAGCACCAGCCGGAGGTAGGCGCCGTCGCGCAGCACCACGCCCCAGCCCTCCACCGGCGCGTCGGCGTCGCGGGCGACCCGGTGGTCGGGCACGTCGAGCAGCAGGCCGAACGCCACCACGAAGGTGACCGCGTTGACCACGACGACGGCCTGGTACGCCGCGTCGGTGCCGACCTGGAGGGCGATGCCGGCGAGCACGCCTCCGACGGAGTAGCCGAGGTTGCGCACGGCCTGGAGGAAGCCGAACCACAGCTCCCGCTCCCCCGGCGCCGAGATCGCAGTGACGACGTTGCCGAACGATCCCCAGAAGGCCTGCCGGCCGAGGTTGAGCAGCGTCGTCCAGAGCGCGACGACGAGCAGCGTGTCGGCCCAGAGGTAGGCGATCATCCCCACTGCCTGGACGAGGTTGCCGACCAGCATCATCTTCCGCGGGCCGAAGCGGTCGACGAGGCTGCCGATCACGAAGGCGCCGGGCATGGTGAGCAGCGCGGAGAGCGACAGCGCCGAGCCGATCTGCACGAGCGAGAGCTCGGTCATGGCGAGGAAGTAGAGCAACGTGATCGGCATGAAGAGCCCGCTGCCGACGGTGTCGGCGACGATCGCCGTGACGAACCTGCGGTGCTCGCCGACCTGGGGGAATCCGAGACGGGTCAGCACTGGCCCACCCTAGGACGGAAACGGCCCCGCTATGTTTCGGCACATGACCTTCTCCATCGTGGCCCGGTCCGACGACGGCGAGTCCTGGGGCGTCGCCGTCGCCTCGAAGTTCCTGGCCGTCGGCTCGGCGGTCCCGGCCGCGGCGGCCGGGGTCGGCGCCATCGCCAGCCAGGCCGACGCCAACCTCGCCTACAAGTACCTCGGCCTCGCCCACCTCGACGAGGGCGCGACTGCGCAGGTGGCCCTCGACCGGCTGGTCGAGGAGGACGACGGCCGCGAGCACCGGCAGGCCGGGATCGTCGACTCCGACGGCAACGCCGCGACCTGGACGGGCTCGGAGTGCTTCGCCTGGGCCGGCGGCACGACCGGCCGCAGCGGCGAGCGCGGCGGCTACGCCATCCAGGGCAACATCCTCACCGGACCCGAGGTCGTCGAGGCGATGGAGCGGGCCTGGCTCGCCACCCCCGACGAGACCCTCGAGCGACGGCTGCTCGCCGCCCTGGCGGCCGGTGACGAGGCGGGCGGTGACAGCCGCGGTCGGCAGAGCGCGGCCCTCCTCGTCGTGCGCGACGGGGCGGGCTACGGCGGCCACGACGACGTGGCGGTCGACCTGCGCGTCGACGACCACGAGGCCCCGGTCACCGAGCTCGCGCGCCTGGTCGACCTGAACGAGCTCTACCTGACCGCCTCGACGGCCGAGGAGCAGGTGCCGGTCGACGACACGCTGATGTTCGAGCTGGAGACGCTCGCGAAGGCCGACGGCAAGGACAGCTTCCACATGTGGGTCGGCTCGGAGAACTACGAGATGCGCGTCGGCGAGGGCGCCCGGCCCGCCTGGATCGACCAGCGGATCCTCGACATCATCCGGGGCACCACCCGGGAGCAGCAGTCGTGAGCGTCCTGGCCATCGACGCCGGTACGACCGGGGTGACCGCCGTCGTGGTCACCGCGGACGGACGGATCCAGGCTAAGGGCTACCAGGAGTTCCGCCAGCACTTCCCCCACCCGGGCTGGGTCGAGCACTCGCCCGAGGAGATCTGGCAGGCCACGCTCGAGGCGACCCGCGAGGTCCTGGACAAGGTCGACCGGTCCGAGCTCACCGCGCTCGGGATCACCAACCAGCGCGAGACGGTCGTGCTGTGGGACCGCGAGACCCTCGGCTCGCCGCGCCGCGCGATCGTGTGGCAGGACCGGCGTACGGCCGACATCTGCGAGCGACTGCGCGCGGACGGCCACGAGGACCGGGTCGCCGAGCTCACCGGCCTCCGGCTCGACCCCTACTTCTCCGGCACCAAGCTCGCGTGGCTCGCCGAGCACGAGCCGCACACGTGGGCGCTCGTGGAGTCCGGGAGGTACGCCGTCGGGACCGTCGACTCCTACCTGGTCGCGCGGATGACGCGCGGCACGTGGCACGTCACCGACGTCTCCAACGCCTGCCGCACGCTGCTCTTCGACCTCGAGGCCGGCGACTGGTCCGACGAGCTGTGCCGGCTCTTCGGCGTGCCGCGCGACGCGCTGCCCGACCTGGTGCCCAACTGGGGCGAGGTCGCGCCGACCGACCCGAAGGTGTTCCTCGGTCTCGAGCTCCCCATCGCAGGCATCGCCGGGGACCAGCAGTCGGCGCTCTTCGGGCAGACCTGCTTCGACGAGGGCGAGTCGAAGTGCACCTACGGCACCGGCTCGTTCATCCTCACCAACACCGGCAGCGAGGTCGTGCGCAGCGACGCCGGCCTGCTCTCCACGGCGGCCTGGCGCTCCCCCGACGGCGAGATGACCTACGCCCTCGAGGGCGCGATCTTCGTGACCGGGTCTGCCGTGCAGTGGCTGCGCGACGGCCTGCAGATCGTCGGCAACGCCGCCGAGACCGCGGCCATCGCCGCCACCGTCGACGACACCGACGGGGTCGTGTTCGTGCCGGCCCTGACCGGCCTCGGCGCCCCACACTGGGACCCGCACGCGCGCGGCATGATCATCGGGATCACCCGCGGCACCACCCGCGCCCACATCGTCCGCGCGACGCTGGAGGGGATCGCCTTCGAGGTGCGTGACGTGCTCGAGACGCTGCCCGAGCTGTCCACCCTGCGCGTCGACGGCGGCGCCGCGGCCAACGACTTCCTCTGCCAGCTCCAGGCCGACCAGGTCGGGCGCGCGGTCGAGCGACCCGAGATCGTCGAGACCACCGCGCTCGGAGCGGCCTTCCTCGCCGGGCTCGGCACCGGCGTCTGGAGCTCCACCGACGAGCTGCGGGAGACGTGGGCGCTCGACCGGCGGTTCGAGCCCGCCGGCGACCGCGACGCCCTCGACGCGTCGTACGCCCGCTGGGCCGACGCCGTCGAGCGCTCGAAGGGCTGGGGCGGCTAACCCGCCTGACTCGCGGCGATCGAGGAGGTCGCGCAGCGACCGTCACGAGACCTCCGGCCCCACCGCCGGTTGAGCAGGTCGCGCAACCCATCGCTGGTCGAGGAGGTCGCGCAGCGACCGTCACGAGACCCCCCAGCCTCGGTCGCCCGACCCTCGCCGCCTCCGCTGGTCGAGGAGGTCGCGCAGCGACCGTCACGAGACCCCTCAGCCCACCGCTGGTTGAGCAGGGCGCCCCGCGCCCGTGTCGAAACCAAGCCCACCCCACCGTTGGTCGAGGAGGTCGCGCAGCGACCGTCACGAGACCCGATCCGATCTTGACCGAACCTCTGAGCTCCCTCGGATGCGAGTGTCGGTGACGCGAGATATCATCGAACACAGTTTCGAGCGAGCGTGCTCGGGTCCTCCAGACAGCCGATCAACGGCCGTACACACCTCAGACACAGACCCCGTTTCCTGTCGTCGACCGCGCCACCACGTGCGCGGAGAGGTCCGTGTCCCGTGAGCAGCCGTCCACCCGATCGCCCTGAGAGTAAGGCTCCTGGCACGCCGTGGCGTGCGCCGGGTGTGGACGCGGACGCCTCTTCGCTGGTGACCGGTCTGCTGGCGCGGCTCGACGGGCTCCTGGACGACCTTGCAACGATGACGTTGGGCGGGATGGCGGATGCTGACGTGGTGCGGCTCCTCGACGCTGCCACGGTCGCATCGAGCAGGCTCACCAGCGTGCAGTGCCGCACCGCAGCCGAGGCCGACCGGCGCCGGCTGGGCGACAGCATCGGCGCCCGGCACACCCACCAGTGGTGGGCCCGCCGAAGCAACCTGACCCGCGCCGAAGCCAACCGCCTCACCGAGCTCGGCGTCGCGCTCGCTGACGACGTGCACGCCCCGACGGCATCCGCACTCGCCGCCGGCGCCATCCGGGCCGAGCAGGCCCGGGTCATCGTCGCCGCCGTCGACGCCCTCCCCGACCGTGTCGACGCCGACGTGCGTGAGAAGGCCGAGAGCATGCTGCTCGACCTCGCCGCGCAGCTCGACGCGAAGGACCTGAAGCAGCTCGGCAAGCAGATCCTCGACCACGTCGCCCCTGAAGTGGCTGAGTCCCATGAAGCAGCCGCCCTCGAAGCCGAAGAAGCCCGCGCGTTCGCCAACGTCGACCTCACCCTGACCGACGACGGCGAAGGCAGGTGCCGCGGGACGTTCGTCGTCCCCTCGCACATCGGGAAGATGTTCAAACGCCACCTGATGGCGCTGACGAACCCGGCCCGCCACACCGACGCCGACCTCAAGGACGAGACCGGCAACTGGAAGCCCTTACGCCGTCGACTCGGCGAGGCGTTCATCGAATACATCGAGCGCTACCCCCTCGACGCCACCTCACAGACCGCAGGCGTCAACGCCACCGTGGTCATCACCATGACCCTCGAACAGCTGCTGGGCGACGCAGCAGTCGCGCTGCTCGACGACGGCATCCGCCTCACCGCCGGCGAAGCACGCCGCCTCGCGTGCGAGGCCGCGATCATCCCAGCCGTCCTCGGATCGAAGTCCCAGCCCCTCGACCTGGGCCGCAGCGCCCGCTTGCACTCCAAAGCCCAACGCATCGCGCTCGGCCTCCGCGACGGCGGCTGCACCGCCCGCGGCTGCGAAACCACCGCGTCCGGGTGCCACGCCCACCACGACGACCCCTGGTCCAAGGGCGGCGCCACTGACCTGAGCAACGGCCGCCTCCTGTGCCCCCACCACCACCGCCTTGCCCACAGCAGCCGCTACGTCACGACCATCCACGCCGACAACACCCTCACCTTCATCTTGAGGACGTAGGCCGACCGCTCAGCACGGGCGAACCGCCCCAGGATGCAGCGCTGCGAAGCCGCGGCGAACCGCCGCGTACCGTCTGTGGGCGCGACATTGCGCCGCGTACCGTCTGGGGGCGCGACATTGCGCCGCCTGAGCACGACTCTTACCCCGGCGTCCACATGCCGAGTCGACATGACACCGACGGCGATCACCGAGACGGCGCGGCCACCTCAGAGGCTGTCGCGGGCTTCCTTGGCCGCGTCGACCTCGGCACGTGCCTCGTCCACGGCCTCCTCGGCCTCGGCCTGGGCCGCTTCGGCCTCGCCGAGGTCGTCGTCGATCTCCTCGAGGGTGTTCTCGAGGTCGACCACCCGGCTGCGCAGCTCGTCGAGCTCGGACTGCACCTGCAGCGTCCTCGCCTGGAGCTTCTCGACCTTGCGCCGGGCCGCGCGCTGCTCCTTCTCGGTCTCGCCGAGCACGACCTTGGCGTCGGCGACTCGCTCCTCGGCGGCCGCCCGCAGCTTCTTGTCCGCGTCCGGGTCGGGCACGACGCGGAGCTGGGGTCGCGCGTCGGGATCCGGGGCGGCGATCGGCCGCGCCGTCGCACTGAAGCCGAGCGCCTCGGGCAGCGCGACCGCGGCGCTGAGGTCGAGGTCCCCTAGCCCGGTGGCCGTGAGGGCGGTGACGAGCAGCCCGGAGCGCACGGCCTTCGCGGCGTCGGGCTCGAGCATCGCCGCGGTGAGGGTGGCCTCAACCTGGTCGGCCACCGATTCGGTGGTCTTCACGCCCTCGGCCCGCGCGTGGCGCCGGGCCGCGGTGGTGACGGAAGCGGTCAGCTGGCGGCGCTGCTTGGTGAGCTCGCGCAGCTGGGCGGCATCGAGGGCGTCCTGCGCCTCGCGCAGCGCCTCACCGACCGCGAGCACCTGGTCGACCTGGTCAGGGTCGCGACGGACCAGCAGGTTGACCACCCACGCCGCGAGCGACGACTTCTTCAGGCCCTTGATCGAGGCGGAGAGCGCCTTGTCGGCCTTGTGCTCCTTGGCCAGTGCGTCGCGCGCCGGCGTGAAGTCCGCGAGCGGCAGCGAGTAGAGGTCGTCGGCGATCTCCAGCAGAGGGTCGGCCACGCCGACGATCCTAGTGGGGTGCCGCCTCGGGACCCTCCCGGCCGAGCATGGGGCCGGACCGGTCGAGGACGTGGCTCCGTAGGCTCGGGTCGTGATCCCCGACGGCGCGCCGTACATCGACGCGACACCCGTGCCGGTCGACGTCTCCACCGAACCGTGGAGTCCCGAGGCGGCGGCATGGCGTCTGGACCGGCTCCGGGCCCACCTCCCGGTCCGCGTTCCGAAGGACGCCACGTTCGCCGGGGGCCAGGCCAATGATGCGTGGCTCTTCGATGGCGATGTCCTGCGCGTGTGCTGGCGTTCAGACCGTCGCAGGCTGCTGCGCGAGGCCCGCATCCTGGAGGAGCTGCCTGACGACATCCCGCACGCGGCTGTGTCCGCCGCCGGAGCCGCGGAGGACATGAGCTGGGTGCTGTCGCCGCGTCTGCCCGGTCAACCGCTGTTCACGATGGAGCATGTCAGCGCACCTGTGCTGCGGGACGTGTTCCGTCAGCTCGCCGGGCACCTGAGGGCGCTGCATGCGTGGTCGCCGTCCCCCAGCCTGCGAGACGAGCTCATCGAGCGCCCGGACATGTCCTTCGACCGGCCGATGTCGGTCTGGGCGGCCGACTTCGTGCCGCTCCCCATGGCGAGGCTCGAGGTGGTCGCCTCGCTGGCGAGGTCCGTGCCGTTCGTCGATCCTGCACTGGTGGACGCCGCAACGGCCCGGATCGGCTCGCTGGCGCGGCACGACCCGTTCTCCCCGGAGGCCGAGCTCGGTGATGCATGCGTGGTCCACGGAGACGCGACGGCGGCGAACGTCATGGTGCACGACGGCAGGATCAGCGGCCTGATCGACTTCGAGTACGCCCGGTGGGCACCGAGGGACCTCGAGCTGCTGAGCCCCGTCACGTTCGGGATGGGGTTCGGCGTGGACTGGTGGCAAGAGGACTACCCCGAGCTGTTCGCGGGCGAGCACGTACGCGATCGCGTCTGGCTGTACGAGCTGTGCTGCGCCGTTCGGGCGCTCGTCTGGTGGCCGCCCCAGTCCCCGCAGCGAGGCGATGCCACCGATCATCCGCCGGTCCAGCGGCTCAGGGAACTGGTGGAGGCTCCCACCCCCTGGTGACGACCAGCGCGATCCGTGGCCGCGGTCAGCGCGCGGCGTACTCCATCTCGGTCGGGTACGGCGGCCACGGACACTCCTGGGTGAGCCCGGTGGGGGCCCACCCGAGCGACTCGTAGAGCGCGCGGGCACGGGCGTTGGCCTCCAGCACCCAGAGCCGTCGGGCGCCGGCCGCCTCGGCCCGGGCGAAGCCCTCCCGACCGAGGCCGGCGCTCCAGTGGTCGGGCCGGACCGCGAGGTGCCGCAGGGTGCTGCCGTCGTGCGCCGCGAGGACGACCAGCCCCTGCTCGTCGTCGACGACGTCGACCACCACCTCCGGGTCGTCGAGGAGCAGCGCCCAGCGGGCGAGCACGTCGTCGTCGGGGTAGGGCAGGTCGCCGAAGACGTGGGCCAGCCCGGCCCGGCTCGCGACACGTTCGAGGTCGCGCAGGGCCACCACGTCGTCGACGGTGGCCCTCCTCCACAGCGTCCCCTGGGTCACGGACGACCCGCCTCGTCCCACGCGCGGTGCGACGCCAGCGTCCGGTCCCACAGGGACGCCCACTCGGCGTCGGTGACGTCGTCGGTCGGCAGCAGGAGCTCGTCGGCGAGCGCGGACCGCCAGTCGTCGTACGACGCCAGGTCGCGCTGGTCGCGCGAGCCGGGGGTCAGGACCTGGTGGACGAGGCCGCGGACGGTCAGCTGCCGGGCACCGTCGATCCGCTGGGCGACCAGGACCCGGCGGAAGGGCGAGCCCTCGCCGAGGCCGAGCACGGCGTGCGCAGCGGCGATCGCGTCCGGCGAGTGGTCGCGCGAGGTGACGACGATGCCGCCCAGCACGCCACCGGGCAGGTGCCGGTAGGTCCACGCGGCAGGTCCGGTCGGGCGACCGGCCGCCTGGGCGCCGTAGCCGGCGCCGATGCCGTAGGACCACCCGTCGACGACGTGGTCACCCCGCACGAGCGGCAGCGGCTCGGCGAAGCCCTCCCCCAGCCCCGCGTCGGCCCACCAGTGGCCGCCCGGGTTGTCGTCGGAGGGGAGGCCGGAGACCACGAGCACGAGGTGGTTGAGGTCGGTGGCGAGCTGCGTCCCGGGACTCGTCCAGACGTGCCCGTGGCGGCGACTGACCGAGAAGCCGAGCTCGGTGAGCAGCCACGCGAAGGCGCCGTTCTGCTGGAAGCAGTAGCCGAGCCGGCCGCCGGTCGTGACCCGCTCGACGCCGTGTGCGGGATCGACCGGGTCGGGGCGTCCGAGCATGATCGAGAGGTTGTCGTAGGGGACGCGCGACACGTGGGCGCGGTGCACCTCTCGGAGGCCGGCGAGGGTGGCCGCGGGTCGCCCGGTGAGACCGAGCCTGCCGAGGTAGCGATCGACCTCGGGACCCTCGTCAGGCACCTCTTGACCCCTTCCGTACCGCTCCTGTGGACCTGCCGTTGCCGAAACCTACCCCCACAGGTACCGGTCTGGTCCGGGGTACCCAATTTCAGGGTTGAACACGGGTGGACGCGGTGTTGTCGTGAGGACCGGTCCTCCTCCCGGGACCGTTTCATGGGGGTGAAACACCGATGTTCCGACTCTTCCCGACCGTCCTCGCCGCGTCTCTCGCGATGCTCGTCGTCGCTCCGGCCCAGCCCGGCGCGGCCGCCTCGGGTCCGGCCGCCTCGCCGGCCCAGGTGACGGTGATCCAGGCCGTGCCCGGCGCCACCGTCGGGGTCGCCATCGACGGCGAGTCCGTCGCCGAGGACGCCGAGGTGGGTGCCGTGCTCGGCCCCTTCGACCTCGCCCCCGGCACCCACGACGTCACCTTCACCGGGGACGACATGCAGGTCGACTCGACGCTCGACGTCGCGGCCGGTGCCTCCAGCGACGTCGTCCTCCACCTGCCTGCCGCCGTCGGCGGGGACCCGGTGGTCCACTCCTACGCCGCCCCGACGGGGCCGATCGGCCCCGGCAAGGCGCGGGTCCTGCTCGCCCACACCGCGACCGTCGCGCCCGCCGACGTCGAGGTCGACGGCAAGACGGTCTTCACCAACATCGCCAACGGCGAGTTCGCCGACGCCGACGTGCCCGAGGGCACCATCTCGGTGGCGCTCCTGCCCTCCGGCTCCACCGACGACCCGATCCTCGGCCCGCTCGACGTGAGCCTGGAGGGCAGCACGCTGTCGATGATCTACGCCTACGGCAACCCGCGCGACGGGTCGATGAACGTCATCGCGCACACCGAGGCGCTGTCCTCCGACGGCTCCGTCGAGCCCTCCCGCATCGACACCGGGTCCGCCGGGCTCGTCCGTGACCCCGTCAGCACGTTCGCGGGCGGATCCGGCTCGGGCACTCCGCTGGTCTGGTGGGTGGCGCTCGTCGCGCTGCTCGTGCCTGCCGCGGCTAGTGCCCCCGTCGTACGCCGCCGTCTCCGGCGTACGACGTCGCGCTCGCGGCTCGGATGACGCCGGCGCGGACCCTGGGGCTCGTCGTGGCACTCGCCGTCCTGGCCGCCGGCTGCGCCGGGACCGCCGCACCGGACGTGGCGGCTCCTGCCCGGACGAGCACGAGCGCCGCGCCCGCCCCGTCCGCCGACCCCAGCAGCGTCGCCCCGGCGACCCGCGCCGACACCGTCGTACGTCCCCAGGTCCCCTCCCTCGTCGTCCTGCCCGGCGGGCGCCGGGTGCCGGTGCGAGCCGTCGGGACCACCCCGGCCGGGCTGCTCGCGGTGCCCGACGACATCGACGTCGCCGGCTGGTGGCGCGGCGGGGCGCGCATCGGCGACCCCTTCGGCTCGGTGCTCGTCGCCGCCCACGTCGACTCGACCACGCAGGGGCTCGGTCCGTTCGCCGAGCTGCTCACCGCCGAGAGCGGCGCACGGCTGCGGGTGGAGTCCGCCGGCCTGCACCAGGAGTTCGTGATCCGTGAGCGACGGCTGGTGCCGCAGGGCAGCCTCGTCGACGACTCCTGGATCTTCGACGCGTCGGGCGACCTGCGGCTCACGCTCGTGACCTGTGCCCCTCCGTACGACTCCTCGCGAGGCGGCTACCAGAACCTCGCGGTCGTCACCGCCCTCCCGCTCGGACCTCCGGAGACCTCGTGACCAAGAAGAAGCAGTACAAGAAGCAGCTCCCGACGGCTGTGCCACCGCAGCCGCGGCGCGGGCCCGACGCCGACGTCGACGGAAGGCCCGACGCCGGCCCGGACGCCAGCGCGGACGCCCGCCCCGACACCCGCCCCGACGCCCGGGCCGCCGCTCCCGCGTCTCCGTCGCTCCTGCCCGTCCAGGCACCCGAGCCCGAGCTGGAGCAGGTCCGCGAGGCGATCCGCCAGCTGGTCCACGACCTCGACGAGGACCCCGGTCCGGCCGCGGCGCAGACGCCGACGCCGGCACCCGCACCGGCTAAGGGACCGGCCAAGGCACCGGCCAAGGCGTCCGCGACCACCCAGGCCGCGCCAGCCAGGGCGGGGTCGGGCAAGGCTGCGCCGGGCAAGGCCGCGACCACCAAGGCTGCGTCGGCCAAGGCCGCACCCGCCAGGGCCGCGTCGGCCAAGGCTGCGTCGGCCAGACCAGCGACGCGACCGGCCACCCCATCCCAGACGGCCGCCCGGACCGCCCCTGCAGCACGACCGGCCGCCCGGACCGCCCCGGCCGCACGTCCCACGGCCCCAGCGTCCCTGCCGGCGCCGCCCGTCGAGCGCGAGCGGGCGTCCGGCCGGAAGGTGGCAGGGCTGGCGCTGCTGGTCCTGGTCTCAGCCGCGGTCGGCGGCGGCGTGGTGGCCTGGCAGCTCGGCAGCGACGACCCGCCGGCGCCGAGCGACACCCCGGCGGCCCAGCTCCCCGCGGGCTGGCCGGAGGCGGGCGCCTCGCGCACCCTGACCCGGGTGCGCTCCGACGGCAGCCTCGAGGTGACGCACTGGATCCACACCGAGGACCCGCTCGACCAGGTCGACGTCTCCCTGCCCGAGGCGGGCGAGGGCACCGCGGTCGTCGCGACGGACGTGCAGGTCACCGCCGACGGCGAGGCGGCCTCGGGTCCGGCGGAGATCACCTTCAGCCGCGCCACCTACGTCTTCTCCTCCGCGACGCTGATCCGGGTGACCTACGACCTCGACGGCGCCGTCCAGCGCAGTTCCTCCGCCACCGGACGCGGACTGGCGACCACGACCGCGCTCGACGTCTCGGCGACGCAGCCGCGCGACGTGCGAGTGATCCGGTCCGCGGAGGTCCTGTCCCTGTCCTGCGCGCCCACCATGGCCACCGAGCTGGTGCCGTGCGGCACCTCCGACGGGGACGGTGAGTGGAAGGTCCAGCTCACCGGGAGCGAGGCCGGCGGCCGGGTCGTGGCCGCGGTGACGGTGCCCTCCTGAGGAGCAGGCGTCAGGTCCTGCCCTGCCCGGTGTCCTCCGCCTCGTCCTCGTCGAGCCCGTGCTCGATGGCCCACCGGGTGAGCTGGACGCGGTTGTTCATCTGGAGCTTGCGCAGCGTGTTCTGCACGTGGTTCTGCACGGTGCGGTGCGACAGCACGAGCCGGGTGGCGATCTGCTTGTAGCTCATCCCCGTGGCCACCATCCGGAGGATCTCGGTCTCCCGCTCGGTGAGCTGGTCGCGCGGGTCGTCAGCCGGCCCGTCGGCGATCCGACGGAACTCCCCCAGCACCAGCCCGGCCAGGCCGGGCGTGAAGACGGTGTCGCCGTCGGCCACCCGGGACACCGCGTCGACCAGCTCGGCGGACGACGCGGACTTCACGAGGTAGCCCGTGGCCCCGGCCTTGATGGCGTCGAGCACGTCGCCCTGCTCCCCGCTCGCGGACAGGATCAGGACCCGGGCGGTCGGGTCGTGCTCGAGCATCATGCTCGTGACCTGCACCCCGCTGTGGTCGGGCAGCTGGAGGTCGAGCACCACGACCTGCGGCGCGGCGGCGGGGAACCTCGCCATCGCCTCTCGCCCGTTGGACGCGACCGCCACGACGTCGTGACCTGCCGCCTGCAGGTCGCGCTCGACCGCGTCACGCCACATCGGGTGGTCGTCGACCACCATCAACCGCACCATCGGACTCCCCCGTCCCACGAGTTGGATGGATCGTAGACCGACTACCCGCCCGGCTGCTGGTAACGACCCCGGCGGTGCACCAACGGATCGTGGTCGTCACCGACCACGACCTCGCCGAGCCGGCTGGTCACCAGCCGGGACCAGCCGACCTCGACGTCCGACTCGACCTCGAGGGTCGCCCAGGTGGCGGCCCGCTCGAGCCGCGGGCCGTGGCCGGTGGACAGCCACTCGGCCATCCGCCACGGGCCACCCGGTGCCGGGGCGGTCCCCGCGAAGGCGTCGGCGAGGTCGCGCTCCGCCCACGTGAGCAGCTGCAGCACCCCGCGACCGGTCCCGAGCAGCACGTCGGTGAGGTCGGCGTCCGGGTCGAGCAGCGCGAGCACGCGCCC
Source organism: Nocardioides oleivorans (assembly GCF_004137255.1). Lineage (NCBI taxonomy): Bacteria > Bacillati > Actinomycetota > Actinomycetes > Propionibacteriales > Nocardioidaceae > Nocardioides > Nocardioides oleivorans. The sequence goes on along the minus strand of NZ_SDWT01000001.1, from coordinate 3,129,533 downwards.
GGGCTCTCCGCCGGCGACCAGCCAGGACGTGACCGTGAGGCCCGCGCGCTCGCCGTCCACCGCCCCCGCCGTCCAGAGCGACACCGTGCCGCCGAGGCGCCCGCGCAGTCGTCGTACGGGGTCCCGGTCGCCCTCGGGCTCCAGGAACGGGTGGGTCGAGTGGATCGTCACGCGCTCCACGCTAGCGCCCGCCGGTTCGGCGAAACCGCGGTCACGGGCAGCGTGGATTGCCTACCCTCAGCGGGACGAAGGGGCCCTCGTGACCGACACCGCCGTGCCGACCGACCGCACGACCGACCGCACGACCCATCCGTCCGACCGCCGCGGCAGCGCCCGGCCCGAGGACGAACGGGGCGTGTGGGTCGCCGTGCTGTTCGCCTGCACCACCTTCGTCGGCGCCTCGTTGCTCTTCATGGTCCAGCCGCTGGCCGCCAAGCTGATCCTGCCGTCCTTCGGCGGCTCGGCGACGGTGTGGAGCACCAGCTCGCTGCTGTTCCAGGTCCTGCTGCTGGCGGGCTACGTCTACGCACACGGGTCCACCCAGCGGCTGGGCGCTCGCTGGCAACCGCGCGCGCACCTGCTCCTGCTGGCGCTCCCCCTGCTGGCCCTGCCCATCGCGCTGCCCGCGCAGGCGGCGCCGTCGGCCGGGGACAGCCCGGTGCTGTGGCTGCTGCGCACGCTCGTGCTGATGGTGGGCCTGCCCTTCGCCGTGCTCTCGACGACCGGACCGTTGATCCAGCGCTGGTACGCCTGGGCGGGCGGCCCGCGCTCGGACGATCCGTACTTCCTGTTCTCGGGGAGCAACCTGGGCAGCTTCGTCGGGCTGCTGGCCTACCCGTTCGCGGTCGAGCCCCTGCTCACGCTCACCCAGCAGCGGACGTGGTGGTCGGCCGGGTTCGTCGTGTTCATGGTCCTGATGGCAGCCTGCGCGCTCACGGTCCGTGGCCGCACCGCGGAGCCGGGGGCACGGGAGGCGGTCGCCGCCGGACGTCCCTCGTGGCGCCAGGCCGGCCTCTGGTGCCTGTGGGCGTTCCTGCCCTCGAGCCTGATGCTCGCGGCGACGGCCCACCTGTCGACCGACATCGCCGCGGTGCCCCTGCTCTGGGTGCTTCCGCTCGCGGCCTACCTCGCCTCGTTCGTGCTCGCCTTCGCCCGCACCACGCGCACCGTGTCCGCCACCCTCGTGCTCCCGTGCGTCGTCCTCGCCGTGACCACCGGCATCGTGTCCGGGCTGGGCAGCACCGCGCTCTCCTCGCTGGTCCCCCTCGTGGTCGGCGCCAACGTGGTGTCCGTCGGCGTGGCCGGCTTCGCGGCGCACGCGCGGCTCGCCGCAACGAGGCCGGACCCGACCCAGCTCACCTTCTTCTACCTCGTGGTGTCGGTGGGCGGGGCGCTGGGCGGACTGCTCAACGGGGTCGTCGCCCCGCTGCTGTTCGACGGCGTGTGGGAGTACTTCCTGACGGTCGCGCTGCTCCCCGTCCTGGCCATCGGTGTGCCCGCCGTCCGGCTCACGCCCCGGCGCGTCGTGGTCGGCCTCGCCACCGCGGCTGCGGCGACCGGCGCGGTGGGCCTGCTCAGCGTCGTCTCCGGGCTCGGAGCCGTCCAGAGCGCGGTGCTGGTCGCGGCCGGGCTCGTCGCGGTGGTCGTCGGCTGGCTCGCCATGCGCGCACCTGCCCTCCTGTGCGTGGGCCTGCTCATCGCTGCCGTGGCCGTCGTCGTGGTGCAGGAGCGGTCCTCGTTGCTGACCGAGCGCACGTTCTACGGTAGCTACCGGGTTCGGGCGGTGGACGGCCAGCACCGGCTGCTGCACGGCACGACCATCCACGGCACCCAGTTCCTCGACGAGGCGCGGCGTGACGTGCCGACCACGTACTACGCCTCGGACGGGCCGGTCGGCGACCTGATGTCCGTCGTCGAGCCGACCGACGTGGGTGTCGTCGGCCTCGGCGCCGGCGCCATCGCCGCCTACGGCACCGCGGACACGCACCTGCGGTTCTTCGAGATCGACCCGGTCGTCGCACGGATCGCGGAGGACGAGCGCTGGTTCTCCTACCTGGGCGACTCGCCCGCGGAGGTCGACGTCGTGGTGGGCGACGGGCGCCTGATGATGGAGCGCGAGCCGGAGTCGTCCTTCGACCTGCTCGCGCTCGACGCGTTCAGCTCCGACTCGATCCCCGTCCACGTGCTCACGCGCGAGGGCGTGGAGGTCTTCCTGGACCGGGTCCGCCCGGACGGCGTGCTCGCGGTCCACATCAGCAACCGGGTCTTCGACCTCCGCCCCGTCCTGGCCGCGCACGCCCGGGACCTGGGGCTGCGCGCGGTGATCGGCACCGGGGGCGAGGGTCCCGGCGCGGAGACGAGCGTGTGGGTCGCCCTCACCCGGTCCGACGCCGTGGCCGACGCGCTGACCGACCTGCAGCGCTGGGAGCCGCTCCCGACGTCGCCCAGCGTGGAGTGGACCGACGACTACTCCTCGGTGCTGTCCGTGCTGCGCTGACCCGCGGCCCCCGCATCACACCAGCGGGACGGTGAGCTCCCACTCGGTGCCCCACGAACCGCTCTCCATCACGGCGGTGCCGCCGAGCTCCTCGACCCGTCCCCGGATCGACGACGCGACTCCCAGCCGACCCTCGCTCGCGGCCTCCTCCAGGCGACCGGGCGCGATGCCCGGGCCGTCGTCGCGGACCGACACGGTGATCGAGTCGGGTGCCGCCTGCGCCAGCACCCAGGCGCCGGCGTCGGGACCCACGTGGGCGAGGACGTTGTCGAGGCAGGCCCGGGCCGCGGCGACGGTCTGCTCCGCCACCTTCGCGTCGACGAGCACGGTCCCGCCCGGCGTGGCCACCTCGACCCGCACGGGGTGCGCCGTGGCCATCGCCTCCAGCGCACCGGCGAGGTCGACCCGGCCGCCCCCGGCCGCCGGCACCGTGTCCTGCTGACGGATCAGGGAGCGCAGGCTGCGCTCCTGCTCACCGGCGAGGCGACCGAGCTCGGCCCACTCGCCGCCGGCTGCCGCACCTCGTCGCTGGGTCATCGCCAGCACCTGGAGCACGCCGTCGTGCACGGCCCGGGCCAGGCGGGTCCGTTCCTCCGCGGCCGCCGCCGCCCGCTCGGCGGCGTCCCGCTCGCGCGCCATTCGCTGCAGGGACTCGCAGAGGAAGCCGACGATCGGTCCACCGATGAGGATCAGGAACACGTTGCCGTAGTTGCCCTGGTCGAGCTCCGCGCGCGGCAGCACGTCGGCCAGCGAGATCAGCGCGGCTGCCACCAGGCCGCCCCGCCAGTGCCAGTGGATCGCCCAGGCGAGCAGCGCTCCCATGACCCAGAACCCCGGGATGGTGGCGTTGAAGTGCTCCGACTTCACCCACGGCGTCGCGGCCATGGCGGCCAGCACGATCGCGAGGTCGGCCACCAGCAGGGTCGGCGTACGTCGCGCGCGGTCGTGGTAGAGCCAGATGGCCGTCCCGGTCCAGACGACGAGGGCGGCGACGATCGCCAGCGCCACGTCGGGGTGGGTGAAGTTGTCGCGACGGTAGGCGTTGAGGCCGACCATGTTGACCGTCACCACGACCCGCACGATCGCGAGCGCGGAGTAGAGGCGGTCCTCGACGGCGAGGGACGAGTCCGCGCGGGGTGGCGCCGAGGTGCTCAGGACGCCTTCTGCTCCGGCCCGTCCCCGGCCTCGTCGGTGCCGGCCTCCTCGGCCGCCGCGGCTGCTGACTGCCGGGCGGCCTCCTGCTTGGCGGCCTCCCGGGCCTCCTTGTCGAGCTCCTTGGCCTTGCTGGCGTAGAGGTCGACGTACTCCTGGCCGGACAGGCGCATGATCTCGTACATGATCTCGTCGGTGATCGAGCGCAGGATGTAGCGGTCGTTCTCCATCCCGGCGTAGCGGGAGAAGTCGAGCGGCGGGCCGAAGCGCACGACCGGGCGGGTCCAGCTGCCGTAGACCTTGCCGTTGGGGGCGACCACGTCGGTGCCCACGACCGCGCACGGCACCACCGGGGCGCCGGACTCGAGCGCCAGGCGGGCGACGCCGGTCTTGCCGCGGTAGAGCTTGCCGTCGTGGGAGCGGGTGCCCTCGGGGTAGATGCCGAAGAGGTCACCCTCGCCGAGGATCTTCATCGCGGACTTCATCGCGCCCTCGGCGGCGTTGGCGCCGGACCGGTCGATGGGCACCTGGCCGGCACCGGTGAAGAACTTCTTCTGGAACCAGCCCTTGATGCCGGGGCTCGTGAAGTACTCCGCCTTGGCCACGAACGTCACCCGGCGCTGCAGGGTGAGCGGCATGAAGAGCCAGTCGGCGTAGGAGAGGTGGTTGCTCGCGAGGATCGCCGGGCCCGTCTCCGGCACGTGGTCGACGCCGAACGCCTTGGGCCGGAAGACCAGGCGGAGCACCGGCCCGAGGGCGACCCACTTCAGGAACCAATAGAGCACGGGCTGAGCCTAGCCCCCGCTAGCCGGTGACCCGGTCGATGAACTCCGCCGACTCGGCGAAGATGCGCGGGGCGTCGTTGTCGAGCGTGGCCACGTGGAAGCTGTCCTCGAGCACCCGCTCCTCGAAGTCCTTCGACGACAGCCCGGCGTTGAGCGCCTGCGAGCTCGAGATGTCGACGACGTGGTCGACGGCGGAGCGGAAGTAGAGCACCGGGATCGTGATCCGCGGCAGGTCGCGGCGCAGCTCGGCGTAGCCCGTGAACATCGACGCGGCCGCCTTCAGCGGGGTCATCGGGTAGCCGTGCTCGTCGGCGCCCGGCTTCTTGATGTCGTTGGCGATGCCGGGCATCGCCGGCACCACGTGCTGGAGCACGGGCAGCAGCTTGACGTCCTTGCGCAGCGTGTCGACAGCCGGGTTGACCAGCACGAGCCCGGCCAGGTCGTCGCCGCGGTCGGCGGCCAGGCGCAGGCACAGCGCGCCGCCCATCGAGAGGCCGACCGCGACCACGACGTCGTTCTCCGCGACGAGCGTGTCGACGGCACCGTCGACCGCGGCCACCCAGTCCGCCCACGAGGTCGTGTTCAGGTCCTGCCAGCGCGTGCCGTGACCGGGCAGCAACGGCATCTCCACGGCGTACCCGCGGCCCGCGAGGTCCTCGGCCCAGGGACGCATGGAGGCCGGGTTGCCGGTGAACCCGTGCTGGACGAGCACACCGACGCGCTTCCCGCCGGTCTGCTCGGGCCGCGCCGCCGTGGACATCGGCGCCACGAGGGCCGGGTCGAGGGGCGCCGCCGGGGCGCCGCGGAAGGGGATCTTCACAGGCGACAGTGTGCACCACGGACGGCCCCGGTGGCCGGTGGTCGGACGCGGGGACAGACGCGCGCACCACCCGCGGGCTACCGTGGTGCCGTGAGCCGGCCGGAGGACGAGAGCAGCACCGAGCTGGCGTGGCGCGAGATCGTGGAGAACTACGGCGATCGTGCCGTGCTGCCCGACGAGCGCACCGCCCCCGGGACCGGCTCGGGCGCTGGTCCCGAGCCTGCTCCCGCAGCCGATCCCGAGCCGGTCGACGCACGCCCGGGCGACCTGCCGTCCGACCTCGCCGGCGAGCTGCCCGACCGGCTCCTCGACGACGACGAGGTAGAGGCACGCCAGCAGGCGGTCGCGGAGTCGGAGCGGTTCCGGCCGCCGCTCCCTCCGCCGTTCCCCGTGCCCCGGACCTGGCAGCGGGGGCTCGCCTGGGCCGGCATCTTCCTGGCCCCGGCACTCGCCCTCGTGATCGCCCTGTTCTCGATCTACGTCAACCCGCTGTTCGGCTGGGTGCTGGTGCTGTGGTTCGTCGGCGGCTTCCTCTACCTCGTGCTCGAGATGCCGCGCTCGCCCCGCGATCCCTGGGACGACGGCTCGCGCGTCTGAGCCGGGTCGTCCTCCGGCCAGCCCACCCCGGCGAGCAGGAGCACGGCCCCGATGAGGGAGTAGTAGTTCACGAAGGCCTGCTTGGCGAGCACCACGGTCGCCAGCAGGCCGAGGCCGACGCACAGCGCGAACGCCGTCGGGCCCGGGCGGGTGCGCCACGCGACGAGGGCCGACACCACGATCCCGGTGAGCGACGAGACCGTCGTCAACCAGCCCGGGAGCTCTCCCACCGCCTCCTGGAGGGCCGGGAGCAGCGAGACCGCGTCGTCGCGGAACGGCTGGACGAACTGCAGCTGGACCACCGACCAGTAGAACTCCCGGGGATCCATGAGGGCGAGCGACCCGACGACCACGACACCCACGGCCCCCGCGGCGAGCACGACCCGCACACCGCTGCTCCGCAGTACGGGCCAGAGCGCAGGCAGGAAGTAGGCGGCGTACTGCTTGGCGGAGAAGAACGCGCCCAGGCCGAGGACGACCGCCCACGTGCGGCCACGGTGCATCCCCCACCACGTGAGCGCGAACAGGCCGGCGATCGCGGGCTCGATCCAGTAGTTGGCCAGCACCAGGGGGGTGGCGGGGGCGAGCGCCAGCACGACGATCGCGGCGCGGCCGAGCGCGTCGCTCGCCACGCGCCAGCCGAGCGCGAGCGCGAGCCCGAGCAGCAGGGCGTGCATCCAGACGGGGTCGCCGACCAGTCCCATCGGCAGGTCGAGCAGCAGCACCGCCGGGAGGTAGGGGAACCCGAACTGCAGCCGACCGTCCTCGACCACACCGGGGCCGTAGACGCGTGCGCTCTCCCCCGGCGGGTAGACGTCGGCGAACGTGAGGGCGTACGGCGACTCACCGCGCGCGAGCGCGGCGACGCCGTCCCTGACGAAGACCTCGACGTCGATCGGCTGGTCCCAGGTGCTGACGAAGGCCGCCACCAGGACGGCGTACGCCACCGCGAGGACGGCGTACGACCAGCGCGGGAGGCACCCCGGGACGAGGATCGCCGCGCCGCCGAGCACGAGCACCACTGGGGCCGTCGCGAGGACGGGCACCCCGGCCCCGTTCACCAGGGCGATGCCGCCGACGAGGGCCACGCCGACCACCGCGGCCGCGGCCATCAGCCACAGGAGCGGCCGGACGCCGACCGCCGCGCCCGGACGCCGTACGACGACGAGGAGCGCCACCACGAGCGCACCGAGGAGCAGCGCGTAGGTCGCCGACAGCACCGGGGTCGACGCCCAGGGGCTGAGCAGGCAGACCGTCCCGGTGAGGACGGTGAGCGCTCGTGCCACGGGCACCTGGGAGTCCACCGACACCCGCGCAGTATGCCAAGCAGGCCTTGGATAGGGTCGCTGCGTGGGTGCGAGGGAGACGGTCGAGGTCACGGGGCACCTGATGGACAGCGGGATCCTCTCCAGGATCCTCGACGACATCCGCGACTACGGCGGCGACTACGTCATCGAGAAGTTCGACGTCGGGCACGAGACCAACGACCCGAGCAGGGCGCGCATCTCGATCGAGGCCGAGGACGACGGTCGCCTCCAGCGCCTGCTGATGCGGCTGCAGACCCGCGGGGTCAACCAGGTCGCGGTCGGCAACGCCGTCCTGGCCCACGCCGAGCTCGACGGCGTGCTCCCCGACGGCTTCTACTCGACCACGAACCTCGAGACCCGGGTCTGCCTGGACGGTCGCTGGTTCGACGTGGAGAACCCGGAGATGGACTGCGGCCTGCTCGTGGCCGGGTCCGACACCGACGACCCGCGGGTGCGGACCATCCCGATGTCCGACGTGCGCTCCGGGATGCAGATCGTCGTCGGCGCCTCGGGCATCCAGGTGTCGGTGCCCGCGCCCGCCTCCCTCGGCGAGGCCTTCGGCCCACCCTCGGACTCGCCCCACGAGCGACCCCAGACCGTGCTGGTGCGGCAGGTGGCCGACGCGATGCGCCAGACCCGGGCCGACGGCAAGCGGGTCCTGTGGGTCGCCGGGCCGGGCATCGTGCACACCGGTGCCGCGCCTGCGATGGTGGCGCTGATCGGTGCGGGCTTCGTCGACGTGGTCTTCGCCGGCAACGCGCTCGCCACGCACGACATCGAGTCGGCGCTCTACGGCACCGCCCTCGGCATCGACATGAACACCGCGCAGGGCGTCGAGCACGGTCACGAGCACCACGTCCGGGCGCTCAACACCATCCGCAAGGCCGGCTCGATCGGTGCCGCCGTGGCCGACGGGACCCTGGGCAGCGGGATCATGCACGCGCTCGTCAGCCACGAGAAGCGCTACGTCCTCGTGGGCTCGGTCCGCGACGACGGTCCGCTGCCCGACGTGCACACCGACGTGATCGAGGGCCAGCGCGCGATGCGGGCGGAGATCCACGACATCGGCTACTGCCTGATGCTCGCCACGCAGCTGCACTCCGTGGCGACCAGCAACATCCTCCCGGCGACCGTCCCGCTCGTGTGCGTCGACCTCAACCCGGTCACCGTGACCAAGCTCGCCGACCGCGGCACGAGCCACGGCCGCGGCATCGTCACCGACGTCGGCCTCTTCCTCGAGCAGCTCGCCCTCGAGCTGGTCCCGGACTACCGGAGGGGCTGAGCGGCCCGGTCGGCCACGAGCAGCGCGGCGCCGACCATCCCGGCCTCCGGACCCAGCTCGGCCCCGACGAGCCGCGGCACCACGCGGTGGCCCACGCCGACCAGGGTGCGCTGGAGCGCCGTCCGTGCCGGGTCGAGGAGCCGGTCGCCCGCGGCGGAGACGCCGCCGCCGATGACGACGACCTCCGGGTCGAGCGCGGCGACGAGGTTGGCGGTGCCGACCCCCAGCCAGTCGCCGACCGAGGCGAAGGCGGCCCGGGCGACCAGGTCGCCGGCCTCGGCGGCCGTCGTCACCATCGGCCCGGTCACCCGGTCCGGGTGGCCCTCGCTCATCTCCGCCAGCACCGACGGCTGCTCGACCATGAGGGCACGCGCGTCGCGCACCAGCGCGTTGCCGGAGGAGTACTGCTCCCAGCACCCGCTGCGCCCGCACTCGCACGGTCGACCACCCGGCACGACCTGCATGTGGCCGAACTCGCCGGCCATCCCGTTGGCGCCGCGCAGCACCCGACCGTCGAGCAGCACGGCCCCGCCGATCCCGGTGCCCATGGTGATCATCAGGGCGGACGACGCACCGCGGGCGGCACCGTGGTGGGCCTCGGCGCGGGCCGCGCAGTTGGCGTCGTTGTCGAGCAGCACCGGACAGCCGAGGCGCTGCTCCAGCAGGTCGCGCAACGGCTCGCCCTGCCACGGCAGGTGCGGCGCGAACATCACCCGCTCGCCCGCCGAGTCGACGAAGCCGGCCGCCGCGACCCCGACCCCGACGAGCTCCCGGTCGCCGGCGGACTCCACGATGGCCTCCACCAGGGCGTCCTCGACCTGGCTCGTCACGACCCGCCGCCCCGGCGTCGTACGACGCGCGGTGGAGGTGACCCGACCGTCCGCGCCGACCACCCCGGCGAGCACCTTGGTGCCGCCGATGTCGACGCCGACGACGACCCCCGGCCGGTCCGTCACCGGTCCCCCGGCCAGTCCGACGACGCCGCGTCCTCGGGACCGTCATCGTCGTCGAGGTCGATGCGCTCGACGTCGCTCGAGGGATCGCGCCGCGGGTCGGGCGTCGCCAGGATCGCCGCGGCCGCCTGCGCCAGGGAGGTGACGGCCGAGGACAGGTGCGCCTTGACCTCGGGGCTCAGCTGGCGCACGGCGTGGACCGTGCGGCAGACCGGGCACACGCTGCACTCGGTGGAGCCGGTCGCGAGGTGCTCGTCGAGGTCACGGACGGCCGCGCCGGCGTGTGCGGCGAGGCCGGAGAGGCCGTCCCCGGCCTCGCCCGCCTGCTCGCGCGCCCAGCCGGACAGCACGCCGAAGAGCTTGGCGGCCTCGTCGCCGAGGGAGCCGACCCGGGGATCGGCACCGGGGTCACGGGCGTCGTCGCTCACGTGGCCTCCTCCGTCGCGGTGGTGTCTGCGGCGGCCTCGGTGAACCGCACCTGGAGCTCCCCGTCGCGCACGCGGGCGCCCGCCACGCGGTGCCGCGCCAGCCCGGAGGGCAGGGTCAGGAGGCGACGATACGACGCCACCGACACGACGAGCTCGTCGCCCTTCCGGGCGAGGGCGACGTCGTCGCGCGTGACCAGCGGCAACGGCAGCGACAGCACGACGCTCCCGCCCGAGCGACGTACGTCCAGGGCGGGTCGCGGTGCCCCGCTCGCGAGCGGGTCGTCGTCGCCGTAGACGTCGCGGGCGAGGGCGAGCAACGCCTCCCGCCCGACCGGCTCGCCGGAGCGGTAGACCGAGGTGCGCACGTCCAGGCCCGCGAAGGAGTCCTCGGCGTCGGCGAGCACGTGACGCTGGGCGTCGACCCAGGTAGCGCGCCAGTCGTCGGCGCCGCCCTCGGGGAAGACGCGGTTCACCACCGCGGCGTCGACCGGGTAGCCGAACATCGTCAGGAACGTGTAGGCCCGGCGCGCCTCCGCGAGCACCACCGACTCCGGCGTCAGCACGAGCCGGACCGAGGTCTCCGGGCCGGTCAGCACGGTGCGTACGTCGTCGAGCTCGGCGTGCAGTCGCTCGATCGCGTCGAACACCGGGTCGCCGGGCATCGGCACGCCGGCCGCCCGGGTGAGCACCGGCTTGAGCGCCTTCACCACCCGCCGCTCCATCGGCAGCACACGGGTCATGTACCACCCGAGCGCCTCGGGCAGCGCCAGCAGGCGCAGGGTCTCCGCAGTCGGTGCGCAGTCGACGACGAGCACGTCCCACTCCCCCGACCTGGCCTGCGCACGCACCTCGAGGAGCGCCAGCACCTCCTCGGCGCCGGGGATGACGGTGAGCTCCTCCGCCGCGACCGGGTCCACGCCGGCGACGTCGAGGACGCTGAGCAGGTAGCCCTGGATGTCGCGCCAGGACCGCTCGAAGCGCTCCTGCGCGTCGACGTGCTGCACCCAGAGGTGGGGTGCCGCCTCGGTCGGCTCCCCGGTCGCCTCGACGTCGAGCGCGTCCGCCAGGGAGTGGGCCGCGTCGGTCGAGAGCACGAGCGTGCGGTGCCCTGCCTCCGCGCTCGCACACGCGGTGGCGGCGGCGAGGGTCGACTTGCCTACCCCGCCCTTGCCGGTGAACAGGAGGATCCGCATGCGGGACCGGGCGTCAGAGCGTCTCGACGCGCTTCTTGAGGCCCTTCAGCGCGGTGTCGATGAGGATCTTCTCGCCCTTGCGCTTGAGCATGCCGATCAGCGGGATGCTGACGTCGAGCGCGAGGCGGTAGGTGACCTCGGTGGTGCCGTCGCCCTGGTCGACGAGGGTGTAGGCACCGTCGAGGGCCTTGAGCATGTTGCCCTCGACGAGGGTCCAGGTGACCTCGCGGTCGCCGTCCCAGTCGTAGGCGAGGGTGTACTCGTCCTTGATCGGGGAGACGTCGAGCGCGAAGTAGACCTGCTCGGCCCGGCCACCGGACCCGGGCGCCGTGACCTCGACCTGCTTCATGCCCTTGGCCCACTCGGGATAGGACTCGAAGTCGGCGATGACGGCCATGACGTCGGCCGGCGGGGCATCGATCGTGATCGATGCAGAGGTCTGGTCGGCCATGGCCGGAGCCTAGCCCACCGCTGCCGCGCCGCCCCGGCCGTGCTCGGCTCCCGCCCCCGGGCGATAGCCTGCGCTCGCAGGCGATTCGTTCGATCCGGGAGGTCCCACCGTGCGCGAGTTCTCGACTCCGCTCTCCATCTCCATCCCCACCACCGGCAACCTCACCGACGACGTCGTCGTCAATGCCCGCGAGGCCGGTGACACCGCGGTCTTCAGCCGCAACACGGGAGCAGGCTGGGTCGACGTCACCGCCTCCGAGTTCCACGACGAGGTGCGCGCCGTCGCCAAGGGCCTCGTGGCCGCGGGCGTCGAGGTCGGCGACCGCGTCGCGCTGCTCTCCAAGACCCGCTACGAGTGGACCCTCTTCGACTACGCGATCTGGTTCGCCGGCGCCGTCACGGTCCCGATCTACGAGACCTCCTCCGCCGAGCAGGTCGGCTGGATCCTCCAGGACTCCGGTGCCCGCGCCGTCGTCGCCGAGGGCCCCGACCACCTCGCGCGGGTGCGCGAGGCCCGGGAGTCCGGCGACCTCACCGAGCTCCAGCACGTCTGGTCGATCACCGACAACGCCGTCGACGTCCTCCAGCGGCTCGGCTCCGACATCACCGACGACGTGCTCGAGGAGCGCCGCACGTCCGCGACGCCGCTCGACCTCGCCACGCTCATCTACACGAGCGGCACGACCGGCAAGCCCAAGGGCTGCATGCTCACCCACGGCAACTTCATGTTCGAGCTCGGCGTCGCCGTCGACGAGCTCGCCGACCTGTTCGAGACCGACGACGCCTCGACGCTGCTGTTCCTGCCCCTGGCCCACGTCTTCGCCCGGATCATCCAGGTCGGCTGCGTGAAGAGCCGCGCGCGGATGGGGCACAGCGCCGACATCAAGAACCTCGTGGCCGACCTCGGCGAGTTCCAGCCGACCTTCATCCTCGCCGTCCCGCGCGTGTTCGAGAAGGTCTTCAACACGGCCTCCCAGCGCGCGACCGCCGACGGTCGGGGCGCGATCTTCGACCGTGCGGCCGACACCGCGATCGCCTGGTCGCGCGCTCGCGACGCGAAGAGGGTGCCCGTGCGCCTGCGTGCCCAGCACGCGGTCTTCGACAAGCTCGTCTACGGCAAGCTGCGCCAGGCGCTCGGCGGGAGCTGCATGTACGCCGTCTCCGGCGGCGCGCCGCTCGGCGACCGCCTCGGGCACTTCTACCGGGGCATCGGGCTCACCGTCCTCGAGGGCTACGGCCTGACCGAGACCACTGCGGCGCTGAGCGCCAACCTGCCGGACGCCACGAAGATCGGCACCGTGGGCCGACCGCTGCCCGGGACGAGCGTCCGGGTCGGCGACGACGGCGAGCTGCTGTTCCGGGGCGGGCAGGTCTTCGCCGGCTACTGGGGCAACGAGGAAGCCACCGCCGAGGCGCTCGACCCGGACGGCTGGTTCCACACCGGCGACGTCGGCGAGGTCGACGACGAGGGCTTCGTGCGCATCACCGGCCGCAAGAAGGAGATCCTGGTGACCGCCGGGGGCAAGAACGTCGCCCCCGCCGTCCTCGAGGACCGGCTGCGCGCCCACGCCCTGGTCGACCAGTGCCTCGTGGTCGGCGACGGCCAGCCCTTCATCGGCGCACTGGTCACGATCGACCGCGAGACCTTCCCCGGCTGGGCCGAGCAGCACGGCAAGACCGGCGACGTCGCCGACCTCGTCGAGGACCCCGACCTGGTGGCCGCCGTGCAGGAGGCCGTCGACGAGGCCAACAAGGCGGTCTCCAAGGCCGAGTCGATCCGCAAGTTCATGATCCTGCCAGGGGAGTGGACCGAGGAGGGCGGCCAGCTCACCCCGAGCATGAAGCTCAAGCGCAACGTGGTGGTGCGCGAGGCACGCACGGAGATCGACGCCCTCTACCTCGGCTGAGCGTGGACCGACGGTCACGGGCTAGACCATGACTACGTCGGACTAGTCACAACGGGCTATGCCGATGCTGCCTTCGGGTGGTTTGTCAGTCTTAGCCTCCGTCAGGGGTGGGGCGCACCTATCGTCGTGTGCCACGAGGGGACGTCGGGGCCACTCGTGGACTTGCGACGGTGGCACAGGCGCCTTCAGCGAATCGGATGTCCTTCCCGGCACGTTGTTCTTCGATCCACACCCCCGTGGACCTGACACCGAAGGAATGCCTCATGGCACGTCGTTCCGTACTCCTGGCCGTGGCCATCATCACGGCCCTGGTCGGCACCCTGCTCATCGTCATGTACGTCCAGGGCATCGACAACCGCGCCACCGAGGGCCAGGAGCTCGTCGAGGTGCTCGTCGCCAAGGAGGTCGTCAACGCCGGCGAGCCCGTCGCCGACGCCGAGTCCGCAGGCAAGTTCGAGAAGGCCCAGGTCCGCCGCGAGGACCTGGTCCCCGGTGCACTGTCCTCCTCGACCAGCGTCACCGGCCTGGTCGCCACCGGCAACATCTACCCCGGCGAGCAGCTGATCGCCGACAAGTTCGGCACGGTCGGCGACACCGAGAGCCTGGTCATCCCGGACGACAAGCTCGCGATGTCGGTGGAGCTCACCGACCCCGAGCGCGTCGCCGGCTTCGTGAACCCCGGCTCCGAGGTCGCGATCTTCGTGACCGTCTCCACCCCCTCCCAGTACACCCGGGTCCTGCTGACCCGCGTCACGGTGATCGGCGTGGGCACGACCACGTCGACGTCCCGAACGGTGACCGACGAGACCGGGGCCGAGACGACCGAGGCGATCCCGAAGACGATCCTCACCCTGGCGCTGAACCAGAAGGAGTCAGAGAAGCTCATCTGGGGCGACCGCTTCGGAGACCTCAACTTCGCGCTCCTCAGCGACAAGACCAGGGTCGTCGACGAGAAGGGCACCGACATCTCGATGGCCGTCCCCGGCGCGCCTGCTCCCGCGGTGGGCTGATCGCCATGACCTCCATCCTCGAGACAGACCCCGCGCAGCGCGCGATCCTCCAGGCGATGCTCCACGGCTCGACGGCCGTGGGCGCGCTCGACGACCTGTACTCCCACATCCAGGGCGCACCTGAGGAGTTCGCCGTCGTCGTCGGCCCCGGCATCACGACCGAGGAGGCGACCGGCTTCGCCCAGTGGGCCCGGGTCAACCGGCCCGACCTCGGCGTCATCCTGCTGCGCGACACCGTCGACGCCGGTGCCCTGTCCCTCGCGCTGCGCAGCGGCATGCGCGAGGTGGTCCAGAGCAAGGACCTGGCGGGCATCACCACCGCGGTCCAGCGGGCCCGCTCGGTCGCCAGCGCCATCGGCCAGACCATGCAGGGCGAGGCCCAGGCAGCCGCCGCCCAGGTGAAGGCGTCCATGATCGCCGAGGCCGAGGCCGAGCGCGCCGCCGCCGAGGCACCCCAGGGCAAGGTCTTCACCGTCTTCTCCACCAAGGGTGGCGTCGGCAAGAGCCTCGTCGCCGTCAACACCGCCGTCGCCCTCGCCGACCACGGGCACCGGGTGTGCCTGGTCGACCTCGACGTCAACAGTGGCGACGTGGCGCTCATGCTGCAGCTGACGCCCACCCGCAACGTCAACGACCTGGTCGGCTTCCGCGGGGGCATCGACGAGGGTGCGATCGAGTCGCTGCTGACGCAGCACTCCGACCGGCTCTCGGTGGTCGCCGCACCCGTCCACCTGGACTCCCCCGACCAGGCCTCCGGCGAGGAGATCGGTCAGCTCCTCGACGGCCTGCGCGCCATGTTCGAGTTCATCGTGATCGACACCTCGGGCGTCTTCGACGACCAGGCGCTCGCGGCGCTCGACCGCTCCGACAGCATCATCCTGGTCGGCACGCTCGACATCCCGGCGCTCAAGGGCGTCAAGCTCGCCACCAGCACGCTGGACCTCCTCAACTTCAGCCGCGACCTGTGGTCGTTCGTCCTCAACCGCGCCGACGCCAAGGTCGGCCTCACGCCCGCCGAGTTCGAGTCCACCCTCGGCCTGAAGGCCGACGCCACGCTCGTGTCGAGCCGCGAGGTGCTGGCCGCCGTCAACCGCGGCGAGCCCCTCGTCAACGCCTATCCCGGCAACGCGAACAGCAAGGCCCTCGTGGCCTTCGCCGCCAGCCTGGCCTCGACACACGCCGTGTCGGCGCCGGGCACCAAGCCCGGGCGCAAGCCCAGCCGTCTCCGCCTGAGGAAGAGCTGACATGAGCCTCACCGACCGCCTCGCCGCCGCCTCCCGCACGCGCTCGTCGGACACCGCCCCCGGCGCTCCCGCCGACGCGGCCGCGGCGCCCACCAGCACCACTCCCGCGAAGACCGTGGACTCCAGCGAGGCCAGCCGTCGCCGCGCCGCCGCCCGGACTACGTCGGACCCCTACAAGGACCTCAAGCGGGTCGTGCACGCGCGCCTGGTGAGCTCGCTCGGCCCGACGCTGTACGACGCCCACATGACGCAGTCCGACCTCGAGCAGCAGGTGCGGCTCGCGCTGCAGACGACGCTGGCCGAGGTGGACATGCCGATGTCGTCCGCCGACAAGTCGCGCATCTCGCAGGAGATCGCCGACGACATCCTGGGCTACGGACCGCTCGAGCCCCTGCTGCGCGACCCGGACCTCTCCGAGGTCATGGTCAACACCTTCCAGGACATCTACGTCGAGCGCAGCGGCAAGCTGGTCAAGGTCGACGCGACGTTCGCGGACGAGGCGCACCTGCGTCGCACCATCGACAAGATCGTCAGCAAGATCGGCCGTCGCGTCGACGAGACCAGCCCGATGGTGGACGCCCGCCTCCCCGACGGCAGCCGTGTCAACGCGATCATCCCGCCGCTCGCCCTCGACGGCTCCAAGCTGACCATCCGCAAGTTCTCCGAGGACCCCTACACGGTCGAGGACCTCATCACCTTCGGCACGCTGAGCCGCGCGTCGGCCGACCTGCTCGAGGCCTGCGTCCGCGGGCGTCTCAACATCCTGGTCTCCGGTGGTACCGGTGCCGGCAAGACCACCACCCTCAACGTGCTGTCGTCCTTCATCCCGACCGACGAGCGCATCGTCACGATCGAGGACGCGGCCGAGCTCCGGCTCGTCCAGGACCACGTGCTGCGCCTGGAGTCCCGCCCGCCGAACATCGAGGGCAAGGGCGCGGTCACGATCCGCGACCTCGTGAAGAACTCCCTGCGCATGCGCCCCGACCGCGTCGTCGTCGGTGAGATCCGTGACGCCGCGGCCCTCGACATGCTCCAGGCGATGAACACCGGCCACGACGGCTCGATCTCGACCCTGCACGCCAACACGCCCCGCGACGCCCTGTCGCGTCTGGAGACCATGGTCCTCATGGCGGGCATGGACCTGCCGGTGCGGGCCATCCGCGAGCAGGTGGCCAGCGCGGTCGACCTGATCATCCAGCAGACGCGTCTGAAGGACGGCACCCGACGCATCACCGCGATCACCGAGATCGTGGGCATGGAGGGCGAGATCATCACCACCCAGGACGTGTTCCTCTTCGACTACGCCGCCGGCGTCGACGAGCAGGGCAAGTTCAAGGGCGACCTCGCCTCGACCGGCCTCCGCCCGCGGTTCCTCGAGCGGCTCGCCGACCACGGCGTGCACCTCAACCCGGCCGTCTTCACCGTCGGCGCCAGCCGATGAACGTGCTCACCCGACGGATCGCGGGAGTCGCCGCGGGCGTGGTGCTGGCGATGTCGGCCGCGCCCGCGTGGGCGGCCGACGAGATCACCATCGACCACGTCGAGTCCGACGGCGGCGCGGTGAGCCTCCTCGTGTCGACCGACGAGCTCCCCGCCGGCACGACCGTCGACCCCTCCGAGGTCTACGTCGAGCTCAACGGCGGCGCCGTCGAGGCGACCGCGAAGCTCGTGGACCAGGGCGACATCGACCGCTCGACGGTCATCGTGCTGGACGCCAGCAACAGCATGAAGGGGCAGGGGAAGTTCGCGGCGGCGACCACCGCCATCAACGCGTTCCTCGACTCCGCGCCCGAGGACGTGGCGATCGGCCTGGTCGCCTTCGCGGGCGAGGTCACCACGACCCTGTCCCCCACCGTGGACCACGCGGCGGTGCGCCAGGCGCTCGCCGACGTCACGCTGGGCAAGGGCACCAACGTCTACGACGCCATCGTCGAGGGCGTGAAGCTGCTCGACCAGGACGGTGCGCGCAACCTGCTCGTCCTCTCCGACGGCGCGGACACCGGCAGCGACATGACGCTCGACGTCGCCACGATCGCCGCCCAGGAGGCCGACGTCGTCGTCGACGTGGTCTCCCTGGTGCAGGGCGCCAGGAGCGACGAGCTGTCCACCGTCGCCACGGAGACCGACGGCTCGGTCATCCCGGCCGACCCGGCGGTCCTCACCTCGGTCTTCAACGAGCGCGCGAACGCGCTCGCCCAGCAGCTGCTGGTCACCTTCGAGGCGCCTGCAGGCAGCGGCGCGGACGCCAACATCGACGTGGTGATCAAGGCCGACGGGACCGACTACCACGACACCGCGTTCGCCACCCTCGGCCCCGGGTTCGACGTCCCGGACGTGGTGACCTCCGGCAAGTCGCTGGTCGGCAACACGGGCATGATGGTCGGTGCCGGTGCGCTGGCGATCGGCCTGTTCGGCCTCCTCGCCACGGCGTTCATCAGCGCCGGCGACAACCGCTCGCAGTCGGTGCGCCAGCTCGAGGCGTACTTCAACGGCGCGGGCGGCGCCCAGGCCGGCAAGAAGAAGCGCAAGGCCGCCGCCACGACGGACCTCAAGGGCTCGGCCGTGTCGGTGGCCAACAAGCTCGTCAGCGCCGACCTCGAGACCAGGATCTCCCAGCGCCTCTCCGGCGCCGGATCGGCCCTCACCGCCTCCGAGTGGGTCCTGGTGCACTCCGGCATCGTCTTCGCGGGCGGCGTCATCGGCTTCATCATGGGCGGCATCGCGCTCAGCCTGATGCTGGTGCTGCTCGGTGCGGTCGTCCCGTGGTTCTACCTCAAGTTCCGCCACGGCCGTCGGCTCAGCCAGTTCAACGGCCAGCTCGCCCAGACCCTGGGCCTGATGGCCGGCGGCCTCCAGGCCGGACTCTCCCTCCCGCAGGCGGTCGACACCGTGGTCCGGGAGGGGCACGAGCCGATGGCCGGCGAGCTGCGGCGTGCCCTCGTGGAGCAGCGCCTCGGCGTCGACATCACCGAGGCCCTCGACGGCGTGGCCGAGCGGATGGAGAGCGACGACTTCTCCTGGGTCGTGATGGCCGTCCGGATCCAGCGGGAGGTCGGCGGCAACCTCGCCGAGATCCTCCACACGGTCGCCGACACCCTGCGCGAGCGCGAGTACCTGCGCCGCCAGGTGAAGGCGCTGAGTGCGGAAGGCCGGCTCTCGGGTTACATTCTGACCGGACTCCCCCCGCTGATCTTCTTCTACATGACCTTCGCGAACCCGGACTACGTCGCCCTTCTCTACACGACCGTGCCCGGTTACATCATCATGGCGCTGGCCCTGTTCCTCCTGGGTCTCGGTTCGTTCGCCATGGCCAAGCTCGCGACGGTGGAGGTCTGACATGGTGCTCTGGATCGGAGCAGGGCTCATCTTCCTGGCCCTCGTCACGGTGCTGTCCGTCTTCGGCGTGATCAGCAAGGAGCGGCGCGGCGTCGCCAGGTCGGTCGCGGCCATCCAGGCGATCGGCCAGTCGTCCCCCGACATGCTCAAGACCGAGCTCGAGCGTCCCTTCGCCGAGCGCGTCCTCGGCCCGCTCGGCGACCAGCTCGTCGGCACCGGCCGCAAGCTGGTGCGCGCCGACACGGCGCGCAAGCTCGAGTTCCGGCTCAACGTGGCCGGCAACCCGCCCGGGTGGGACGCCAACCGGCTCATCGGCCTGAAGGTGCTCGGCCTGGCCGGGTTCGGCGGCATCGGGTTCCTCTACCTCGCCGGCAGCGACTGGCCGTTCGCCCGGGTGCTGATCGTCACGGGGCTCGCGGCCGCCTTCGGCTACCTGCTGCCCAACATCCTGCTCTACAACGCCGGGCAGAAGCGCGAGAAGCTCATGCGCAACTCCCTCCCCGACGCCCTCGACCTGCTCACGGTGTCGGTCGAGGCAGGACTCGGCTTCGACGCCGCGGTCGACCGCGTGGCCCGCAACACCGACGGCCCGCTCGCCGCCGAGTTCTCCCGCCTGCTCCAGGAGATGAACATCGGCGTCGGTCGCACCGACGCTATGCGCGCGATGGCCGAGCGCACCTCGCTCGACGACCTCAAGTCGTTCTGCCTCGCGATGGTCCAGGCCGACAGCCTCGGCATCCCCATCGGCCGCGTGCTGCGCATCCAGAGCGCCGAGATGCGCACCAAGCGCCGTCAGCGTGCCGAGGAGAAGGCCCAGCAGGTCCCGGTCCGGATGATGATCCCGCTCATCCTCTTCATCCTGCCGTGCCTCTTCCTGGTGATCATGGGACCGGCGGCGATCCAGATCGCTGACACATTCGGGAACCAGTGAGCCGATGCGCCTGACCGATCTGAGGGACAGGACGAGGCCGTCGGGCGGGGTGCTCTACACGTGGCGTGTCACGACCGCCATCCGGGTCTTCGCGCTCGCCCTCGCTGCAGGCATCGTCCTCTCCGAGGGGCAGGCCGGCAGCACCTGGCCGCTCCTGGGAGCCCTCGGCGTCATCGCCGCCACCGGAGCGGCCCTCGACTGGACCCCCGAGCCCCACCGGGCCTCGTGGACCGCGGCGGCCGAGATGCTGCTCGCGGCCCTGATGCTCGGCAGTGCGGACGCCTCGGCGGGGTTGTACGCCTACCTCGCCGCACCACCGGTCCTGACCGGCGTACGCCACGGGCTGGTGACGACCGTCAACGTCACCGCCGTCGGCGCGCTGGGCGTGCTGGCCGCGGCAGCCGGTGCGGCGGGCACCGACCCTCGTCCGGCCCTGTCCGCCGCCGGCCCCTGGCTGCTGAGCGGCCTCGGTGCCGGCCTGCTGACCAGCTGGCAGTCGCGCTCGCTCCGCGACCAGGACGCCCGGCGCGCGCCCTACCAGGCCGCCCACCAGCTGATGGCCCAGCTCCACGGACTCGCCCGGCGGCGCGAGGTCGAGCTCGACACCGCCCAGGTCGCCGAGGACCTCGGGGCCGACCTGCGCCGCAAGACGGGCGCGGTCGCGTCCGCGGTCTTCTCCGGGTCCCACGAGGACGACTCGGTGCTCCTGTCCGGGTACGGCGACGTGTCGGCGCTCGACGCACAGATCAGGCTGCCCAGCAGCAGCCGCGCGCCGGACGTCCGCGTGCTGGCGATCCAGGGGACCGGCGGGGTCCTCGGCCACCTGGTGCTGGGCGGGGTGCTGCGCTGGAACGACGAGATCGCCGAGAAGGCTGCCGAGGTCACCGACAACTTCGCGCTCCGGATGGACACCGCGGTGCTGTTCGACGAGCTGCGCCAGATGGCCACCTCCGAGGAGCGCAACCGGCTGGCCCGCGAGATGCACGACGGCGTGGCGCAGGAGATCGTCGCGCTCGGCTACGTCGTCGACGAGATCGAGTCCGTGTCCGACGACCCGCGCGCGCGGGAGCTAGCCGCGTCGCTGCGGGCCGAGATCACGCGCGTGGTGAGCGAGCTGCGCTACTCCATCTACGACCTCCGGCACCAGGTCAGCGAGCACCGGCTCTCCGGCGCGCTGGCGGAGTACGTCCGCGACCTCAGCACCGGCACGGACCTCCGGGTCCACCTGACCTTCGAGGAGTCCGGTCCGGCCCTGTCCGGCCGGACCGAGGCCGAGCTGCTCCGCGTCGCCCAGGAGGCGATCAGCAACGTGCGTCGCCACTCGCGCGCGCGGAACCTGTGGGTGGGCTTCCTGACCGACGGCCGCACCATCGACCTCCAGATCGAGGACGACGGCATCGGCCACGCCGGTCCCAAGGACCGCCACTGGGGCCTGACCACGATGGCCGAACGGGCGACCGGCATCGGCGCCACCCTGCAGGTCGGCGACCGCCCCGGCGGCGGCACCCGCGTCCACCTGCACTCCGACCACTCCACCCGAGCCCGAGAGGGGAGCGCTCTTCCATGAGCACCACCGTCATGCTGGTCGACGACCACGAACTGATCCGTCAGGGGCTCGCCCGCGCCTTCGAGCGCGACGAGGACATGCACGTCGTCGGCCAGGCCGGGAGCGTCAACGAGGGGCTCCGGGTCTTCGGAGAGCTCACCCCCGACGTCGTCGTCACCGACCTCCAGCTGCCCGACGGGCACGGCCTGGAGATCGTCCGCGCCATCCGTGAGGGCAACGACGCCGTCGGCCTCGTCGTGCTCACCATGCACGCGGGCGACGAGCAGATCTTCGCCGCCATGGAGGCCGGCGCGTCCGCCTTCGTCGGCAAGGACAGCAAGTCCTCGGAGGTCGTCAGCGCCGCCAAGCACGCGGCCGTGGCACCGCGCACGTTCCTGTGCGCCGGCCTCAGCGCCGCGATGATGCGCCGTGCCACGGCTCCGGCCGCCCCGCGCCTCTCGGCGCGCGAGGAGGAGGTCCTCGAGCTGCTGGCGGAGGGCCTGGGCACCAGCGACATCGCCGGACGGCTCTACCTGAGCGAGTCCACGGCCAAGACGCACATCACCCACATCTACCAGAAGCTGGGTGCCGCGAACCGTGCCCAGGCGCTCGTCACCGCGATGCGGATGGGCCTGCTCCAGAGCTGATCCACGGGTGGACCATGCGCGGTGCGCAGAGGGTGGTCGCCAGATAGTCACATCGGACTACGCAGTCAGAGCCGAACACCCGATCCGCCGGCCGCGCGATTCGAGCAGAGTATTCCTCGACGGGTCCTCGTGGGCTCGGGACCTGCACCACGACTTACACATCAAGGGGAAAACAATGATCGAGAAGCTCCAGTTCATGACCATCATGCTCGTCAACGACATGAAGGCCAAGCGCGACGAGCGCGGCGCCACCGCCGTCGAGTACGGCCTCATGGTCGCCCTCATCGCCATCGTCATCATCGGTGCCGTCACCCTCCTCGGTGGCAACCTGAAGACGCTCTTCAGCAACATCGCGTCGCAGATCTGATCCAGGTCTCACTCGCACTTCGATGAGCCGGCGTCGTGGACTCCACGGCGCCGGCTCCTCGCATTCCAGGACGCTTCTAGGAGGAGGGATCCCCCGATGCTGCTGCTCCACAAGTTGCTGACGCTCCGCGCGGTTCGCGACGAGCGCGGCGCCACTGCTGTCGAGTACGGCCTCATGGTTGCGATGATCGCCATCGTGATCGTCGGCGCCGTCGCCCTGTTCGGCACGAACGTCAAGGCACTTTTCTCCGTCCCGGCCGGGGTCTTCACCCCCTGACCGAAGGACGCACCGCGACAGCACGGACGGCGTGGGGGCCGCCCGTCGGACTCGCACCGCCACCGAGGGCGACCGGTTCACCGGTCGCCCTCGATGCATGTCCGGACCACGACCTCGCGCCGGCTGCCCTCAGCGGGCGAGCGAGGCCAGCCGCGAGCGCCAGGCGCTCGTGAGGTCGGCCACCGGAAGCCCCCGTGCCCGCAGGGCGCGGTCCAGGGCGGCGCCGCCGGCCACGGCGTCGTACAGCGTCACGAGTCCCTGCTCCCCCAGCCGCTCGGCGACGATGCGGCAGGCGAGCCAGGCCTCCTCGTAGCTCGCCTGGAGGCCCGCCACCCGCGTGTCGAAGTCCGCCGCGTCCGGCAGCCGCCGCGGCTGCCCGTCGCGTCGTACGGCAGCGATCGCCCGCCCCAGGGTGGTCCGGTCGGACAGGCCGGTGTCTCGGAGCGCGACGTAGTCGGCGAAGCCCTCGAGCAGCCACGGCTCGAGCGGCGTGCGTGCCGCGTCGACAGCGAGGTGGGTCAGCTCGTGGCTCATCACCACCTGCGCACCCGCCGGGCGCAGGCCGTCGGTCACGTCGGGGTTCACGAAGACGTGGACCGGTGCGTCGTCGCCGGTCCCCTCCCCCGCGGTCGCGGTCACGCCGGCGATGGCGGCGTACGTCCCCGGGCCGGCGCCCAGCGTCTCGTCGAGGTCCGCGGCGCTGGCCGGCACCTCGACGACCGCCCGGCCGCGCCAGCCGGGCAGGACGCGGCGTACGACGTCGGCGCCGCGCCGCGCGCGGTCCGCGACGGCACGTGCCTGCGCCCGCGCGCCGTCGACCATGACGAGGACCCCCGACCCGCGCACCACCGACAGCCGGCCGCGCAGCCAGAGCGGCGTGCGCGTGCCGGCCGCACCCGCTGCCCCGAACGACGCGATGCCCAGGCCGTCACCGGCGGGTGCGAAGGTCGCGACCACGTCGGCCGACGACGGCTCGGCGTCGAACCCGCCGAGCTGCCAGGTGAGCTCGACGACGCCGGACCAGCGGCCGCCGGCGTCGACGGTGCCGACCTGGTCGACGTAGCGCGCGGTCACCCCGTCGAGGTCCAGCGTCTCGGCGTTGTCGGCGATCCCGGCGAGGACGTCGGTCGCGGTCGCGTCGTCGGGCGGCGCCAGCGCGGTCAGCGCGTCGCGGTCACGGGACCCCACGGCGGCGACGAACGACGCGAGCGCCTCGGCCGCCTCGGCGGGGCTGGCCCGGGGCGCGTCGACGGGCCGGGTGTCGACCTCGTGCCGCCCGTCGCGCGTCAGCAGGACGGCGACCAGCGCCACCACCAGGCTCAGCGAAAGGCCGGCCGCCCACAGGAGTGGACGGCCGGCCTTCGAGGACTGCTGGTCAGCCAGGGCGGACCGCGCCGACGTAGGGCATCGAGTAGAGGCCCGAGACGGTGACGCCGGCACCGGGGTTGGCGGCGTGGACGATCATGCCGTTGCCGATGTACATGCCGACGTGGCTGATCGGGCTGTAGTAGAACACCAGGTCGCCCGGCTGCAGGTCGCTCGCGGCGACGTGCGGACCGGAGCCGTACTGGGCGCTCGAGGAGTGCGGCAGCGACACGCCGGCCTGGGCCCAGGCGCGCATGGTGAGGCCGCTGCAGTCGAAGGCGCTCTCGCCCGCGGCGCCGTAGACGTAGGCGTCTCCGACCTGCGCCATGGCGTACTGGATGGCGGCGGCCGCGCGGCCGGAGGCCGGCACGTCGCTGGGCATCCGGACCGAGCTGCCGCGCGAGGCCAGGATGCGCTCGCGCTCCTCGGCCTCGAGGTCGGCGAGCAGGTCCTTGGCCTCGGCGAGCTTGTCGTCGACCGTCTGCTTGTCCGTGCTCAGCTGGTCGGTGAGGTCGGCGATCTCCTTCTCGCGGGCGTCGGTGGCCTCGCGACGGATCTCGAGTGCCTCGAGCTCGGTGTCGTAGCTGGTCAGGAGGGAGGACTGGAGGTCGTTGAAGGACGACATCGTCGACAGCGAGTCGAGGAAGGCGCCCGGGTCCTCCGAGACCACGATCTGGCCGACGGTCGAGATGCCCTCGCCCTCGAGCTGGCGCACGACGGCGTCGGAGGCCTGGTCGCGGACGACCTCGAGACGCTCGTCCTGGCGGTCCTGGTCGGCCTCGAGGCCGGACAGGTCGCTGCGGAGGTCGGCGAGGTCGAGCTCGGCGTCGTGCAGGCGCTCCTGGGCGGCCTCGGCCTCGTGGTAGAGGCGGTCGACGCGTGCCTTGACGTCCTTGATGCTGGGGTCGGCCTGCGCAGGTGTCGCAGGCACGAATGCGATGGCAGCGATGGCGACGAGACCGAGCACGGTCGCGCCAGCTCGCTTGCGGGTGTGAGCCACGGAGCGGGGGTTCTCCCTCAGGTGTCGTACGCCTACCAGGTGAGCTGACGGGTTCGGCACGACGTGTCCTACCCCTGCTCCACGCACCGCTCGCGCAGTGCGCCTCGCAGGGGATTCACCCCAGGGGGAAGTGTGGTTCCCCGGCTCATGGACCACGGTGATGCGGGGGCATGGTCCACGACTCGGCGCGACCTCCGCGCGGGCCGGGTGACCCACTTCCACGGAAGCCAGCCCACAGACTAGACGGCTGGTGGAACCCTCGCCAATCTTCGCGACAACTGGTCACCAGCTGGTATCGGCAAGATCTCGGCAAGGCGGACCGCCGCCGCGCGACCCGCCCTCACGCCGACTCGATCACCGGACCGTCCACGGGCTCGACCAGGCGCAGGGGCGGGACCAGCCCGCCCGAGGCCAGCACGTCGAGCGCCGCCATCTCCTCGTCGTCGATCATGAGCTCAGGTGGCGGTCCGAGGAGCACCGTCACCACGCAGTCGTGGCAGTGCAGGCCGCGCACCACGCAGGTGTCGCAGTCGATCCGTGTCGTCATGTCCCGAACGGTGACAGGCCCCACCGACAGTGGGGCGGCGCGACGGCGGAGAGGCGGTTCTGCGAACGCCGGCCGGCTGCTCCACCTACCCTGCCACCGTGACCGTCGGCGGCCTGCGACCCCACTTCCCCGTCGCCGTGGCGTGGCTCTACGCGATCATGCTGGTCTGGGTCACCGTGGACATCACGTCCGACGTCGGTCCCGGTCACGACGCCCATGCCTACTGGCGGGTCTGGCAGGTCCCCCGCAGCGAGGTCTACGCGACCACGCCGGGCTACCTCGACGCCTTCAACTACTCCCCGGCCTTCGCCCAGGCGATCTGGCCGCTCGCCCAGCTGCCCTGGCCGGTCTTCGGGACGTTGTGGTCGCTGGGAGCCCTGTTGGCTTTCGTCTACATGCTGAGCCCGTTGGGCTGGCGGCTCGCCCTGCCCCTGGTCCTGTGCTGCGCCCAGGAGATCGTCAGCGGCAACATCTTCTGGGTGCTGGCGCTGGTCGTGGTGGCGAGCGCCCGTCCGGGCGCAGGGCCCGCCGGCGCCTCGTGGTGGTCGGTCGTGCTGCTGACGAAGGTGACCCCGGCCCTCGGTCCCCTCTGGTACGCCCTGCGTCGCCAGTGGCCGCAGCTCGCGTGCAGCGTGGGGGCCACCCTCGTGGTCGTGGCGGTCTCGGCCGCGGTCTCGCCCGACCTGTGGCGCGACTGGACCGCCTTCCTCCTCGACAACGCGCAGGGCACGGCGGGCGTCGGGTCGACGGCTCTCGGTCCGCTGGCGGTCCGCCTGCCGATCGCCCTCGCGCTGCTCGGGTGGGGCGCCCTGACCGACCGGGTGTGGACGCTCCCGCTCGCGATGGCCCTGGCGACACCGGTGGCGGGACCGGCCGCGTTCACCATGCTGGCCGCCATCCCCCGGCTCAGGAGACCGGTCGAGCACCGGGAGCCGGTCAGGGAGCCGGTCAGGGAGTCCTGATCCGGCAGGTCCAGCCGTCCGGGCACTCGACGACCTGCAGACCGTCGATCCCGGCGACGACGTCCTCCGCCCGCGTCCCCTCCCTCGTCACCACCAGGTCGGACTGCTCGACCGCTCGGAGCATCCCGTCCTGGCCACCGAGGAAGTCGAGGTACGCCGCCTGGTCGGCGTGGCTGAACGCGTCGAGCGGGTTGCTGGCCCACAACCGGACACCCGCGACCGCCAGCGACTCCGACAGGGGCACCGGAGCCAGGACCACGACGTCGTCGCCCGAGGACCGGGCGAGGTCCGCGACCCGGTCCACGACGTCCGGCCCGGCGACGAGCACCGAGGACCCGCGCGACGCGGCCAGGGGCAGCGCCACGGCCAGCGAGGCGGCCACGGCCAGCACCATTCCGACCCGGGTGGGGGCCGGACGCTGGTCCGACCCGTCAGGGCGCTCGGCCCGGTCACTGGGGTCTCGGGGCGCCGGCGCGAGCGCCACCAGCAGGAACAGCAGCCACACGCCGTGCCTGGCCGCGCTCGCCGTCGCCAGGCACAGCCCCGCCACGGCGACGTACTCCCACAGCGGGCGGCGGGCACGCACGAACAGCACCAGCAGGAGCGCCGCGACGACCAGCATGAGCACGTCGAAGGGCGCGGAGAGCGACGGCCGGGCCCAGAGGCCCTCCGCGCGCTCGGCCGCGACATTGTCGAAGACCTGGGCGTAGTAGCGCGGCGTGTGCCAGCCCTGGGGTGTCGCGCACAACGCCGCGAGGCTGGCGATGCCGACGGCCACCGTCTCCGCCGGACGCAGCCGCAGCCGGTCGACGACGAGGTAGGCACCCAGCACGCAGGTGCCGAGGAGGGCGGCACCGTGGAGGTTCCCCCACACGGCGACGAGCGGGACGGCCCACCAGATGCCGCGGTCCGGGCGGCGATGCTGGCGTACGACGAGTGCCAACAGCAGCGCGAACGGGACGAGGGAGAGCGTCTGTGCGCGGACGATGCCCAAGGTCGCGAGGCTGCCCATGACCAGCGAGCCGACCGCGCCGGCGACGACCGGGTCGGAGGCACCGCGCGCGCGGGCGGCGGCCGCGAGGGTGGCCAGCGCGACCGCGACCGCGACCAGATGGGCCAGGACCGGCACGCGGGCGCCGGCGGAGTGCAGCAGGGAGGCCACGAGCTCGGCGAGGACGGGGACGTTGTGCCAGCCCGAGGTGTCCACGGCCGCGTAGGGCACCGACTCCGGGACGGCCCCGGTGCGGCGGATGATGTCGCCGAACGCCACGAGCCAGTCCCAGTCGCCACCGATCGACACGAATGCCGCGAGCAGCGCGACGCCGGCGACGCACGCCGATGCGCTCCACGCCCACTGGCGGGCGCCCGTGAGCAGCGAGGTCATCCGACGAGGCCGATCAGCGCCGCCGTCGGCACCACCCGCGCGCCGGCGCGGGCCAGGTCCCTGGCGAGCGCCTGGTCGTCGGTCACCGTGACCACGACCCGGCCGCGGGGCTCGGCGGCCACCAGCTGCCGGATCACGTCGTCCGCGATCACGCCCGACGGGCTGAACACCACGCGCACGCCGCGCGGGGCCGGCATCGCGGTCCGGGTGGTGGACTCGGCCGCGTCGAACACGACCGTGGTCTCCGCACCGGACCGTGCGACCAGCGGACCGAGGGCGGCGACCAGCCGGCTGCGCTGGGCCTCCAGGGTCGCGCTCGGCCAGGCCGCCTTGGTGACGTTGTAGCCGTCGACGACCAGTCGGGCACGCGGCATCGCCAGCACCTGGTCGAGCAGCGCGGGCGTGGCCGGGGCGCTCGACGTCGGCGCCGACTCGATGCCCGCGAGCTGGGCCTCCACCGCGTCGGCCGGACTGCCGTCGACCGCGGCGAGGCCGAGCTCACGACGCAGGCCGGTGGCGGACTCGACGACCGCGTCGAGCAGCAGCCGCGCCCGGATCGTGGCCGCGTCGCGCTCGGACCGCACGTCACGGCGCTGGGCCGCCAGGCCCGACTCGGCCTCGTCGAGCTGGGCCCGCAACCGGCGTACGTCGGCCTCCGCGGCCCTCGCGGTCGCCGCTGCCGCCCCCACTGCCTCGTCGCGGGCGGCGAACGCCTCGTCGCGGGCCTGCTCGGCGGCACGCAGGACGCCGCGGGCCTCCCCGAGCCGCTGGCGGAGCACCTTGTGGTCGCCGCGGGCCGCCTCGAGCTCCTCGCGGTGCGCCGACCGCAGCGTCGCGACCTCTGCCTGGAGGCTGACGACCTGGGCGGTCAGGCGGGCGACCTCGGCCTGGTGCTGGTCGTCGCGCGCGTCGTCGCGGCCGAGGTCGACCGCGACGGCGTCGACCGTGGCCTCCCAGCCCTCGTCACGCGCCAGCCACGCGCGGGCGGCACCCTCGACCGGGTCGTCGCCCGCCGGGATCGCCGACACCTGCACGGCGGCGCGGTGGCGGAAGTCGTCGTCGGCGAGCGCCTCCCAGATCGCGCCGCCACCGAGCCGCGCACGGCGGGCCGGCGCGAACGCCGCCACCTTGCGCAGCGACGGCGGGACGGGGGTGACCGAGGGCAGCACCGCGGAGACGAGCGCGACCACCCGGAGGCGGAGCCGCTCGGGCAGGTCTGCCGGCGCTGTCACGGAGGGTCCGTCAGCCGGCTGCCGCGTCGGCCGCCGGGTCGGAGCCCGTGTCGGCGGAGGCGCGGTCCACGACCTCGATGGCGTCCGAGCGGCCGCACCACCGGCACGAGACGGACTCCACGGCCTCACCGTGGACGGTCTCCTCCTCGACCCGGTGCTCGCCGGAGAGGTCGAAGTGCCAGTACTCCGTCGTACGACGCGAGCGCGTCACGTCGAAGCGGGTGAGGTTCCCACATCCAGCGCAGCGCCACCGCTCACCCTCGACGGGGACGCGTAGGTCGGCGGTCTGGTCTGCCACAGGTGCTCCTCGGTCGGGTCGCGCGTGCCGTCGGGTGATCGGCGCCGTCAGCGTAGTCCGCGCGCCGCCGCGGCGATGTCGGAGCCCACGTCTAGCGTCGCCGGCATGAGCACCACCGCCCACCGCCCGGCACGGAGCTCGCCCCGCTGGGAGTCGCAGCGCAGCTTCGACGAGCTGGGGCGGCCCCTGCGCGACATCACCTTCTGCGTGGTCGACCTCGAGACGACCGGCGGTTCGGCGGCCGGGGGCTCGATGATCACCGAGATCGGCGCCGTCAAGGTGCGTGGCGGCGAGCGGCTCGGCGAGTTCCAGACGCTGGTCAACCCCCACACCGAGATCCCCGCCTTCATCGCGGTGCTCACCGGCATCACCAACTCGATGGTCCGCGACGCGCCGCCCATCGAGTCGGCGCTGCCGGCGTTCCTCGAGTTCGCGGCCGGCTGCGTGCTGGTCGCCCACAACGCCCCCTTCGACGTCGGCTTCCTCCAGCACTTCGCCCGCGAGCAGGGTCGGCCCTGGCCCAAGCACGAGGTCCTCGACACCGCCAAGCTCGCCCGTCGGGTCATCACTCGCGACGACGCCCCGAACTGCAAGCTCTCCTCCCTGGCCCGCGTGTTCAACGCGACCACCACCCCCAACCACCGCGCCCTCGACGACGCGCGCGCCACGGTCGACGTGCTCCACGGCCTGATGGAGCGGCTCGGTGGCCTCGGCGTGCACACGCTGGAGGAGCTCCAGACCTTCTCGTCGCGGGTGAGCACCGCCCAGCGCCGCAAGCGGCACCTGGCCGAGGGGCTCCCCCACGCGCCGGGGGTCTACCTGTTCCGGGACGACCGCTCCCGCGTGCTCTACGTCGGCACGTCCCGCGACCTCCGCACCCGCGTCCGCACCTACTTCACCGCCTCCGAGACCCGCACCCGGATGGGCGAGATGGTCGGCCTGGCCACCTCGGTCACGGGCATCGAGTGCGCGACCCCGCTCGAGGCGGAGGTCCGCGAGCTGCGGCTGATCGCCGAGCACAAGCCGCGCTACAACCGGCGCTCGCGCTTCCCGGAGAAGGTCCACTTCGTCAAGCTCACCCGCGAGGCCTGGCCTCGGTTGTCGCTCGTGCGCAAGGTCCTCGACGACGACGCCGACTACCTCGGGCCCTTCTCCTCGAAGAAGACGGCCGAGAAGTGCCTCGCCGCCCTCCACGACACCTTCCCGGTGCGGCAGTGCAGCGGTCGGATGCCCCGGGTCCCCTCGGGCTCGGCATGCGTGCTGGCCGAGATGGGCAAGTGCCTCTCCCCCTGCGACGGCTCGGTCGACGAGCCGGCCTACGCCGCCGTCGTACGCCAGCTGCGCGACACGTTGCTGCGCAGCCCCGAGGAGGTCGTGGAGGTCATCAACCA
This sequence comes from Nocardioides oleivorans, assembly GCF_004137255.1. Taxonomy (NCBI): domain Bacteria; kingdom Bacillati; phylum Actinomycetota; class Actinomycetes; order Propionibacteriales; family Nocardioidaceae; genus Nocardioides; species Nocardioides oleivorans. The sequence continues at coordinate 3,098,626 of NZ_SDWT01000001.1, read as the reverse complement.
GCGCATGGCGGCACTCGCCGACAGCGAGCGGTTCGAGGAGGCCGGCGTGCACCGCGACCGGCTGGCGACCTTCGTGCGGGCCGCCGCGCGCACCCAGCGCCTCTCCGCCCTCACCCGGTGCCCCGAGATCGTCGCCGCGCGCCGCGAGGACGACGGCCGCTGGTCCGTGCACGTCGTGCGCCACGGCCGGCTCGCCGCGGCCGGGCGGATCCCCTCGGGCGCCGACGCCCACCAGTACGTCCGCGAGCTCACCGCGAGCGCCGAGACGGTCAGCGGTGCCCCCGGTCCCGTCCCGGCCGCGACGGCGGAGGAGTCGGAGAAGGTCCTGCGCTGGCTCGAGTCGCCGGGGATCCGGCTGGTCGACGTCGACGGCGAGTGGGTCTGCCCGCTCGGTGGCGCGGCGCGCCACCTGGCCGTCTACGACGCCGTCAACCAGTCGCGGCTGTCGCTGGTGCCGTTCGACGAGCAGCGGCTGCCCTCACCGGTGCACCGACCCGTGCGGTGACGAGGGCCAGCGAGGGCCAGGCGAGGGTCAGTCGAGACCGATGCTGAAGGCCGACTCGAGGTCGTGGCGGGAGTAGGTGCGGAACGCGATGTGCGTCTCGGTCTCGGTGACGCCCTCGACCTTGTTGAGCCGGTCGGCGACGACCGACGCGATGTCCTCGTGCTGGCGCACCCGCACCAGCGCGATGAGGTCGACCTGGCCCGTGACCGAGTAGACCTCGCTGACCCCGTCGAGGGCGGCGATCGTCTCGGCGACCTCCGGGATGCGTGCGACGTCGGCCTTCACGAAGACGATGGCGGTGATCATGCGCTCACCGTAGCGCCCGCCGCCGGAGTGGCGGTCCGATCACCGATCGGCCAGAGGTGCCTAGTCCTTTCGGACTACCCGTGACCATTCGCACTCCGACGGCTCACAGCGACACCTAGCGTGGCGAGGTCATCACCGTGCCCGCAGGGGCTCTCCAGGGGGAATCGCTCGGATGTCACTCACCCGCCATGCCGTCGCCCGGCACGCTCGCGCCGTTCTCGTGCTCGCGATGCTCCTCGCGTCGCTCGCGACCTTTGCACAGCCCGCCGCAGCGGTCCCGGACGCTCCGACCGGGCTGAGCGCCAGCGGCGCTCCGATTCCCACGCTCTCCTGGACCCGCAACCCGACCGTCACGCGCTACCGCGTGCAGGGCGCCGAGGACGCGACGTTCTCGACGGTGGTCTTCGACCAGGAGACGGTCAACGACCGCTACACCCCGACCCGGGTGCTGCGCGCCGGCACGCTCTACTGGCGCGTGCTGGCCGTCGACCAGACCGGGTCCAGCGCGTGGGCCCGCGCGGAGGCGCCGGTCACGGCGCTGAAGGTGCCCACCGGGGTCCAGGTGTCGTCGGCCGGCAACCAGATCCTTCCGCCCGTCTCGCCCCCGATCATCCGCTGGGAGGGTGTGCCCGGCGCGGTCTCCTACGACGTCGAGATGGACGCCGAGGGGGACAACGTGGGCGGCATCCTGCGTGAGGACATCCGCTCGACGACCTACGTCTGGCCGGACCCGCAGGGTGTCGGCGAGCGCGAGGGCTTCGAGGACTTCTACGTCCGGGTGCGCGCCCGGTTCGAGAACAACATGCAGAGCGCCTGGTCCGGGTGGACCAGCTACAACGTCTCCCAGCTGCCGCCCGTGACGTCGCAGTCGTGTGCCACCGGCCTGGTCTGCGCGCCCAACGCCACCACGGGGCAGGTCCAGCCCAGCACCACGGTCCAGGACGTCGTCCTGGCGTGGGACCCGATCAAGGGTGCCAAGCAGTACGAGATCTGGGTCGCCCTCGACGCGGACTTCAACACGCAGATCGAGAAGCGCACGGTCTACTCCACGCGCTACTCGCCGACGACCACCTGGGACAACAACACCTACTACTGGAAGGTGCGAGCGATCAACGCCGAGGGCCAGCCGACCCCGTGGCCAGTCGCGCCGAGCGTCTTCCAGCGTCGCTGGCCGCTGCAGCCGACGTTGCTCTACCCGCCGGTCCAGAGCCAAGCCCCCGTGGTCAACGGTGACCTCTACTACCAGTGGACCCCGGTCAAGCACGCGTCCCGCTACGTCCTCGAGCTCAGCAACGACAACTTCGCCTCCAGCCCGAGCCAGTCGTGCCAGACCAGCTCGACCACCTTCGTGACCGGCGACGACCGCAACCTGGGCTGCATCCCCGCCCAGGGCACCACGGTCTACTGGCGGGTGCGTGCGCTGGACAACCCGCGCGGCGTCAATGGCGTCTACTCCCAGACCGGGCGCTTCGTCTACGACAGCGGGCAGGTGCAGCCGCTCGCCCCGGCCGATGGCGCGACGGTCAGCGTCCCCACCCTGCGGTGGGCGCCCAGCCAGGACGCCAACCGGTACTACGTCGAGGTCACGAGCGCCTACGGCTCGGCCAGCATCACCACCTCCGCACTCTCGTGGACCCCGACCGAGATCCTTCCCTCCGACAGCGACACCCAGGACCCGGATCGTCTGCCCGACTACTTCACCTGGAAGATCCACGCGATCGACGGCGACGGCCGGCGCTCCCCGACCTACGGCGCCGGCTCGTTCTACCTCCGCGAGTCGCAGACCGCCGGCGCGTCCCCGCTGACCCCGATCGCCCAGATCCCCGGACAGATCAGCTCGCGCTTCCCGGTGCTCGCGTGGCAGCCGATGGCGTCGCAGCAGGACGCACGCGTGCAGTACCAGCTCCGGATCTCTGAGACCCCGCCCTATGTGGTGTCCCCGGACGCCACTGAGGTGCTGAACCGGCGCGTGGCGTACTCCTCCGTGACCGACTGGGACAGCTACTTCCTGCGTCCCGGCACCTACACCTGGTGGGTGGAGGCCTACGACGCCGAGGACGGCACCAAGATCGGCACGGGCACCCCGGCCACGTTCACCATCGCTCCTCCCGCCGAGACGACGGGCGAGCAGGTCGCCCTCGACGGCCTCGCCGTGGACGCGGGCAACACGTGCGCCAAGCGTCTCGTGGTGGGCCAGGAGCAGACGGTCTGCGGTGGCCTGAGCGCCACCCCGGTCCTCGACTGGGACCCGACTCCCGGAGCGGGCGGCTACCAGGTCTACGTGGCCGAGGACGCCGACTTCACCAACCTCGTCTACGACGGCGTCCAGACGATCAACTCCCGGTTCACCCCGCACTCCAACAGCGGTCCGAGCCAGCTCCCCGACAACGAGTCGGGACCGGCGTACTACTGGTACGTCCGTCCGTGCGCCATGGTCATGCCGACCCGCAACTGCGGTCCGGCTCCCTCGGGCACCCTCGACGCAGGGACCGGGGCGTTCCGCAAGATCTCGCCCAAGGTGCAGCTGCAGAGTCCAGCGAACAACGCGACATTCGCCGACCAGGTCACCTTCACGTGGGCGGACTACAACACGACCAACCAGTCGACCGCGCCGATCTACGGCGGGACCCGCCCGCCCTACCAGACCGCGAACCGCTACCGGATCCAGGTGGCGCAGTCGGCCACGATCACCGACAGCAACAAGATCGATGAGCAGGAAGTCGACCAGGCGACCTACACGGCCTTCGGCCGGACCTACCCCGAGGGTGACCTCTGGTGGCGCGTCCAGGCCATCGACGACGCCGGCAACCGCCTGGCGTGGTCCGACACCCGACGCCTGCTCAAGGCCACGCCGGCCAGCAAGCTCGACGCGACGTCGACGGCCGCGCCGGCGTTCGACAGCCACATCGACGCAGGCACCACGCTCTTCCGGTGGGCCGCGGGCGACTTCGACTCCTCGTGGGACATCGAGGTCTACCGCAACGACGACACCACGCTGTCGGCCGGCAACCGGGTCCTGAGCCGCCAGGTCTCCCAGGCGGCCTACTCGATGCCCGACCTGCTCGCACCGTCCGCCCAGGCCTACCGCTGGCGGGTGCGTCGCACCGACGTGGCGGGTCAGCCGGGCCGATGGTCCGACCTCGGTCGGTTCTTCGTCGATCCCGTGACCGTGGCGTTGTCCGTCCCGGCGCAGGGGGCAACCATGGAGCCGAACGCAGGGGTCCTCACGTGGGACGCGCTCGCCGGGACGACCCGCGCCGCGCGCTACGTCCTCAACGTGGAGAACGTGACCGGCGGCGGCAGCCCCGGGTCCGTCACGACCTACGCGACCACGTACGCCCTCCCGAACACGCTCGAGACGGGCACCTACGCGTGGACCGTGCGGGCCTACGACGGCCAGGGGAACTACCTGGGGTCGAGCGTCGAACGCCGCTTCGTCGTCGACGCCGGGCTGCGGGCACTGACCGCGGTCCAGATCCAGGCCCCGACCGGTTCGGCCGTCGGCCAGACGCTGACCAGCACGGCGCCGACGTGGAACCAGCCCGACGTCACGATGTCGTACCAGTGGCTGCGCGACGGGAGCGACATCGGGAACGCCACTGGGCCGACCTACACGCTCACCACGGCGGACTACACGCGCGTCGTGACGCTGCGCGTGACCGCGCGCAAGCCGTCCTACGTCGAGGGACGGACGACCAGCAACGCGCTCTCGATCACCGCGGGCGGGGCCCTGCAGGGCACCGGCCAGCCGACGATCTCCGGCACGGCGTCCGTGGGCAGCTCGCTCCAGGTCACGACCGGGTCGTGGTCACCCGGCGCCACCGACTACCGCTACCAGTGGCTCCGACAGGGTGCGCCGATCCCGGACGCGAAGGGGTCGAGCTACTCGCTCCGGGCGGCCGACGCGGGCAAGGACGTGTCCGTGACGGTGTTCGCGTCCGCCCAGGGATTCGCCGAGGGTGCGCTCACGACCGCCGCCGTCTCGGTGGCGCGGATGAAGTCGTCGGTGACCGGTGCGCTCCAGGCCGACCAGGTGAAGGTCAAGAAGCGCGCGAAGCTCGGAATCACGGTGAGCGTGCCGGACCTCCCCAACCCGACGGGTGCCGTCCAGGTGCTCGACAAGGGCAAGAAGATCGCCCAGATCACCCTCGCTCCCGCGCGGAACGGGTCGCAGACGATCAAGCTGCCCAAGCTCAAGAAGGGCAAGCACAAGCTGCAGGTCGTCTACCTCGGGAACGCCCAGGTGTTCGGCTCGAAGAGCAAGAAGATCGTCCTCTACATCATCAAGTGATGTCGTGGACGTCAGGAATCAGCAGCCGGTCACGGCGGAAGTAGGCTCCCGCCGTGACCTGGCTCGCTGACCACTGGCTCGATGTCCTCGGCTGGGGCGGGAGCGCACTCCTCGTGTACTCCCTCCTCCAGGCCAGCCTGCTGCGCCTGCGCGTGCTCAACGCGATCGCGTGCGTGGTGCTGATCGTCTTCAACTGGCTGCTCGACGTGTGGCCGATGGTCGGGATGAACCTCGTGCTCGTCGGCATCAACGCGTGGTTCATCGTGAAGATGCTCCGCGAGCAGCACGACGAGACCGCCTTCGAGGTGCTCGAGGTCGGGCCCACCGACGAGTACCTCCGCCACGTGCTGCGGGTCCACGGCGACGACATCCTGCGGTTCAACCCGGACTTCGTGCACGACCCCGGCACGACCCAGGACGCGTTCCTGGTGCAGAAGGGCGACGAGACCGTCGGTGTCGTGCTGCTCCACGAGGAGGGCGAGACGGCGAGGGTCCAGCTCGACTACGTGACCCCGCGCTACCGCGACTTCTCCCCCGGCGAGTTCGTCTGGCGGCGCAGCGGCCTCCTGGCGGGTCGCGGCATCCGCGAGGTCGTCACCCCGCCCGGGATGGTCGGCGCCTACTACGACCGGCTCGGCTTCCAGCGGGTCGGGCAGTCCTGGCGCCTCGACCTCGGCTCGTGATCACCACCTTCATCCGCCGGGTCCTCCCGCTGGTCGGGCTGGCCGCCGCCCTGGTGGTCCTGATCGGCCTCCAGGACGTGCCCGCGGCGGGCAGCGACGCCTGGCTCCACCTGCGGCTGGGACAGGAGTTCCGTGACGGCTGGTCGCTGGCCCACCCCGGCCACCTCGGTGTCTACGACACGGCCACCTGGTACCCCACCCAGTGGGCGTCGCAGCTGGCGATGTCCTGGACGTGGACCACGTTCGGCACCGCCGGGATCATCTGGCTGGCAGGCGCGCTGACCCTGCTGCTGCCGGTGACCCTCTACCTGGTCAGCCGTCGCCGTGCCTCACCGCTCCCCGCCGTGCTGGCTGCCTGCCTCGGTGTCTGCGCTGCCGCGCCCGGCCTCACCGCCCGGCCGCAGCTGGTGAGCTACCTCTTCATCGCGATCGTCGTGGCGGCCTGGCTCCGCACGGTCGAGGACGGCCGGCCGAGGTGGTGGCTGGTCGCGCTCACCTGGGTGTGGGTGCCGCTCCACGGGATGTGGATCGTCGGCGTGAGCATCGGCGTCGCCGTGACCGTGGGCATCGCGCTGTCGCGTCGCCACGACCTGCGCCGGGTGCTCCAGCTCGCCTCGATCCCGGTGCTCTCGACGCTGGTCACGGTTGCCACGCCCCTCGGCCTCGACATCGTCGACTCCGTCACCGGCGTGGGCACCCGCAACAGCGTGCTGACCGAGTGGGGCCCGCCGGACTTCACCAGCCCCGGCTCGTTGTTCCTCGTCCTGATGGTCGCGATCGTGCTGGTCGTGCACCTGCGCGGCGACGCGCTCGACTGGCCGACCCTCATGCTGCTCGGCCTGTCGATGGCGTGGGGCCTCTACTCGGTGCGCACGGTCATCGTCGCCGGCATCATGCTCACCCCGCTGGTCGCGGTCGCGCTCCAGCGGATGGTGCCGCCCACGGGCGCCCCGGGGCGGCGCGAGGTGTCGGTCGTCGCCGCCATCACCGCTGTGGCGCTCGGCGCCCTGGCCGTCACGTCGGCCCAGCGCGCCGACCAGCCGGTCGTCGCGTCGTGGGTGGACTCCCGCCTCGACGCGATGCCCAGCGGCACGAAGGTGCTCGACGACTGGCCGCTCGGCCACTACGTGCTGGCCAACCACCCCCAGGTCCAGGTGGTCATGCACGGCTACGTCGAGATGTTCACGCCCGACGAGCTCGATCGCAACGTCGACATCACGCGGCTCAACCCGGACTGGGACTCGATGGTCGACGACCTCGACGTCGACTACGCCCTCGTCGATCCCGACTCGCAGCTCGGCTACGCCCTGGTCCACCAGCTCGGCTGGACGACCGTCGAGGGCGACGACGACTACGTGCTGCTGGTCCCGGCCGCGTCCTGACCGACCGGCAGCGGGCTCACCGACCTGCAGCGGTGGCGGCGACCCAGCGCTCGAGCGTCCCGAGGGCAGCCCCGGAGTCGATCGCCTCGGCCGCCCGGGCCACCCCGGCCGCGAGCGACTCCTCAGCGGGCCGCGCGGGCTCGGCGTGCACCGCCAGCGCCGCCCCCGCGTTGAGCAGCACGGCGTCACGCACCGGACCGGGCTCGCCGGCGAGGAGACGGCGTACGACGTCGGCGTTGTGGGCCGCGTCGCCTCCCCGGAGGTCCTCGGTGGTGGCCCGGGCGATGCCGAGGTCGGCCGGGTCGATCGTGAGCGTGCGCACCGTCCCGGCGTGGACCTGCCACACCGTCGAGGTGGACGTGGTGGTCAGCTCGTCGAGGCCGTCGTCACCCCGGAACACCCAGGCGTCCACCTCGCGCTCGGCCAGCACGCCGGCCATCACCGGGGCCATCCGCGCGTCGGCGCAGCCGATGGCCTGCGCCTGGGGGCGGGCCGGGTTCGTCAGGGGGCCGAGGATGTTGAAGGTCGTGGCGATGCCGAGCTCGCGGCGCGTCACGGCGGCGTGCCTCATCGCCGGGTGGAAGGCGGCCGAGAAGCAGAACGTGATGCCGGCCTCCTCGGCCACCTCGGCGACGCGCGCGGGCGACAGGTCCAGCCGGACGCCCAGCGCCTCCAGCACGTCGGCGGAGCCGGACTGCGAGGAGGCCGAGCGGTTGCCGTGCTTGACGACCCGGGCGCCGGCACCCGCCGCGACGATCGCCGACATGGTCGAGATGTTGACCGACATCGAGCGGTCTCCCCCGGTCCCGACGACGTCGAGGAGCCTGCCCGGCACCGAGATCGGGTTGGCGGCGGCGAGCATGGCCGCCGCGAAGCCGGAGACCTCCTCGACGGTCTCGCCCTTGGCCCGCAGCGCCACCACGAAGCCGGCGAGCTGGACGGGGGTGGCGGCACCGGCGAAGACCTCGTCGGTGGCCCATCGTGCCTGCTCCGCGGTGAGGTCGTCGCCTGCGACGAGGGTGGAGAGGACGTCGGGCCACGTGTGGGACATGGGGGTCAGGCTATCGGCGCGGCACCGACAACCCGCACGTCCGCTCAGGAGTCGGTACGACGCCCGCGCGCCGGACCCGGAGTGCCGGCCCTCCCGGCCGCGTCCAGGCGCACCAGCCCCGCCAGCACGGCCAGGGCGCCGATGCCGAACACCGGCGATCCCAGGATCATGCCCACCGGCAGCACCCAGGTCCGTCCGAGACGGGCTCCCACCGCGACGACGACGACCGCGAGCGGGATGCGGATGACCGGTGCCGGCAGGAGCGACCCGCCGAGGACGCTCGTGCTGCGATCGGCATTGCTGACGAGGAAGTCGAACCACTGGCGCCAGAGCTCGGGTGCCGCGACCGCCGAGACGAGGACCACGCCCAACGTGGCCCCCACGGAGACGCCCAGGGCACGCCACTCGCGCCTGACCAGGAACCAGACCGGCCCGACGCAGGGGGTCACCTTGGTCAGGGCGGGGAACGCCCACAACCACGGATGCCGCAGGCCGAGCGCGGCCACGACGGCGAAGACCCAGTTGACGTTGCCGGTGGCGATCTCGAACGAGCAGCACAGCATCAGCGGGACCCACCAGCGCCACCCGAGTGGTCTCAGCAACCACCAGAGCGTGATCGTCGTGGCCAGCGACACGCCGGCGACGAAGACGGCGCGCGGCAGGTAGGTGAACGGCCAGATCGCCTGCGCGAAGGCCGGGCTGTAGAGGTACGCACCGGCCCTGGCGGGCGGGACGTCGTAGAGACCGTCGCGCCAGGCACCCCAGTAGGCGCCGGAGTCGATCCCCCAGCCGTACTCGGACAGCCACGCCCAGGTGCCGGCCACCATGAAGACGCCGAAGATCCAGGCGAGGTCGCGGGGCAGCCGTTCGCGGACACTGACCTGCCGGGACAGGCGCCCCCTCAGCGACGGGTCGGCGGCCACGCGCGCGTCAGCGGGCAGCCGGTACCGATGGCCGGAGGAGGCCGACGACCGCCTCCGCGAGCTGGATGGGGTCGATCGGGTGCGGGACCGCTGCCTCGGCGCGCGACCACGTCGCGAGCCACGCGTCCTGGGGACGGCCGGTGAGCACGACGACCGGCGGGCAGTCGTAGATCTCGTCCTTGAGCTGCTTGGCGATGCCCATCCCCCCGGCCGGGACGGCCTCGCCGTCGAGGATCGCGAGGGCGATGTCGCCGCGGTCCATGTTCTGCAGGACGACCGGCTCGGTGGCCACCTCGACGTACTCCACCTCGGGGAGGTCGGGGTGCGGACGGCGTCCCAGCGCGAGGATGACCTGCTGTCGCGTGTTCACGTCGTCGCTGTAGACGAGGACCTTCAACGGCTTCACGGTGTCGCTCACGAGCACATGGTAGTCACGGACGGCGCCGAGGCGGTCCGTCCGGACCACTGATTCCGCAGGATCGCGCCTCCGGTTCATCTAGGCTCCGACGGTGCAGCCGACCGCTGGAGCGCGCGAGAGTCCGCAGGTGGACGTCGACCTGCGGCGACGCCTGCCCGCGTTCGCGCTCTGCCTGCTGCTCGCGGCCGTCGGCCTCATCGAGACCTGGGCCCACCTCGAGCAGGGCGGGCCGGGCTGGGACGCCCGCGCCTACTGGGACGCCTGGCGCGGTCCGATGTACGACGGGTCGGTCGGCGACCCCGGCCACTTCCTCTACAGCCCCGCCTTCGCCCAGGTCGTGTGGCCGCTCGCCCAGACGACCTGGCCCGTCTTCCTGGCCGTCTTCATCGTCGTCAACGCGGTCGGGCTGGCCTGGCTGCTCCGGCCGCTGCCCCTGGTCCTCTCGGTGCCGCTGTGGCTCGCCGCGTCACAGGAGATCGTGTCCGGCAACGTCTTCGTCCCGATGGCGATCGTCGCCGTGCTCGGGATGAGGCGCCCGCACCTGTGGGCCTTCGTCGCCCTGACCAAGATCACCCCCGCCCTCGGTCCCGTCTGGTTCGCCGTCCGGGGCGAGTGGTCGGCCGTGGTGAAGGCGGCCGTCACGACCGTCGCGGTCGCCGCGGTGTCGTACGTCGTCTCCCCCGGGCTGTGGCACGAGTGGTTCGGGTTCCTGGCCGACCAGGCGCGGCTCTCCGACGGCGCGATCGGCTACGAGTTCATCCCCGGTCCGCTCTACCGGATCCCGGTCGCCCTGGCGCTCGTGGTGTGGGGCGCGCGCACCGACCGGGTCTGGGTGCTGCCCGTGGCGATGCTCCTCGCGACGCCGTTCATCTGGAACGGCTCCCTCACCCTGCTGGCGGCGATCCCCCGGCTCCGGACGTCCGGGACCGCCGCTCGACCAGGTCGAGCCTCCGGTCCTCCCGGGCGGCCTCCTTCATCGACGAGCGCACCCACTGGATGAACAGCACCGCGAAGAACAGCACGCCGATCAGGTCGCCGCTGGCCCACAGGATGCCGCCGGCGAGGTGCTGGTCCTCCAGCGCGGGGGGCAGCCACGCACCCATCGGCCCCTCGCGCAGCGCGAGGTAGTGCTCGCCCCCGATCAGGGTCGTCTGGCCCATGATCGTGACGCCCAGGAAGGCGTGGAACGGCAGCGTCATGAGCGTCAGCAGCACCCGGAACGGCTCCGAGACGCGACCGGGCACCGGGTCGATGCCCATCAGCGGCCAGAAGAACAGCGTGCCGACCAGCACGAGGTGCACGTGCATCATCTGGTGGACGAACGACGAGGCCAGGCTGGCGTCGTACCAGGAGCTGAAGTAGAGCGCCCACGGCGAGGCGACGTAGAGGGCGAAGGTGAGCGGCGGGAAGGCCAGCACCTTCGCCACGCGTGAGTGCAGCACCGCCAGGAGCCAGCGCCGCGGCGTCGGCGGCAGCGTGCGCAGCGCCAGCGTGACGGGTGCGCCGAGCGCGAGGGCCAGCGGCACGACCATCGACAGCAGCATGTGCTGCACCATGTGCACGCTCAGCAGCGTGGTGTCGTAGCGCCCGACCCCCGAGCTGGTGGCGAAGAAGAACGAGCCCATGCCGAGCCCGACGAACGCGAGGGTGCGGCCCACCGGCCAGCGGTCCCCGCGTCGGCGCAGCGCGGCCACGCCGACGACGTACAGCCCCACCGCCCACACGGTCACGATGAACGGGATCGGGTCGATCCCCCAGTCGGTGAAGACCCGTCCGAGCGTGAATCGCGGGAGGGTCTCGAGGCCGACCTGGGAGGAGCCGGAGAGGGGGATGAGCACCCTGTGAACTTTATGACGGTGCTACACAGGGGGTCGGGGTGCCCTCCACCTCCGGGAAGGGCAATAATGACGCCTGTGGCGACAGCGACTACTGCGATTCCGGCATCCCGTCTGCACGGGCACCACGACCGACCGAGCATGGTCAGCGTGGGAACGATCATCTGGCTCTCGAGCGAGCTGATGTTCTTCGCCGCGCTGTTCGCGGCCTACTTCACGATCCGCGCGGTCAGCCCCGAGCTGTGGGCGCAGGAGACCTCGAAGCTCAACGTGCCGTTCTCGACGGCCAACACCGCGATCCTGGTCGCCTCGTCGTTCGCCTGCCAGTGGGGGGTGTTCGCCGCGGAGCGTGGCCAGGTCGGTCGCACCGGCGGACTGCTCAACTTCACCAAGTGGGGCCTGCGCGAGTGGTTCATCCTGACCTACCTGATGGGCGCGATCTTCATCGGCGGACAGGCACTCGAGTACGCCGAGCTGATCCACCACGGCGTCACGATCCCGAGCTCGGCCTACGGCTCGATGTTCTACCTCACCACCGGGTTCCACGGCCTCCACGTGACGGGCGGGTTGATCGCCTTCCTCTTCGTCCTGGGCCGCACCTACCTCGCTCGCCGCTTCACCCACGAACAAGCCGTCACCGCCATCGTCGTGTCCTACTACTGGCACTTCGTCGACGTGGTGTGGATCGGCCTGTTCTTCACGATCTACGTCATCCAGTAAGCACCGATCCCCCCACCGGCAAGGACTCATCGTGCGTTTGCTCAACCGAACCGCTGGTCGCCTCTCCCGGCACCGTCGGGGACCGCTTGCGGGTCTCGTCGTGCTGCTGCTCGGACTGCTGATCTCCGGCTCCCTCTACACCGCCTTCGCGCCCGCCCAGGCGCAGAACCAGGCCAGCGCGACCGACCAGATCGCCGAGGGCAAGAAGCTCTTCCTCGCCAGCTGCGCGTTCTGCCACGGCCAGAACGGTGAGGGCATCCCCACCGTCCGCGACGGCTACCAGATCGGTCCCTCGCTCGTCGGCGTCGGCGCCGCCGCGGTCGACTTCCAGGTCGGCACCGGCCGGATGCCGCTGGCGAGCCCGGGCGCCCAGGCGCCCCGCAAGCCGGTCGCGTTCGACGACGAGGAGACCGCTGCGCTGGCGGCCTACGTCGCCTCGCTCGGCCCCGGCCCCGCGATCCCGAACGAGTCCGACTACTCGATCGAGGGACTCTCCGAGACCGAGCGCGAGGAGGCCATCACCCGCGGTGGCCAGATCTTCCTCACCAACTGCACGGCGTGCCACAACTTCAACGGCGCCGGTGGCGCCATGCCGCGCGGCGGCTACGCCCCGACCCTGCACGGCGTCGAGGGCAAGTACATCTTCGAGGCGCTGCTGACCGGCCCGCAGAACATGCCGAACTTCAGCAACGGCAACCTCGCCCCCGAGGAGAAGCGCGACGTGATCGCCTACCTCGACAGCATCCAGGACACCCCCGAGTACGCCGGCTTCACCCTCGGCGGCCTCGGCCCCGTCTCCGAGGGCATGTTCGCGTGGCTCCTGGGCATCGGCGGCCTCGTCGGCGCCGCGGTCTGGATCGCCTCGCACACGACCCGCACGAAGAAGAGCAAGGTGGACGCGTGAGCAACGACAACACGCCCGAGCCGCACGACGAGCACCTGCCGTCGCTGCCGCAGGCCGAGCCGATCCCGGACCCGGGCCTGCCGGCCCACACGTGGCGCCCCACCGACGTCGACCCCGCGGCCGAGCGCCGCGCCGAGCGCCAGATCGCCGGCATGTTCATCGCCGCGATGGCCTTCGCCGTCCTCTTCGTCGTCGCCTACTTCTCGCTGTCGGTCGGCGACAACTGGGACACCTTCCTGGGCATGGGCGCCTCCACGATGGCGCTCGGCGTGACCCTGGGCCTGTCCCTGCTGCTCATCGGCATCGGCATCATCCACCTGGCCCGCAAGCTGATGTCCGACGTGGAGATGGTGGAGATGCGCCACCCGGCGGCCTCCCCCGCCGAGGACCGTGAGGCCACCGTCGCCGCGCTCAACGCCGGCCTCGACGAGGCCGGGATCGGTCGCCGCCCGCTGGTGCGCAACACCATGCTCGGCGCCGTCGGCGTGCTCGGCCTGCCGGCCGTCGTGCTGCTGCGCGACCTCGCCCCCGGCGACGAGCTCGACATCGACAAGCTCGCCCACACGATCTGGGAGCCCGGCATGCGCCTGGTGCGCGACGTCGTCGGCACCCCGATCCTCGCCAGCGAGATCGAGATGGGCGACCTGATCAACGCGGCGCCCGAGGCCATGTTCCCCACCGAGGAGAACGGCTACGAGGAGCTCCACGGCGCCCAGGAGCAGGTCGACAAGGCCAAGGGCGCGATCATCATCGTCCGTATGGACCCCGACGACATCATCCCGGCCAAGGGCCGGGAGAAGTGGACCGTCGACGGAATCATCTGCTACTCCAAGATCTGCACCCACGTGGGATGCCCGATCTCCCTCTACGAGCGCACCACGCACCACGTGCTCTGCCCGTGCCATCAGTCGACCTTCGACCTCGCCGACCACGCCAAGGTCGTCTTCGGTCCGGCTGCCCGTCCCCTTCCGCAGCTGCCACTGGCAGTGGACGATGAGGGATACCTGGTCGCTCAGAGCGACTTCACCGAGCCCATCGGGGCTAGCTACTGGGAGCGTGAGAAGCAGTGAGCGTCGACACCAGCAAGGTCGCGACGAGCAACCGCACCGACGCCGCAACCACGTCGAAGCCGGGCCCGGCCGGCTCGTTGGCCACCTGGGCCGACGACCGCCTCGGCCTGGCCACGGCCATGAAGAAGAACCTGCGCAAGGTCTTCCCCGACCACTGGTCGTTCATGCTCGGCGAGATCGCGCTCTGGAGCTTCGTCGTGCTGCTCCTCACGGGCGTGTTCCTCACCCTGTGGTTCAACCCGTCGATGGGCCACATCACCTACGAGGGCACCTACGACCAGCTGCGCGGCGTCGGGATGTCGGAGTCGATGGCCTCGACCCTGCACATCTCCTTCGACGTGCGCGGCGGCCTGCTCATGCGTCAGATGCACCACTGGGCGGCGATGATCTTCATCGCCTCGATGATGGTGCACCTGCTGCGCGTCGCCTTCACCGGCGCCTACCGCAAGCCGCGTGAGATCAACTGGGTCATCGGCTGCCTGCTGCTGCTCCTCGGCACGCTCGAGGGCTTCACCGGCTACTCGCTCCCCGACGACCTGCTCTCGGGCACCGGCGTCCGGGCCGCGGACGGCTTCCTGAAGGCCACGCCCGTGGTCGGCACCTACATGTCGTTCCTGCTGTTCGGCGGCGAGTTCCCCGGCGAGGCGATCATCCCCCGCCTCTACATCATCCACGTGCTGCTGATCCCGGGCATCCTGCTCGCCCTCATCGCCGCGCACATGCTGCTGCTCGTCTACCACAAGCACACGCAGTGGCCCGGCCCCGGCCGCACGGAGCAGAACGTCGTCGGCTTCCCGATGCTGCCCGTGTACGCCGCGAAGGCCGGCGGCTTCTTCTTCATGGTCTTCGGCGTGATCGCCCTCATGGGCGGCCTGATGTCGATCAACCCGGTCTGGAAGTTCGGGCCCTACGACCCCACCAAGGTGACCGCGGGCTCCCAGCCCGACTGGTACATGGGCTGGCCCGACGGGCTGCTGCGCATCATGCCCAGCCACATGGAGACCGTGATCTTCGGCTACACGATCTCGTGGAACGTGCTGATCCCGATCCTGATCGTCCCGCCGATGATGCTGACGATCCTGATCCTGCTGCCGTTCCTCGAGGGCTGGATCACCAAGGACAAGCGCGACCACCACCTGCTCCAGCGCCCGCGCAACGCGCCGACGCGCACCGCGGTCATGGTCGCCCTGATGACCTTCTACGGCCTCGCCTGGGCCGCGGGCGGCAACGACATCATCGCGATCAAGCTGCACGCCAGCATCAACCAGATCACCTACTTCATGCGCGGGGCGCTCTTCATCGGCCCGCTCGTGGCGTTCTGGATCACGCGACGCTGGTGCATCTCCCTGCAGCGCCACGACAACGACAAGCTGCTCCACGGCTACGAGACGGGCATCATCACCCGCTCGCCCGAGGGCCAGTACTCCGAGCGGCACCTGCCGATCAGCGAGTCGTCGGCCTACACGCTGACCGCTCGTGAGCGCGACGAGGTCCTGGCGATCGGTGGCGACACCGATGCTGCCGGTGTGGCCGCACCCAACTCGCGCTCCGAGCGGGTCCGGGCCAAGCTCTCGTCGTGGATGTTCACGCACAACGTGCAGAAGCCCACGGCGGCCGAGCTCGAGGAGGCGCACCACCACGCCGAGCACGAGGCCGAGCTGCAGTCGGGCCTCGACCACCCGGCCGACGGTCACCAGTTCGACGACCACCGGCTGCGTGACGCGGACGACGTGCCGCTGCGCGACCACTGATCGACACGCTCCACGCACGAGGGCCCGCCGGGATGATCCCGGCGGGCCCTCGTCGTTCACGCGCTGCTGGTGCTCCCGCCGCGCCTCAGTCGCCCTTGACGTTGACCAGCTGCCGCAGCACGTGGCGTACGTCGACGAGCTCGGCGGCGTCGGCCATCACCCGGTCGATGTCCTTGTAGGCCGCCGGGATCTCGTCGATGAAGGCGTCGGTGTCGCGGTACTCGATCCCCGCCATCGCGACCCGCAGGTCGTCGGCGGTGAAGGTCTTGCGCGCCCGGGTCCGGGAGTACTCCCGGCCCGCTCCGTGCGGTGCCGAGCAGAGGGAGACCGGGTCTCCCTTGCCGACCACCACGTAGGACGCCGTGCCCATCGACCCGGGGATCAGGCCGGGCCGGCCCTTCTCCGCGTTGATGGCGCCCTTCCGCGAGAGCCACACGTCCTGGCCGTAGTGGTGCTCGCGCTCGGTGTAGTTGTGGTGGCAGTTGATCTCCTCGACCCGCTGCACGTCACCACCGACCCACTCGCCGAACTGCCGCACGACCCGGTCCATCATCTCCTCGCGGTTCAGCAGGGCGTAGGTCTGCGCCCACCGCATCTCGCGGACGTAGGCGTCGAACGCCTCCGTCCCCTCCGTCAGGTAGGCCAGGTCGCGGTGGGGCAGGTCCTCCCCCGCGCACAGCTCGCGGGCGACCGCGATGTGCTTCTGCGCGATCCGGTTGCCCACGCCCCGCGACCCGGAGTGCAGGAAGAGCCACACTCCCCCGTCCTCGTCGGCCGTGATCTCGATGAAGTGGTTGCCCGAGCCCAGCGTCCCCAGCTGGAGGTCCCACCGCTGGGCGTACGACGCGGGGTCGAAGCCGGCCTCGGCCGCAAGGTCGCGGAGCCGCTCGAGGCGCGCCCGCGTGTGCTCGCGGCTGACCTTGCGGTTGCTGGCACCCGCGTTGAGCGGGACGGCCCGCTCGATGGCCTCGCGGACCGGCTTGCGGTCGCCGGGCAGCTCGTGGGTGGCGTACTGGGTGCGCACGGCGATCATGCCGCAGCCGATGTCGACGCCCACGGCGGCCGGGATGATCGCACCGAGGGTCGGGATCACCGATCCGACGGTCGCGCCCAGGCCGAGGTGGGCATCGGGCATCAGCGCGACGTGGGGGTCGATGAACGGCATCTCGGCCGTCTGCTCCGCCTGCGCGCGCGTGTCGTCCTCGAGGATCGACGCCCAGCTGATGAGCGTCGGGGTCAGGGTCTCCATCGTCCTTCTTCCACTGAGAGGGCCCGCGGTGGTGCGGACCGACCCAGGACCCTAGGCACCCGGAAACGGCTTGCACCGCCGATTTCTGGTGGCCTATCGCGCGCGAGGTCGCGCGCGAGGGCTCAGGAGAGCGCGGACCCCTTCTTCCAGGCCTCCGGGGACAGGTTCCAGTCGCCGTAGCCGTTGTCGAGCGTCATCGGCCGGTCGGTGCCGGTGTACTCGACGACGTCGCCGCGACGGCTCATGGCGTAGAGCCAGCCGGCGTCGGCCGTGGACATGCCCGTGCACCCGTGGGAGACGTTCGCGTAGCCCTGCGAGGAGACCGACCAGGGCGCGGCGTGGAGGAACTCCCCGGAGTAGGTCACCCGCATGGCCCACTGGACGTCGTCGATGTCGTAGGCCTCGGGGTTGTCGCGACCGATGCCGACGGTCTCGGAGTTCATCCGCTTCTCGGCGAACTTCTCAATGATCACCTTGGTGCCCGACCGGGTGGTGAAGCCCGCCTTGCCCGTGGTGATCGGGATGGTCCGCAGGAGCGTCCCGTTGGAGAGGACCTGCATCTGGTGGGTCTGGGCGTTGACCTTGTAGACGTGGGAGTCGCCGACGTGGAAGTCGATGGTGCGCGACTCCTGGCCGAAGACGCCGTTGCCCGCGGGCAGGCTGTTGACGTCGATGTCGACCGAGACGTCGGTGCCGGCCTTCCAGTAGCGGTAGGGGCGGAAGTGGGCCTCGCTGTCGCTCAGCCAGTACCACGAGCCCTTCTGCGCCGGTGTGCTGGTCACGTGCATGTGCTTCTCGAAGACCGCGCGATCGGTCACGGGCACGTCGAAGGTGACGATGACCGGCATCCCGACACCGACGGTCTCACCGGCGAGCGGCGCGATCGAGGGATACGTCTGCTGGGCCAGGGTCAGGTCGATCGTGTGGAAGGTGCGCGTGCGCTCGACCGTGCGGCCGTCGGAGCGGGTCGCCGAGGCGGTGAGCGTGTAGTCGGTGCCGGGCTCGAGGAGGGAGCTCGCGGTCCACTCCGAACCGGTCACCTCTCCGGTGACGTCGCCGTCGGCGGAGGTCATCGCGACGTCGTCCAGCGTGCCGCCCTGCGCCGTCACCGACACGGGCGCGTCGATCGGGACCGCGGTCGGGTCGCTGAAGCTCGTGCTGAGGCGTACGGGCTCGGGCTTGGGCGCGTCGGACGCGGCCTGGGCACCCGGGCCGCTCCCCGAGCCGTCCGAGCCGTCCGGGCCGTCGGTGCTGCCACCGCTGCTGCACGCCGCCAGGCTCGCGGCGAGGGCGACGAGCGCCAGCGCGGACGCCGTACGACGGCGCGGTGCGGAGCGTGTGGGACGGAGCGCGCGAGTGCGCATGCGACTGGACCCCCATGAGACCTGCGTGAGACCGGACCGGCTGGAACGGAAGAACCCGCCCAGCGTACGTCGCGGGCGGGTCCATCCGAAGTCGGCGCGAGCGCGCCGTGGGTGTCGGCTGCTCAGTGGGCGTGCTCGCCGCGGTAGTACTCGAAGACGAATCCGCACGACATGACGGCGCCGACCGTGAAGCCGATGATGACGAGCCACCAGGCCGCCAGCGCGACGCCGTAGACGATCACGCCGAGCGCGAGGGCACACCACAGCGGCCACCACGAGTACGGCGGGAAGAAGCCGAGCTCACCCGCGCCGTCGGCGATCTCGCCGTCCTTGCGGTCCTCGGGACGAGGGTCCATCTTGGCGGCGTGGAAGCCGAGGTACATGGTGACCATGCCGAAGAGCAGGGCCGTCATGACCAAGGCCGACGTGCCGGTCCAGTCCTCGGCGAGGAACCAGTAGGCCGGGGTCACGACCGCCACGAAGAGCGCGGTCACCCCGAAGATCCAGGCTTCGGCCTTCATCGGTTGTCCCCCTCGTCGGAGTCGGTCTCGGTGGTCGGCTCGGCGGAGTCCCCGGCCCGCTCACGCAGCATCTCCTCGCGGCCGTCCACGTCGGGCGCGTCGGCGAAGTCGCCTTCGCGCTCGGCGTCGTGGTCCTCGAGCTCCATGAGCGCGATCTCGGGGTGGTGCAGGTCAAAGGCGGGCGACTCCGAGCGGATCCGCGGCAGGGTGTGGAAGTTGTGGCGCGGCGGCGGGGAGCTGGTGGCCCACTCGAGCGAGCGGCCCCAGCCCCACGGGTCGTCGACCTCCACCTTCGGCCCCTTGGCGGAGACGTAGACGTTGTAGAGGAACGGCAGCATCGAGGCGCCGAGCAGGAACGAGCCCACGGTCGAGATCTGGTTGAGCGTGGTGAACCCGTCGTCGGGCAGGTAGTCGGCGTAGCGACGCGGCATGCCCTCGACACCCAGCCAGTGCTGGACGAGGAACGTGGTGTGGAACCCGACGAACAGGATCCAGAAGTGCAGCTTGCCAAGACGCTCGTCGAGCATCTTGCCGGTCATCTTCGGCCACCAGAAGTAGAAGCCGGCGAACATCGCGAACACCACGGTGCCGAAGACGACGTAGTGGAAGTGCGCGACCACGAAGTAGGAGTCGGACACGTGGAAGTCGAGCGGCGGGCTGGCCAGGATGACGCCGGTGAGGCCACCGAAGAGGAAGGTCGTCAAGAAGCCGACCGACCACAGCATCGGGGTGTCGAAGGACAGGCTCCCGCCCCACATCGTGCCGATCCAGTTGAAGAACTTCACCCCTGTCGGCACGGCGATGAGGAACGTCATGCCGGAGAAGAACGGCAGGTCGACGGCGCCGGTGACGAACATGTGGTGGGCCCACACCGCCACGGACAGCATCGCGATGCCGAGGGTCGCCGCGACCAGGCCGACGTAGCCGAAGATCGGCTTGCGGCTGAAGACCGGGAGGATCTCGGAGATGATGCCGAAGAACGGCAGCGCGATGATGTAGACCTCGGGGTGCCCGAAGAACCAGAACAGGTGCTGCCAGAGCACCGGGCCACCGTGCGACGGATCGAACACGTGGGCGCCGAGGATGCGGTCGGCCTCGAGCGAGAGCAGCGCGCCGGCGAGGATCGGGAACACCATGATCACGAGCATCGAGGTGATGAGCGTGTTCCAGACGAAGATCGGCATCCGGAACATCGTCATGCCGGGCGCGCGCATGCAGATGATCGTGGTGATGAAGTTGACGCCACCGAGGATCGAGCCGAGACCGGCCATCCAGAGGCCCATGATCCACAGGTCGCCACCGACACCCGGGCTGCGCACGGCGTCGGAGAGCGGCGTGTAGGCGAACCAGCCGAAGTCGGCGGCACCCTGCGGCGTGAGGAAGCCGGAGGCGGCGATCAGGCCGCCGAAGAGGAAGAGCCAGAAGCTGAACATGTTGAGCCGCGGGAACGCGACGTCAGGGGCACCGATCTGCAGCGGCATGATCACGTTGGCGAACCCGAAGAACAGCGGGGTCGCGAACAGCAGCAGCATGATCGTGCCGTGCATCGTGAACAGCTGGTTGTAGAGCTGGTCGTTGACGACCTGCATGCCGGGGTAGGCGAGCTCGGCGCGGATGAGCATGGCCATCAGGCCGGCAGCGAGGAACCACCCGAACGAGACGGTGAGGTACATCTTGCCGATGAGCTTGTGGTCGGTCGTCGTCAGCATCCGGACGACCTGCTCGCCCAGGGGCTTGCGCGCCGGCTGCACCGGGGCCTGGGGGGAGGCGGTGGCAGTCACTCGTTCTGTCCTTCCGAGTCGGTCTCGAGCCCGGCCTGGTCGTTGACGTAGCTGCCTCCGAGGACCGGAGTCTCAGCGGTGTTGCCCGCCTCGGCGAGGTCGGCGAGGTAGGCGTCGTACTCGGCCTGGCTGACGACCTCGACGTTGAAGAGCATCCGCGAGTGCGAGACGCCGCAGAGCTCGTAGCACTTGCCCTTGTAGAGGCCCTCGACGGTCGGGGTGACCTGGAGCTTGTTGACGCGTCCCGGGATGACGTCCATCTTCACGAGGAAGGCCGGGACGCCGAAGTCGTGGATGACGTCGGGCGAGTGCAGGTTGAACTGGATGGTCTGGTCGACCGGGAGGACCAGCGTCGGGATGTTGCGGCCCGTGCCGCTGGTGTAGACGTAGCCGTCGTAGGCGAAGTCGCTGGGGTCGCCGTTGCGACCGGGGTCGCCGGTGGCGGAGGTGTCCTGCTCGCCGACGCCGTAGTTGAAGGTCCACGACCACTGCTGGCCCGTCACCTCGACGGTCATGTCGGGGTCAGGGACGATCTTGAGGACCTCGTCCTGCACGCGGACGGTGTGGAAGAAGAACACGACGCACATGAGGACCGGGGCGATCGTGTAGAAGACCTCGAGCGGGAGGTTGTAGCGCGTCTGGCGGGGGACCTCGTCGTCGCTGCGCCGGCGGAACTTCACCACGGCGTAGAAGATCAGGCCCCAGACGATGACGCCGGTGACGAGGGCCGCGACCCAGGCCCACTTCCAGAGCTCGTAGGTGTAGGGACCCTGGGCGCTCGCACGGTCGGGCATGGCCCAGTTGCGGATCTCGTGCTGGTCGGCCTCGGAGCACCCGGCCAGCACCAGCATCGTCACACCCAGCAGCGCGACCTTCAGGGTGCGCCGCACGGCCACGCCTGAAAGGTTGGGGACTTGCAGACCCACGGACGAGCCTCTCTCTAGGTCCTTTTCGACATACAGAGACTATCCCCAACCGGCCGCGTCGTGCGGGGCAGGGTCGGGTGTCGTCGGATCTGGCCCGTCCAGCCTCCCCCGACCGCAGCAGCACAGGCTGTGTGTGGCATAAGTTGCCCCTGTGACAGGTCCGGCGGCACCGCGCGGCGCCACCCGGCGCGACCTCGACAGCGCGTCGTCCGTGCCCCTCCAACCGGCCGCGCGCGACGTGCTGCTGGCGGCGCTCGACCGGGGGTACGCCGACCCGCGCAGGCTGCACCTCGGCGGGCGCGAGGCGCGGCTCCTGCTCGACAACGCGCGCGAGGCGACCGCGGAGGCGCTCGGGGTGCGGCCCGACGAGGTCACCTTCACCCCCAGCGGCACCCACGCGGTCCACCTCGGCCTGCTCGGGCTGGTGCGCGGGTCGCGGCGCGGCGACGTCGTCGTCCACCCGGGCGTCGAGCACTCGGCCGTGCGTCACGCGGTGGCCTGGGGCGCGCAGGCCGACGAGGTCGCCGTGACCGGCGACGGCCGGGTGGACGGCGCCGACCTGGTCGAGCGCGCCACGGCCGCCGGGGCGGCCGTCGTCGCGCTGCAGACCGCCAACCACGAGGTCGGCACAGTCCAGCCCGTCGGTGACGTCGGGCTGCCGGACGACGTCCCGCTCTTCACCGACGCCTGCGCCTCGATGGGGCGCCTGCCGCTGCCCGCGGGCTGGGCCGCCGCCGCGGGCTCGGCGCACAAGTGGGGCGGACCCGCCGGCGTCGGCGTGCTGCTGGTCCGCAAGCGGGCGCGGTGGCGCAACCCCTTCCCCGGCGACGACCGCGTCGACGAGCGGTCGACCGGCTTCGAGAACGTCCCCGCCGTGCTCGCGGCGGCAGCCTCGCTCCAGGCGGTGGTGGCCGAGCGGGACGAGGTCAACGCGCGCCAGCACGCCCTGGTGGACGTCGTACGGCAGCGGGTGGCGGCGGAGGTGCCCGACGTGGAGGTCGTCGGCGATCCCGTGCGCCGCCTCCCCCACCTCGTCACGTTCTCCTGCCTCTACGTCGACGGCGAGGCGCTGGTGACCGAGCTCGACCGTCGTGGCTTCGGCATCGCGAGCGGGTCGGCCTGCACCGCCTCCACCCTGACCCCGAGCCACGTGCTCGAGGCGATGGGCGTGCTGACCCACGGCAACGTCCGGCTCTCCCTCCAGCACGACACCACCCGCGCCGACGTCGACGCCTTCTGCGACGCGCTGCCCGGGATCGTGGCCGAGGTCCGGGCCCGGGTGGGCATGTGAGCCCCGGCCCCAGCGGGCCCCTCGGCCCGATCGCGCTCGAGCTCGACTGCCGCGAGGTGCCGTGCCCGATGCCGGTCATCGAGCTGGCCCGCCACCTCGCCGACGTGGCGGTCGGGGACCTGCTGGCCGTCGTCGCGCACGACCCCGCGGCAGCGGTCGACGTACCGGCCTGGTGCCGGATGAAGCAGCAGGACTACGCCGGCGCCGACACCGCCGACGACGGCGCCCCGCGCTACGTGGTGCGACGACGCAGCTGAGGGCGTACGGCTGGCCCGGTCTCGATCAGGGACGGATGGTCTTGAGGTGCGGCTCGAAGTCGGCGACGGCGTCGGCGCCGTAGGTCGCCTCGCAGCGGGCGAGGAAGGCGCCGCGGGAGATCTCGTACTCCTGCGTGCCGACCTGCTCGACGACGTAGACCGCGAGCAGGCAGCCCAGCTGGGCGGCACGCTCGTGGCCCAGGCCCCAGCTGAGCGCGGCGAGGAAGCCGGCGCGGAACGCGTCGCCGACGCCGGTGGGCTCGACCTTCTCGATCTCGGGCACGGCCCGCACGACGACGGACTCCTCGCCGGCGCGGTCGATGCGTACGCCGTCGGGGCCGAGCGTGACGACCCACGTGCCGACCCGCGAGAGCACCTCGTCGCGGCTCCAGCCGGTCTTCTGGGTGATGAGGCTGGCCTCGTACTCGTTGGAGAACAGGATCTCCGCGCCGTCGATCAGCGGTCGGATCAGGTCGCCGTCGCCGAACGCCAGCTGCTGCGAGGGGTCGGCGAGGAACTTGTAGCCGCGCTGGCGGCACTCCTCGGTGTGGCGCAGCATGCCCTGCGGGTCGTCCGGACCGATGATCACGTAGTCGGGCTCACCCACGCGGTCGACGATCGGCTTCAGCTCGATCTCGCGCGACTCGCTCATCGCGCCGGCGTAGAAGCTCGCGATCTGCGCGTGGGAGGAGTCGTTGGTGCACACGAAGCGGGCCGTGTGGCGGGTCTCGGAGACGTGGATCGAGTCGCAGTCGACGTGGTGGCGCTCGAGCCAGGCGCGGTACTCGGCGAAGTCCTCACCGACCGCGCCGACGAGCACCGGGCGCAGGCCCAGGTTGCCGAGGCCGAAGCAGATGTTGGCGGCACAGCCGCCGCGGCGCACCTCCAGGTCCTCGACGAGGAACGACACCGAGAGCTTGTCGAGCTGGTCGACCACCAGGCTGTCGGAGAACTTGCCCGGGAACGACATCAGGTGGTCGGTCGCGATGGATCCGGCTACGAGGAGGGACACGACGCGGAACACTACCCTCAGGTAGGCCTCGGGATACCTGACGGTAGCCAATAGCGTCGTTCCCATGACGACTTCGAGCCGCCCCTCCTACCTCGTCTCCGACGAGCTGGGCACGCCCGCAGAGCTGGCCGCCGACGGGCGCGCGACCGGTCGCAACCTGGGGCTCCACAGCTCCCTCGAGCGGGCCGCGCGCGCCGCCGTCGCCACTCCCCCGAGCCTCCACTACGACGACTACCCGGCCGAGGTCGGCAAGCGCGAGATCCGGGTCTCCGACGCTGCCGCGCGGATCGCGAACGCGCTCCACCTGCACCTGGACTGACCCACCGACGCGCCGACGCATGACGAAGGGCCCCAGCCGATCGGCTGGGGCCCTTCGTCGTCGAGCTCAGATCAGTGGAACGAGTCACCGCACGCGCACGAACCCGTGGCGTTGGGGTTGTCGATCGTGAAGCCCTGCTTCTCGATGGTGTCGACGAAGTCGATCTCGGCACCGTTGAGGTAGGGGACGCTCATCCGGTCGACCACGACGGTCACGCCGTCGAAGTCGGTGGTCACGTCGCCGTCGAGCGTGCGCTCGTCGAAGAAGAGCTGGTAGCGCAGGCCCGAGCAGCCACCCGGCTGCACGGAGATGCGCAGGGCCAGGTCGTCGCGGCCCTCCTGCTCGAGGAGGCTGCTGATCTTGCTGGCGGCGACGGCAGACAGGTTGATCTGGTCGGTGCGGCGCTCAGTGGTCTCGACCTGCTCGGTCATCTCATCACTCCAGAAGGTCTCGGGGTACTGCTTGCTCCAATGGTCGCACACGGCGGGTTATTCCCGGGGCGTCCATCTCACCTCCAGCTCACGTCCCACCTCGCGTCCGTCCCACCGGCTCCCCCCGCCCCCGGACCGCGATGAGCAGGAGGCATCGGGATCAGCGCGACCAGGTGCGGGCGACGCGCTGGGCGAGCTCGGCGAGGGCGTCGGCGGGAGCGCCGAGGGCGCGCTCCTCGCCGACGAGGTCGACCAGGGAGTACGCCGACTCGATGCCGAGGGCGCGCATCTCCCGCGAGCCGACGAGGACCTGGCCGGCCAGGGCGATGCAGGGACGGAGCGCCTCGGAGGCGACACCGGCGACGCCGTAGGGCACCTTGCCGGCCCGGCTGGAGAAGTCGAAGGCACCCTCGCCGGTGACGACGAGGTCGGCCGACCGCGCCCGCTCGGCCAGCGAGACGGCGGCGGTGACCAGGCC
Organism: Nocardioides oleivorans; assembly: GCF_004137255.1. NCBI lineage: Bacteria > Bacillati > Actinomycetota > Actinomycetes > Propionibacteriales > Nocardioidaceae > Nocardioides > Nocardioides oleivorans. The sequence goes on along the minus strand of NZ_SDWT01000001.1, from coordinate 3,073,158 downwards.
GATCCCCGGCTCGCGGGTGGCGCCGAGGGCGAGGAGCGCGAAGCCGATCCCGCCGGCGGCACCGGCGCCCGTCTCGAGCGACGTACGACGATCGGTGGCCGTCGCGAAGGACTCGAGCCAGCCGTCGACCTCCGCGATCCGCTCCTCGGCGATGCCCTTCTGCGGCCCGAAGGTCTTCGCGGCCCCGAAGAGCCCGGTGAGCGGGTTGTCGACGTCGCTCGCCGCGACCAGCGCCACCCCGGACACCCGCGACCGGGTCACGCCGAGGTCCACCGAGGTGACCGACGCCAGGCCGGCGGCACCACCGTCGAGTGCTCCGTCCGCGGTCGTCCCGAGGGCGGCGAGCATGCCGGCACCGCCGTCCGTCGTGCCCGAGCCGCCGAGCCCGACGACGACCGTCCGGGCGCCTCCGTCGACGGCGGCGGCGACGAGCTGCCCGACGCCGAACGAGGTGGCCGTCTCGGGCGAGCCGTCGAGCAGGTGGAGCCCGGCCGCCTGCGCGCTCTCGACGTACGCCGTCTCCCCCACGCGCAGCACGACCGCCGGAACCGGAGTGCCGTGCGGACCGCTGACGGTGACCGCGTCGAGCGAGCCCCCGAGGGCCGCGTGGAGCACGTCGACGAAGCCGGGGCCGCCGTCGGCCATCGGCGCGAGGTCGAGCTCGTCACCGGGAGCCTGGCGGCGCCACCCGGTGGCGATCGCCTCGGCGGCCTGCACCGCGGTCAGGGTGCCGGCGAACTTGTCCGGGGCGATCAGCACGCGCATGGCTGCATCCTTGCAGTGGCCCCGTCCGGCATGCTGGGCGCATGAGCACTGATCCCGTCGTGGCCGAGGTCGTCGTCCCGGGCAGCCCGAGGTCGGCGTTCGTCGGCTTCACCGCCCAGATGGGCGAGTGGTGGGACCCGCTGCTGACCCCCGACTCCGCGACCTTCACGGGCATCTCGATCGACCCCAACGGTCCGGTCGCGATGGTGCACGGCGACGAGGAGTACGTCTGGGGCCGCGTGATGTCGTGGGACCCCATCGGCCACTACACCCAGGAGTTCTGGCTCGGCCACCCCGAGGACGAGGCGACCGTCATCGACGTGCGCTTCACCGACACCGGCGAGGGAAGCACCCTCGTGCGCCTGGTGCACAGCGGCTGGAACGCGGAGACCGAGTCGCTCCGCGAGAAGTACACCCACTGGGACGACCTCCTGGCGCGCTTCGCGGCCCACGTGTCGTGACCGACGCGCTCGTCCGGCCGATGCGCGAGGGTGACCTCGAGGCCTTCGCCGAGATCACGGCCACGAGCTACTACGAGGTCGACGCGCGCACCTACCAGCGTGCCTGGCCCGACCCCGTACGCCGCCCCGCTGCCCGCAACGGCGCCTGGATCAACCGCACACGCGCGGCCCTGCGCACCGACCCCGGAGGCTGCTGGGTGGCCGAGGTCGACGGCGAGCTCGTCGGCGGCGCCGTGTCGCGCGTGCGCGAGCTGATGTGGGTGCTGGCCTCCTTCGCCGTCCGCCCGGGGCACCAGGGCCAGGGCATCGGTGCCGAGCTGATGGCGGCCGCGCTGCACCACGGCCGCGGCTGCCTGCGCGGGATGTTCGCCGCGAGCGCCGACCCCGGTGCCGTACGCCGCTACCGCCTCGCCGGCTTCGACCTCCACCCGCAGATGACCGTCACCGGCGTCGTCGACCGGGCGGCCCTCCCCGTCGTGGAGCGGGTGCGCGAGGGCAGTGCGGGCGACGTCGACCTGCTGGACTCGATCGACCGCCGGACGCGCGGTGCCGCGCACCTCAGCGACCACGAGCTGCTGCTCGCGCAGTTCCGCCTCGCCGTCGTCGACCACTCGACCGGGTCGGGCTACGCCTACGTCGACGCCGACGGTGCGCCGGCCCTCTTGGCGGCGACGAACCGTCGTACGGCCGCCGCGCTGATGTGGGAGGCCCTCGCCTCGTCACCGCCCGGCACCCAGGTCTCGGTGCCGCACGTCACCGCCGCCAACCAGTGGGCGCTCGACGTCGCGCTCGCTGCCCGGCTGGCGATCTACTCCAACGGCTACCTGTGCGTGCGACGGATGAAGCCGCCGGCGCCCTACCTGCACCACGGCAGCCTGCTCTAGGCACGAGGCGGGCCCGTGACCGCCACCCGATCTACGAGCTCCCCGGCTCCAGCCGGGCGCCGGCCCCGACCTCGCCGGCGACGCGCGAGCCGCGGCCGACCAGGGTCACGTCGTCGTCGACTGCCAGCCGCCGTGACGGCTCTGCGCCGACCCGCGCCCGCGGAGCGACCTCGCACCGCTCGTCGAGCACCGAGGTCCGCACCACGGCACCGGCCCGGATGACGCAGTCCTCCATGACCACGCTGTCGTGCACCTCGGCGCCCTTCTCGACCACGACCCCGGGGCCGAGGACGCTGCCGACCACGAGGCCGCCGACGTCCGCGCCGGGCGAGAGCACCGAGTCGTGGCAGTCCCCCGACGCCCGGACGCGCGCGGCCGGACGATCCGGCCAGTGCGAGATCACCGGTCGGCCGGGGTGGTCGAACACGTCGACCCTCCCCGCCAGGAGGTCGCGGTGGGACTGGAGGTAGAGCCCGGGCTGGCCGACGTCACGCCAGTAGCCGGTGAGCGGCTCTGCTGCGACCCGCCCGCCCTCGACGAGCCTCGGGAGCAGGTGCTCGCCGAAGTCGCCGATGCCGCTGTCTCCGTCGTCGGTGCCGGAGAGCTCGCGGCGCAGGTCGCGCAGCACGCCCAGCAGGGTCTCGGTGTCGTAGACGAAGATCTCGGTGGCCACCGTGCCCGCGGACGGGCGCGACGGCTTGTGCTCGACGGCGGTCACGGTGCCGCTCCGGTCAGCCAGCACGACGACGTTGTCCGAGGCGTCCTTCTTGGAGACCTCGCTCGTCAGGAGGGTCGCCGCCCGGCCGGCAGCGACGTGCTCCTCGATGACCGGCGCGAGGTCCATGTTGAAGACGTGGTCGGCGCTGCACACGACCAGGGTCCGGGCGCCGAACGCCTCGATGTCGGCGGACATGCGGAGCAGCAGGTCGCCGTTGCCGAAGGCGAAGCCGCTCTCGGTCGCAGGACCGGTGCCGGTCTGGGGCACGACCCGGCGGAACCCGCCGCGGTTGCGGTCGAGGCTCCACGGACGGCCGCCGGACAGGTAGTCGTCGAGCGAGGTCACCTGGTACTCCAGGGAGACCCAGATGTCGACGAGCTCGGCGTGCACGAGGGCCGAGAGGGCGAAGTCGACGAGGCGGTGCACGCCGCCGTAGGGCAGGGCGGGCTTGGCGCGCTCCCGCGTCAGCACGTCCATGCGCGACCCCTGTCCGCCTGCCTGCACCAGCGCCAGGACCTCACCACGTCGCACCATGGCCGCCACCCTGCCACGGCGTGCTCCCGGCCGGGCTCCCCTCCTAGGATGGGCACGTGAGCATCATCGACCTGCCGCTCCTCCCCCTCGGCAAGGGCCGCGACCTCGACGCCGAGCGCGGGGTGGAGTGCCCGGGTGACCTGCCGGCGGCGTCCGACCCCGACCTCGTCGCCCGCGCTCGCGCGGCCAAGGAGGCCCTCGGCGAGCGGGTCTTCGTCCTCGGGCACCACTACCAGCGCGACGAGGTCATCCAGTTCGCCGACGTCACGGGCGACTCGTTCAAGCTCGCGCGCGACGCTGCGGCGCGTCCCGACGCCGAGTTCATCGTCTTCTGCGGCGTGCACTTCATGGCCGAGTCCGCCGACATCCTCACCGGGCCCGGGCAGAAGGTCGTGCTGCCCGACCTGGCCGCCGGCTGCTCGATGGCCGACATGGCCCGGCTCCGCCAGGTCGAGGACGCCTGGGACGCGATGGCCGACGCCGGCATCCAGGACTCGGTCGTCCCGGTGACCTACATGAACTCCTCCGCCGACATCAAGGCCTTCTGCGGCCGCAACGGTGGGGTGGTCTGCACGTCGTCGAACGCCGACGTCGCGCTCGACTGGGCGTTCGCTCAGAAGGCCGACGTCGACGGCGGCGCCAAGATCCTCTTCCTCCCCGACCAGCACCTCGGCCGCAACACCGCCGTGCTCGAGATGGGCATCGGGCTCGACGAGTGCGTGGTGTGGGACCCGCTGCAGCCCGGCGGCGGGCTCACCGCCGAGGAGCTCCAGCAGGCGCGGATGATCCTGTGGAAGGGCCACTGCTCGGTGCACGGCCGGTTCTCCGAGGACGTCGTCGACGAGCTGCGCGCCAAGCACCCCGGCATCAAGGTGCTCGTCCACCCCGAGTGCAAGCACGAGGTCGTCCTCAAGGCCGACCTGGTCGGCTCGACCGAGTTCATCATCAAGACCATCGAGGCCGCCGAGCCCGGCTCGGTCTGGGCGATCGGCACCGAGCTCAACCTGGTCAAGCGCCTGGCCGACGCCCACCCCGACAAGACGATCGTCTTCCTCGACCGCAACGTCTGCTACTGCTCGACGATGAACCGCATCGACCTGCCGCACCTGGTCTGGTCGCTGGAGAACCTCGTCGCCGGCGAGGTGCTCAACCAGATCACCGTCGACCCCGAGACCGAGGCCGACGCCCTGGTGGCCCTCCAGCGGATGCTCGACCTGCCCGGCAAGTCCCACCGCGACTGACGGGCACCCGGTGCGCACGATCAGCGACGCCGAGCGCCGCAACCGCATCGGCGTACGGCACGGGCTCTCGCCCGCCCACCGCCTCGACAGCGTCGAGGCCGTCACCCGCGCGATGACCGTGCTCCACGCCACGGAAGCGGCGACGGTCCACCTCGCGGTGGCCGCCCGCTCCGAGGGCGTCGGGGTCGACGACGTCGACGCGGCGCTCTACGACGACCGCGCGGTGGTCAAGCAGCTCGCCATGCGCCGCACGCTGTTCGTCTTCCCCCGCGACCTCCTGCCCGCGGCGTGGGGCAGCGCGTCGGCCCGGGTGGCGACCGCGGAGCGCAAGCGGATCGCGAAGGCCATCACGGGGGCCGGCATCGCCGCCGACGGCGAGGCCTGGCTCGACGCCGCCCGCGCGGCCGTGCTCGAGCGGCTCGCCGACGGACCGGCGAGCGTGGCCGAGCTCCGCGCCTCCGTGCCGGAGCTGGCGGGGATGATCGGCGGCGACACGGACAAGACGTGGGACCGGCCGGTCTCGGTCGCGCCGTGGGTGCTCACCCACCTCGGCCTCGACGGAGCCACCCTGCGCGGGCGCAACGCCGGGCACTGGCGGCTCAACAAGCCGAGCTGGTCGCTCGCCGAGGACTGGCTCGGCGACCTCCCGGAGCCCCTCGACGAGGCCGCCGGCTATGCCGAGCTCGTCCGTCGCTGGCTGGCCACCTTCGGCCCCGGCACGGCGACCGACGTCCAGTGGTGGCTCGGCTCGACGAAGACCGCGGTCACCCGCGCCCTGGCCGAGGTCGGGGCCGTCGAGGTCGGGCTCGACGGCGGCGCGACCGGCTGGGTGCTGCCCGACGACTCCGACGTCGGGCCGGTCGAGCCCTGGGCGGCGCTCCTGCCGACGCTCGACCCGACCGTCATGGGATGGAAGCAGCGCGACTTCTACCTCGACCCGGCGCACGTGCCGTACCTCTTCGACACCAACGGCAACGCCGGCACCACGGCCTGGTGGGACGGCCGGGTCGTCGGCTGCTGGGTGCAGGACGGCGACGGCGCCGTCCGGCTGTCCCTCCTGGAGGAGGTCCCACCCGCGGGACGCGCGGCCCTCGACCGGGAGGCCGAGCGACTCACCGCCTGGCTCGACGGCACCGTGATCGGCAACGTCTACGCCTCGCGCCAGATGAAGCAGGCCAAGCTGCCCTAGACGCCCGCGCGTCCGGCTGCGTCACCAGCGATGGAGGGGCTCAGGGCTCCTCGACGACCGGCAGCAGGAACCAGAAGGTCGTGCCGCCGCCGTCGCGGGCCTCGACCCCCATCGAGCCGCCGTGGGCCTCGACGATCCGCCGGCACGTGGCCAGCCCGATCCCTGAGCCCTCGACCGACTTGTCGAGCCGGGCCAGCGGCGCGAACACCCGCTCCTCCTTCTCGGCGGGGATGCCGCGGCCGCGGTCGCGCACCTCGATCCGGTTGCCGGCGTCGACCGGGTGCGAGTCGACCTCGACCTCCGGCTCCTCGCCGTCGAGGGTGAACTTCACGGCGTTGTCCAGGAGGTTCATCAGGACCGATCGCAGCTGGGACCCGTCGCCCTGCGCGAGCGGGAGCGGGCCCACCTTGACGCGATCGCGCGAGACCCGGCCCGCGAGGTCGTCGAGCGCCGCGGAGAGCTCCATGTCCAGGTCGACGACGTCGGCGCCGGGTGCCTCGCCCTGCTGGGCGAACTCCAGCAGGTTGTTGATCAGGCCGTTCATCCGGTCGACCCCCCGGCGGGCTCGCGCGACGGTGTCGACCTGGAACGGATCGGTGACCTCGAGCTCCAGCGACTCCAGCGACAGCGAGACCGCCGTGAGCGGGTTCTTGAGGTCGTGGCTGACCTGTCCGGCGAAGTGGGCCAGCCGGTCGTTGGAGGTGGCGAGGCGGTCGTTCAGCTCGCCGAGGCGCCGCGACGCCAGCTCGAGCTCGAGCACGTCGACCACGCGGTCGGCGAGCTGCGACAGGCCTCGTGCGGCCTCGGGGGTCACCTCGTGGGTCTGGTCGTCGAACACGCACAGGGTCCCGATCGTGATCCCGCCCGGCGTGGTCAGCGGGTGGGAGCCGTAGTACTTGACCTCGGCGATCTCACCCGTGGTCCACGGGTTCTCGGCGAAGCGCACGTCCTCGCCGGCGTTCTCCAGCATGATCGGCTTGCCGCTCTCGACCACCAGACGGCACATCGAGTGGTCCACCGACGAGTCCTCGCCCTCGAACCCCGCGGTGGCCACCTGGTGCTGCGAGTGCGAGTCGAGCAGGTTGACCGCCGCGAAGGGCACCCCCGCGACCTGCGCGGCGAGCTCGACGAGCGAGTCCAGCTCCCGGCGGTGCGGACCGTCGATCACGTCGTACGCCGCCAGCGCGCGCTCGCGACGACGGCCTGCGTCGGGACCGCTCACAGGCCCGGCGCCTTCCAGACCGCGAGCCAGCGCTGGAGATCGGGTTCCATGGGGAGCTCCTGTCCGAGAAGGTCGCGCACCGACAACTCCAACAGGGTGTCACGTGACTGCTCGCCGGTGGGCGCGAATGGGTAGAAGGTGCCCTGCTTGTAGAGGTAGGTCAGGCCGAACTTCTGCCCGGCGGCGTTGGCGAACGGCACCATCGAGCAGAGCAGCCCGCCCTCGAACCCGTTGAGCTCGAGCGTGGTGTTGACCGCGTGCAGGTCGGTGCACAGGCCGGACATGTCGGCCGGCTCGCCGTCGACGACCAGCCAGGTGAACCCGAAGTCGTCGCGGGTCACGGTGACCGCGGGCGCCTCGGCGTCCTCGCCGATCAGCGCGACGACGTCCTGCTGGGTCTGCGCGAAGGCGGCGCCGGCCGCGGAGCGGTAGCAGACCGACCCGGTGCCGGTCGGCTCGAAGCCGAGCGCGGTCTGCAGGGTGATGGCCGCGCTGGGCACCAGGAAGAGCGCGTCGAGGTCGTTGCGCCTGGGCTTGGTGCGCGCCCGCATCGTCTCCCAGAGACCCATCGCCGTGCCCGCCCTCAGCCCGTCGGCCGGCTGAGCTCGGCCTGGATGCGCGCGAGCTGCTCGAGACGCTGCTGCAGCGGCGGGTGGGTCGCCATCAGGCCGCCCAGGCCGCTCCCGCGCAGGGCCGGGACGATGCACAGGGCGCTGGCCGCGCCGGCCGAGCGGAGGTCGCGCGTCGGCGTCGCGGCCGCCTGGCCGCTGATCTTCTGCAGCGCCGAGGCCAGCGCGGCGGGCTTCATCGTGAGGTAGGCGCCTGCGCGGTCGGCGCTCAGCTCGCGGTAGCGCGAGAGCAGGCGCAGCAGCAGGAAGCTGACGGCGTACACCACCAGGCTGACCAGGAGCGACACCATGGCCGCGGCCGCGGCACCGCTGTTGCGCGAGCGGCTCATCCCGCCGAACTGGGCGAAGCGCATGAGCAGCCCCGCGGCGATGCCGGCGGACGAGGCCACGGTCATGACCAGCACGTCGCGGTGGGCGACGTGGCTCAGCTCGTGGGCCAGCACGGCCTCGAGCTCCTCGGCGTCGAGCGCGTGCAGGATGCCGGTGGTCACGCAGACCACCGCCCGGTCCGGCGAGCGCCCGGTCGCAAAGGCGTTGGAGATCGCCATGTCCGACACCCCGACCCGGGGCTTCGGCATGTCGGCCAGCGCGCAGAGGCGGTCGATCATGCCGTGCAGCTCGGGCGCCTCCTGGGGCGTCACCTCGCGCGCGCGCATCGCCCGCATGGCGACCGAGTCGGAGCTCCACCACTGCCAGAAGGCGATGCCGATCGCCACGAGGGCGACCACGACGGCACCACCGGGGCTGCGGACGTAGAGGAGCACCATGGCCACCAGCGCGACGTAGAGCCCGCCGAGCAGGAACATGGTGAGGGTCATCCGGGCAGTGAGCCCGCCGTCCTTGATGAAGCGAGATGCGGCCATGTGGCGGGCGTCAGCCCGGGATGAGGCCGTCGTCGCCCAGGAGCTCGCGGACCTCGTCGATCGTGGCGTCCGGGGGCGGGAGGATCAGGTCGGACTCGTCGAGCGAGTCGGGGTCGTGGTGCGTCCCGCTCGCCCGCACGCCGGCGAGCAGACCCTGCAGAGCGGTGCGGAACATCGCCTCGTCGCCCGACTCGATGGCCTGCTCGATCTGGTTGTCGAGCCCGTTGAGCGCGTCGAGGGCGTGGTCGTCGAGGTCGTACTGGCCCTCGCCGAGGATCCGCACGATCATGCCGGGCCGCCCTCGTTGACCTCGCGCTTGACCGCCTGCTCCTCGGGGGCCTCCTCGAGGATGTCGCCGCCCGCCTCGATCGCGGGTGTCGGCTCCGGGGCGCTGAGGCCCTTGAGCCGGGCCAGCTCGGCCTCGACGTCGGAGCCGGAGCTGAGCGCGTCGAGCTCGCGGGAGATGTCGTCGCCGGCGTTGAACGAGGAGGCGTCGTCGAGGGCGCCGGAGGCGATCAGCTCGTCGATCGCGGCACCGCGCGCCTGCATCTGGGCCGTCTTGTCCTCGGCACGCTGGATCGCGAGGCCGACGTCGCCCATCTCCTCGCCGATGCCCGACATGGCCTCGCCGATGCGCGTCTGCGCCTCGGCTGCGGTGTAGGTGGCCTTGATGGTCTCCTTGCGGGTGCGGAAGGCCTCGACCTTGGCCTGCAGCCGCTGCTGGGCCAGGACGAGCTTCTCCTCCTCGCCCTGGAGGGCCGCCTGCTGCTCCTTGAGGTTCGTGATCTGCGTGGCGAGACCCGACTTGCGGGTCAGCGCCTCGCGCGCCAGGTCCTCGCGACCGGCGCCGATGGCCTTCTCGGCCTGCGCCTGCAGCTTGGCCGCCTGCTGCTCGATCTGGTTGACCTGGAGCTCGACCCGCTTGCGGCTGGTGGCGACGTCGGCCACGCCGCGACGGACCTTGGAGAGCAGCTCGAGCTGACGCTGGTAGCTGTAGTCGAGGGTCTCGCGGGGGTCCTCCGCCTTGTCCAGGGCCTTGTTGGCCTTGGAACGGAAGATCAGGCTGATGCGCTGCATGAGGCTCATCTGGGTGTGAACCCTCTCTGGGTCAGTCTCGTGACGGCTGGGCTGTCCCCTCACCCTAGAACCAAAGCCAAGCCGTAGGTAGGGCGTCCCCCGCCCGCCCCGGCCGTACGACGTCGGCGTGGCCGCGACGGCGTACGGCGATAGGCTGCCCCCAGCATCCGATCCACGTGAAGGCAGCGCCTTGTTCCGTCGCAACAGCACCGAGCCGGAGACCACCCCGACCCACGACAAGGTGGGCGGCAAGGGTCGCCCCACCCCGTCGCGCAAGGAGGCCGAGGCGGCCGCCCGCGCCCGTGCCAAGGTGCCGCGCACCCGCAAGGAGCAGGCCGCCGCCCAGCGCGGCGCGCGCGGGGACACCTCGCGCAGGATGCGCGAGGCGATGAAGACCGGCGACGACCGCTACCTCCCGGCCCGCGACCGCGGCCCGGTGCGTCGCTTCATCCGCGACTTCGTCGACGCACGCTTCTCGTTCATCGAGCTGATGGTGCCGCTGCTGATCGTGTCGATGATCCTCGGCTACAACGGCAGCACCGTGCAGCTCGGCAACACGCTCCTGTTCACCACGCTGCTGGTGATCATCGTCGACATCGTGATGCTCCGGTTCCGCCTGCGGCGCGAGCTGGCCCGCCGCTTCCCCGGTGAGACGCCCAAGGGAGCGACGCTCTATGCCGCCATGCGCTCCCTGCAGATGAAGTTCCTGCGCCTGCCCAAGCCCCAGGTCAAGATCGGCGAGAAGCTCCCCGAGACCTATCGATGACGCACTCGCACTCCGGCGGACCGACCGCCGACGTGTCGGTGCGCATCGCCTGGTCCGACGACGCCCCCGCGATCGCCGCGGTCCAGGTGCGCGCGTGGCCCGAGATGTACGCCGACCTGCTGCCGGCAGGCGTGCTGCCCAGCGACGTCGATGCCGTGGCCGCCCAGTGGCGCCAGCTGCTCACCCGCCCCGCCGACGCCCGCAACCGGGTGCTGGTGGCGCTCGAGCGCAACCGCGTCGTCGGCTTCGCGCTCACCTCCCCCGCCGCCGACCCCGACTGCGACCCGGTCGCCGACGGTGAGCTGGCCGAGGTCACCCTCGACCCCGCCGAGCGCGGCAAGGGCCACGGCTCCCGCCTGCTCCAGGCCGCTGTCGACACCCTGGCCGCCGACCGGTTCACCCGTGCGACCACCTGGATCACCGTCGGTGACGACGCGCTGCGCACGTTCCTCACCGACGCCGGCTGGGCCCCCGACACGGCCCACCGCGAGCTCGACCTCGACGGCTCCGGCACCACCCGGGTCAAGCAGGTCCGCCTGCACACCGCCATCGGCTGACCGTCCCCGACCTGGGTGAAACCCACCCCTGGGGCTGCTTGCATTTCGCGTGACCGGGGTCACTATGGAGGTCCGGCCACTCAGCCGGTCCGCACCCGGGGGTCCACATGCTAGGTCCGCTTCCCTCGCTCCACAGGTTCGCACTCGTCCTCGCCGCGCTGGTGGTCTGCGTCGGCATCGGGTTCTGGCTCGGCGTCGTGCCGGAGATCCCGCTCAACGTCAGGGTCGGCCTGCTGGCGGGCGGCGCGGCCGGTGTCGCGGCCGCCTTCGTGCTGGTCCACGACTTCCACCAGCGCCACGTGCGCCCCTCCCGGATGCGTCGCCACCGCCTCTGAGCCGTCGCCCGGCGAGCAGGTGGGACCCGGTCCGGCGGGCCCGCGGTGATGTCCTAGCCTCGGGTCGTGCCCGACGCTGCCCTCACTCCCGCGGAGCGCTCGTCGATCGTCCGTGACAGCCTCGCCGTGGGTGTGGCCACGGGCGCGTACGGCATCGGGTTCGGCGCCGTCTCGGTCGCGTCCGGGCTGAGCGTCCTGCAGACCTGCGCGCTCTCGCTGCTGATGTTCACCGGCGCCAGCCAGTTCGCCCTGGCCGGAGTCGTCGCGGCCGGCGGAGCACCCCTGTCGGGCGCTGCGACCGCGCTGCTGCTGGGCACCCGCAACACGCTCTACGGCCTGCGAATGGCGCCCGTCCTCCAGTGGCGGGGCTGGCGCCGGTTCGCCGCCGCCCACGTGCTCATCGACGAGTCGACCGCGATGTCGGTCAACCGCCCGACCACCGAGGGGGCGCGGGTCGGCTTCCTCACGACGGGCGTCTCGGTCTTCGTCCTCTGGAACGTCGCGACCGCCATCGGCGCGATCGCCGGCGAGGCGGTCGGGGACCCGCGGACGTACGGCCTCGACGCGGCCGTCGGCGCGGCGTTCCTCGCGCTGCTCTGGCCGCGGCTCCAGGACCGGCGCAACGTCGTGGTCGGGCTCCTGGCCGCCGCCGTCGCGCTCTCGATGGTCCCGATCACGGCGCCCGGCGTGCCGGTGCTCGCGGCGGGCGGCGTCGCCCTGCTGGTCGGCGCGCTGGCGCGCACTCCGCGCCCGACCCGGGCGCCCGGTCCCGACGACGCGGCGGGAGGTCACCGCTGATGTGGACCGCCGTGCTCCTGGCGTGCCTGGGGTGCTACCTGCTGAAGCTCGCCGGGATGTCCCTGCCCGAGCGGGTGCTCAGCCACCCCACCGTCGAGCGGGTGGCCGACCTGATCCCGGTCGCACTGCTGTCGGCGCTGGTCGCCGTCCAGGTCTTCGCCGGCGGTGGCGACGGTCCTGCGCTCACGCTGGACGCGCGGGCGCTCGGCCTGGCCTTCGCCGTCGTCGCGCTGCTGCTGCGTGCGCCCTTCCTGGTCGTGGTGGTGGGGGCGTCGGTCGTGGCGGCCCTGTCCCGCCTCGTCTGACGCCCCCACCACACCCCCGCGAGGGGCGCCCTGGGTGAGGGGCGTCCCTCAGCCGACCGAGACCGCGCTCCAGGCGGCGGCCACGGTGTCGTACTGGGTGCTGCCCTGGCCGTAGAGGTCCCGGGCGGCGCTGAGCGTCGCGGTGCGCGCGCCGGCGTAGGTCGTGCTCGACGTCATGTAGACCGTCAGCGCGCGGTACCAGATGTCGCCGGCGGCCTCGCGGCCGATGCCGGTGACCGACGAGCCGTTGCAGGTCGTCGAGCTGTGGGCCACGCCGCCGATCGTCTTGGCACCGCTGCCCTCGGCCAGCAGGTAGAAGAAGTGGTTGCCGATGCCCGAGGAGTAGTGGACGTCGACGTCCTTGGCGCCGGTGCTCCAGCAGTCGAGGGACGAGCCGTCGCTCGAGGGTGTGTCCATCCGGCGGAAGCCGCGGTGCTGGGTGAGGTCGAACTGCTCACCGATCAGGTAGTCGGCCGGGTCGTTGGCGTTGTCGGCGTAGAACTCCACCATCGTGCCGAAGATGTCGGACGTCGCCTCGTTCAGGCCGCCGGACTCACCGGAGTAGGTGAGGTTGGCGGAGTTCTCGGTGACGCCGTGCGACATCTCGTGGCCGGCGACGTCGAGCGAGACGAGCGGGCCGAAGTCGACGCCGTCCCCGTCGCCGTAGGTCATCTTGCTGCCGTCCCAGAAGGCGTTGACGTAGCCGTTGCCGTAGTGGACCCGGTTGAACGACCCGCGGCCGTCGCCCCAGATGCCGTCGCGGCCGTGGGTGTCCTGGAAGTAGTCCCAGGTCTCGTTGGAGCCGTACTGCGCGTCGGCCGCGGCGCTGGCGCGGTTGCCCGTGGTGCCGTCACCGAAGGTGGTCGACGTCGAGGTGAAGGTGGTGCCGGCCGAGCAGCCCATCTGGAGGATCTGGCACAGGACCGAGTCCTCGGCGTTCTTCATGTCGGTCGTGTAGGTCCCGCCGCGCGTGGCGTCCTTGAGCGTGTACGACGACCCGGACCCGCTGACCTGCAACGGCACGTCGCCGCTGTAGAGCGTCTCGCCGTGGCCGTCGACGTTGACGATCTGCTGCTCGCTGCGGATCACCAGGCCTGTCCTCGCGTCGACGTACGTCGCCAGGCGCGAGGGTGTGCCGTCGGCCTGCATGCCGCCGGTGAGCACCTCCCACGCGAGGCGGGGCCGGCCGCTGGTCGCGTCGACGACGAGCTCGCCGGCCTCGGCCTTCCCGTCTCCCCGGACGGCGGTGCTGCGCGCGTTGCGGGCGAGCACGGTGCGCTGGGCGGCGGCCCTGGCGACCGACGCCTCCGTGGCGAGGGTGAGCGGTGCGGCCAAGGTCTGGCTGACGCCGTCGAAGGCGTCCGCGGCATCGCGGTGCACGACGAGGTCGCCGCCGAGGACACGGAGCCCGTCGATGGTGCGGTCGAAGCGGACGTGGGTGCTGCCGTCGGCATCGGTGACCGTGCCGGTCGCGACGAACGCCTGCCCGTCGGTCGCGCGCGCGGCGCCGGGGTGCCGCTCGAGCGCCGCGAGGGCGTCGGAGACGACGCCGGCGCGAGCGTCGGTGGTCGACGCCGACGGTGCGCCCTGCGCACTCGTCGCGGTCGTCAGGGGCAGTGCGGCTGCCGCGGCGGCGGCGACCGCGAACGCGGCCAGTCCTGCAGTTCGGCGCATGGAGAAACCCTCCCGAGAGTGTGCCGGGTCCCCGAGTGGACCGCGGCGGTCACGTCCTCAACGAGGACAGGCGACCGGGAGTTACACGACCGGCGCGGATCAGTCGAGGTCGAGGAGGTCCTCGAGCCCGACCGTGAGGCCGGGACGGCTCGCGACCGCCCTCACACCGACCAGCACCCCGGGCGTGAAGGACACCCGGTCGAGCGAGTCGTGGCGGATGGTGAGGGTCTCCCCCGCCGTGCCCAGGAGCACCTCCTGGTGCGCGACGAGGCCGCGCACCCGCAGGCTGTGGACGCGGACGCCGTCGACGTCGGCGCCGCGTGCGCCGTCGAGCCCGGTCGAGGTCGCGTCCGGCATCGGGGCGCTGCCGGCCTCGCGACGGGCGGCGGCGATCAGCTCGGCGGTGCGTCCTGCCGTGCCGGAGGGCGCGTCGGCCTTGGAGGGGTGGTGCAGCTCGACGACCTCGACGGACTCGAAGAACGGCGCCGCCTGCGCCGCGAAGCGCATCATCAAGATCGCGCCGATGGAGAAGTTGGGGGCGATGAGGACACCGACACCCGGGGCGTCGGCCAGCCACGCCTCGAGCTGGTCGAGCCGGCCCTGGTCGAAGCCGGTCGTGCCCACGACCGCGTGGATGCCGTGCTCGATGCAGAACCGCAGGTTGTCCATCACGACGTCGGGATGGGTGAAGTCCACCACCACCTGCGCGCCCGCACGGACCAGCTCGGCGACGTCGTCGCCGGCGTCGACCGCCGCGACCAGCTCGGTGTCGGGCGCGGCCTCGACGGCCCGGCAGACCTCGGCCCCGACCTTGCCGCGCGCCCCCAGCACGCCGACCGCGACGACCGGCTCGTCCTGCGTGCCGCCCTGGTCCCGATCCTGCGTCCCACCACCTGTGCTCACGGGCCAAACCTATCGGTCGGGGCAGATCGCGAGTGGCGGTGGCTGACTCGTCGACCCCGGTCTGGCAGGGTAGAGACCATGCCTGCCCCGACCATCCCGCCGCGCATCAAGTGGGCCGTCGACCTGATGGACGTCCAGCCGAACGACCAGGTGCTCGAGATCGGCTGCGGCCCCGGAGCCGGTGCCGAGGCCATCTGCGCCCGGCTCGAGACGGGCAAGCTGTTCGCGATCGACCGCTCGGAGTCCGGCGTCGACCGGACCAAGCGCCGCAACCAGAAGTACGTCGACGCGGGCCGGCTCGTCGTACGCCAGATCGACCTCGCCACGCTGCGGGTGCCGGTGAAGCGCCTCACCAAGGTCTTCGCCTTCAACGTGAACCTGTTCTGGGTGCGCGACTGCCAGGACGAGATCGCCCTGCTCCACGAGCGCGTGGTTCCCGGCGGCGCGGTCTACCTCTTCTACGAGGCGGCCCGCCCCGAGCTCGTCCCCAACATCGTCAAGAAGGCGTCCGAGAACCTCGTCCGCGGCGGTTTCCGGGTTAGCGTGGTCGAACAGAAGGCTCCCCCGGTCATCGGGCTCATCGCCCGCCGCTGACCCGCTCGCCGACCTCCTCCAGCGCGGCCAGCACCCGGCGTACGGCACGCCTCCGGGCGCGGTCGGCACGCAGGATCGCGACGATGTTGCGACCCGAGTCGATGCCCGCGAGCGGCCGGAGCACCACCTCGTCGCCCGCCGGCGCGGTGAACCGCGGCAACACCGCCAGGCACTCGCCCGCACCCACCAGCGCCTCGACGAGGAGGTTGTCGCGCATCCGCTGGCGCACGTCGACGCGGGTGCCGGTCGCCTCCTCGACCGCGAGCCGCACGGTGTCGAACGGATAGCCGAGCGGTACGCCGATCCACGGCCACGCGGCCACGTCGTCGGCCGTCACCTGCTCGTGCCCGGCGAGGGGGTGGTCGCGGGCCATCGCGATGTCGAGGGGCTCGCGCGCGAGCTGCCGGACGACCAGGTCCTCGGTGTGCGGAGGCACGAGGTGCGCACTGTGGGCGATCACGATGTCGTGGTCGAGCACCTGACCGGCGAAGGCGGCCTCGGCGATGTCGACGTCGGTGCAGACCACCTCGATCGGCTCGTCGGCGAGCTCGCGGAGCACGCCCGGCAGCAGGAAGGTCGCCGCACTGGGCAGCGCGGCCACGGACACCGTTCCGGCCGCAGTGCCGTGGAACTCCTGCCACCGCGCCTCGGCCTCGGCGATCGCCACCGCGACGTCGCGGGCCGCCTCCGCGAGCACCCTTCCCGCCTCCGTGAGCCGGAGCCCACGACCGCTCGCCTCGACGAGCGTGGCGCCGAACGCGCGTTCGGCGCTCCTGAGCTGCTGGGACACCGCCGACGGGGTCCGGTGGCCGGCGGCGGCGACCGCGGTCACGCTGCCGCGGTCGTCCAGCTCGCGGAGCAGTTCGAGGTGCCTCACGTCCATGTAGCCAGCCTACACAACGAGGTGTGATTCTTTCACTTGTCCTTCATCATGCCGTGCCGGAGGCTGGTCCCGTGCCCACCCGTCACCGCCTCCTCGCCGTCGTCGTCGCCCTCTGCTGGGGGCTCAACTTCCTGGCGATCGACGCCTCCCTGCAGCACTTCCCGCCGTTCTTCCTCGTCGCGCTGCGGTTCGCGCTCATCGCCGTCCCGACGATGCTGTTCGTGCCCGTGCCGCAGGTCCCCCTGCGGTGGCTGGTCGGCTACGGACTGGGGTTCGGCACGTTCCAGTTCCTGTTCCTCTACTGGGGCATGGCGGCGGGCATGCCGGCCGGCCTGTCCTCGCTGGTGCTGCAGGCGTCCGCGCCGTTCACCGTGGTCCTGGCCAGCGTGTTCCTGCGCACCCGGCTCGCCCCGCGGGCGTCACTCGGCGTGCTGGTGGCAGCGGTCGGGCTGGCCGTCGTCGGCTGGCAGCGGCTCGACGGCCCGGCCGCGTTCGCGCCCTTCGTGCTCGTGCTGGCCGGGGCGCTCGCGTGGGCCGTGGGCAACATCTGCACCGCGCAGGCCCGGGCGCCCCACCCGCTCCACCTCACGCTGTGGATGTCGGTGGTGCCACCGCTGCCGATGCTCGCCCTGTCGCTCGTCGTCGAGGGACCGAGGCGGATCGCCGACTCGCTCACCGACTGGGGCTCCCCCGCCACCCTCCCGGCCCTCGTCGGGCTGGCCTACACCATCGTCGTCGGGACCCTGGTGGGCTCGGGCATCTGGTCGTGGCTGATGGCCCGGCACCCGGCCGGCACGGTGGCGCCGTTCTCCATGCTGGTCCCCGTCGTGGGGATGAGCGCGGCGTGGCTGGCGCTCGGCGAGACGGTCAGCCGGGGCGAGGTCGCCGGTGCCGTGCTCGTCGTGGGCGGGGTGCTGGTCGCGACGCGGCCGCCACGACCAGCGGCGCTCGTCCTCGAGGCGGAGCCGGCGCCGCAGCCGGAGCCGGGGTCAGAGCCGGGGTCGGAGAGGGTGGTCAGCCCTGCGGACCGACGACCGCGAGCAGCTCGGGCTGGCTGAACAGCTCGCGCGCGAGCCGCGACACGTCGTCGAGGGTGACGGCCTCGATCCGGGCGACCACCTCGTCGATGGTGAGCAGGTCGTCGTGGACCAGCTCGGCCTTGCCGATGCGCGACATCCGCGACCCGGAGTCCTCCAGGCCGAGGACCAGGCCGCCCTTGAGCTGGCCCTTGCCCCGCTCGACCTCCTCCTCGGTGAGGCCGTGCTCGGCCACCTTGGCGAGCTCGGTGCGCACGGTCTCCAGCACGGCGTCGTACTTGCCGGGCAGGCAGCCGACCGCGACGCCCACGACGCCGGCGTCGGCGTGGTGGGTCGCGAAGGAGTAGACGGAGTACGCCAGGCCGCGCACCTCGCGCACCTCCTGGAACATCCGGGACGAGGTGCCGCCGCCGAGGGCGGTGTTGAGCACCCCGAGGGCGTAGCGCCGCGGGTCGGTGCGGGTCAGGCCCTTCACGCCGAGCACGAGGTTGACCTGCTCGAGCGGACGGACCGTGGTCGAGGTGCCCGGGCTGACCTTGCGGGCCTTCTCCGACTGCTCGGAGGGAGCCGGCGTCGCCTCGCCCTCCAGGAAGCCCTCGCGACCGAACGCGGCACGCACCTGGCGTACGACCGAGGCGTGGTCGATGTTGCCGGCGACCGACACGACCATGTTGTCGGGACGGTAGTGGCGGCGGTAGAAGCGGTGGACCTGGGCCCGCGTCATCGCGCTGATCGAGGCCTCGGTGCCGGCGATCGGCCGACCGAGCGGGGTGTTGGCGCCCCAGGCCTGCTGGGCGAAGAGGTTGTGGACCACGTCGTCGGGGTCGTCGTCGTGCATGGCGATCTCGTCGAGGATCACGTCGCGCTCGGCGTCGACGTCGAACGCGGTGATGGTCGAGGCGGTGATCATGTCGCCGAGCACGTCGACGGCCGTCGCGAGGTCCTCGTCGAGGACCCGGGCGTGGAAGACGGTGTACTCCTTCGTCGTGAAGGCGTTGAACTCCCCGCCGACCGCGTCGAGCGCGACGGAGATGTCCATCGCGGAGCGCTCCGGGGTGCCCTTGAAGAGCAGGTGCTCGAGGAAGTGCGAGCAGCCGTGCAGGGCCGGGGTCTCGTCGCGCGACCCGACGTTGACCCACACGCCGATGCTGGCCGAGCGGGAGCCGGCCATCTGCTCGGTGACGATGCGCAGGCCGCTGGGCAGGACCGTACGACGGACTCGGGAGGTCACCGCACCTTCGGCGTCCTTGACGGTGTGGAGGGTGCGGGTGGTGCCGTTCTTCTGCACGGGGGTCCTTCGGTGATGGCGGGAGAGCCACGAGCCTGCTGCTCGGGGTGGTGCTGTGCCCTGAAAAGGGCCCACGACCGGCCGGCCAGGCGGCCGACCGGTCGTGGGTGGTGCGTCAGGTGAGGATCACTCGGCGTCGGTCGCCTCGTCGGACTCCTCGGAGCCCTCGGCCTCGTCGACGACGGGGACCAGCGAGAGCTTGCCGCGGTCGTCGATCTCGGCGATCGAGACCTGGACCTTCTGGCCGACCGAGAGGACGTCCTCGACGGCCTCCACGCGCTTGCCACCGGCCAGGGCACGGAGCTTGCTGATGTGGAGCAGGCCGTCCTTGCCCGGCATGAGCGAGACGAAGGCACCGAAGTTGGTGGTCTTCACGACGGTGCCGAGGTAGCGCTCGCCGATCTCGGGCATCGTCGGGTTGGCGATCGCGTTGACCGCGGCCTTGGCGGCCTCGGCAGCCTCGCCGTTGGTCGCACCGATGTAGACCGTGCCGTCGTCCTCGATGGACAGCGTCGCGCCCGTGTCGTCCTGGATCTGGTTGATGATCTTGCCCTTCGGACCGATCACCTCGCCGATCTTGTCGACGGGCACGCGGACGGTGATGATGCGCGGCGCGTGGACCGACATCTCCTCCGGCGCGTCGATCGCCTCGGCCATCACGTCGAGGATCGCCAGGCGCGCGTCGCGGGCCTGGGTCAGCGCGGAGGCGAGCACCTCGGCAGGGATGCCGTCGAGCTTGGTGTCGAGCTGGAGGGCCGTGACGAACTCGCGCGTGCCGGCGACTTTGAAGTCCATGTCGCCGAACGCGTCCTCGGCACCGAGGATGTCGGTCAGCGCGACGTACTGGGTCTCGCCGTCGACCTCACCGGAGATGAGGCCCATCGCGATGCCCGCGACGGACGCCTTGAGCGGCACGCCGGCCTGCAGCAGCGACAGGGTCGAGGCGCAGACCGAGCCCATCGAGGTGGAGCCGTTGGAGCCCATCGCCTCGGAGAGCTGGCGGATCGCGTAGGGGAACTCCTCGCGCGAGGGCAGCACGGGCAGGAGGGCGCGACGCGCCAGGGCGCCGTGGCCGACCTCGCGACGCTTGGGCGAGCCCACGCGGCCGGTCTCGCCGGTGGAGAACGGCGGGAAGACGTACTTGTGCATGTAGCGGCGGTGCTTCTCCGGGGAGAGCGTGTCGAGCTGCTGCTCCATCTTGAGCATGTCGAGGGTGGTGACGCCCAGGATCTGGGTCTCGCCACGCTCGAACAGCGCGGAGCCGTGGACGCGCGGGATCACGTCGACCTCGGAGTGCAGCGGACGGATGTCGGCCAGGCCGCGGCCGTCGATGCGGATCTTGTCGCGCAGGACGCGCTCGCGCACGACCGCCTTGTTGAGCGAGCGGAAGGCCGCCCCGATCTCCTTCTCGCGGCCCTCGAACTGGCCGGCGAGCGACTCGAGCAGCGACGCCTTGAGCTCGTCGGTCCTCGCCTCGCGCTCCTGCTTGTCGCCGATCTGCATGGCGGCGGTGAGGTCGGCCTTGGCGGCGGACTCGACCGCGGCGTAGACGTCGTCCTCGTAGTCGAGGAAGACCGGGAAGTCCTGGACCGGCTTCGCGGCCTCGGCGGCGAGCTGCGACTGCGCCTCGCACAGCTGCTTGATGAAGGGCTTCGCGGCGTCGAGGCCGCTGGCCACGACCTCCTCGGTGGGCGCCTGGGCGCCGCCCTGGATGAGGGCGATGGTCTCCTCGGGGGCCTCGGCCTCCACCATCATGATGGCGACGTCGCCCGAGTCGGTGACGCGACCGGCGACGACCATGTCGAAGACGGCGTTCTCGAGCTGCGAGTGCGACGGGAAGGCGACCCACTGGCCCTCGATGAGCGCCACGCGGACGCCACCGACCGGACCGGAGAACGGCAGGCCCGAGAGCTGGGTGGACATGGACGCTGCGTTGATGGCGAGCACGTCGTAGGGCATGTTCGGGTCGAGCGCCATGACGGTGATGACGACCTGGACCTCGTTGCGCAGGCCCTTCTTGAAGGTCGGGCGCAGCGGGCGGTCGATCAGGCGGCAGGCGAGGATCGCGTCCTCGCCCGGGCGGCCCTCGGACCGGAAGAACGAGCCGGGGATCTGGCCCACGGCGTACATCCGCTCCTCGACGTCGATCGTCAGGGGGAAGAAGTCGAAGTGGTCCTTGGGCGTCTTGCCCGCGGTCGTCGCCGAGAGCAGCATGGTCTCGTCGTCGAGGTAGGCCGTGACGGCACCGGCCGCCTGGCGGGCGAGCAGGCCGGTCTCGAACTTGACCGTGCGCTTGCCGAAGGAGCCGTTGTCGAGAACGGTCTCGACAGCGGAGATGATGGGTTCACTCATGGAAGCAGGATCTGCTTTCTCTTCGCGGAGCGATCCGCGACGCCGCATGAGGTGCCGGTCTTCGATCGAAGCCCGCAGATCGAGGATCTGAGAGCCACTACCGAGGACCGAGCCGGGATTCGCGGGTCGCTCCTGGATCTCTGTGTGTTCAGTTGTGTGGTTCCGGGGCCGACACTAGCGCGGCGGGACCCCCGAAACCGAGCGGAGCGGCTCCCCGTGTCGGGGAACCGCTCCAGTGGTTCAGCGTCGGAGGCCGAGGCGCTCGATGATCGAGCGGTAGCGCTCGATCTCGGTCTTCTGCAGGTAGTTCAGCAGGCGACGGCGCTGGCCGACCAGCAGCAGCAGGCCACGACGGCTGTGGTGGTCGTGCTTGTGCTGCTTGAGGTGCTCGGTGAGGTGCGAGATGCGGTGGCTGAGCAGCGCGATCTGGACCTCGGGGGAACCGGTGTCACCCTCGACAACGGCGTACTCGGCGATGATCTTCTTCTTGGTCTCCGCGTCGGTACCAATCGACATGGGGGCTCCTTCGGTTCTCGTTGCGCGGCGCGCCCGGGCCTGTTCACCGGGGCACTCTGGTTCCGCGGCCGTCATGACGGCATGTCACCCGTGTGGGCAACCGGGGAAGCATATCGAGGCGCACGACCGCGGCCCAATCCACGAGGGTCGCGGACCGGGCGCGGGCGATGGCCGCAGAGGGGCTCGACGGGGCTCGAAGTTGCTCGGAGGTGCTCAGACCGCCGGCGGGGGCGGGTCGGACTCGGTGGTGCGCTGCGTGGTCGCCTGACGACCGGACGCGTCGGTCGTGGTGGCGGTGGTGGTCTGCTGGCGGCGGGTGTTCTGCTGCACGAGGGTGAGCAGCAGCCAGACCGCACCCGCGGCGACGAGGATCCAGCCCACCGTGGTGACCTGGACGGGTCCCACCTGCTGCTCGGTCAGCGCCAGCGACAGCACCAGCCCGATGACGATGAGACCGATCGGTCCTCCGTAGCCCATGGCGTTCTCCCCTTCGTGTCGGTGATGCCCGGCTCCAGCCCGGCGGCGGCAAGTGTGCACCACCGGGCTCCCGGTGCGGAACCCACCCCGAGGTGAGCGTCGCGTGCTTTGATCGGGGGGTGCCAGTCGAGAAGCGGATCGGGGTCTGCAACCTCTGCGAGGCGATCTGCGGCCTCGAGATCACGATCGAGGGCCGTGACGTGACCGGTGTCCGCGGCAATCCCGCCGACCCGCTCTCGCGCGGCCACGTCTGCCCCAAGGGCGTCGCGATCGGGGACGTGTACGCCGATCCCGACCGGTTGCGGCGACCGGTGAGGCGGGTCGGCGAGGGTGCCGGCGCGACGTGGGAGGAGATCGGCTGGGACGAGGCGTTCGACCTCGTCGCCGAGCGCCTGGCCGCGACCATCAACGAGCACGGCGACGACGCGCTGGGCGTCTACCTCGGCAACCCCAACGCGCACAGCCTCGGCGCGATGACCCACGGCACTGCCATGTTCAAGTCGTTCCGGACGAGGAACCGCTACTCCGCGACGTCGGTCGACCAGCTCCCCCACCAGCTGGTGGCGCACCTGGTGTTCGGCCACCAGCTCTTCCTCCCGATCCCCGACATCGACCGGACGTCGTGGTTCCTGGTGATCGGCGCGAACCCGATGGCGTCCAACGGCTCTCTGATGACCGTGCCCGACTTCCCACGGCGGGTGCGCGACCTCCGCTCCCGCGGCGGCCGGATGGTCGTGCTCGACCCGCGCCGCACGGAGACCGCGAAGGTCGCCGACGAGCACCACTTCGTCCGACCCGGCACCGACGCATGGGTCCTGCTCGCCCTGCTGCACGTGCTCACCACCGAGCTCGCCGACCGGCTGCCGCCGGCCGCGTCCTACGTCGACGGCCTGGACACGGTGGTCGGGCTCGTCGCGGACTTCACCCCCGAGCGCGCCGAGGCGATGAGCGGCCTCCCGGCCGACGTCGTACGCCGTCTCGCCCGCGAGCTCGTGGCCGCCGACGCCGGTGTCGTCTACAGCCGCATCGGCGTCTCCGCCGGGCCGTGGGGCACGGTCTGCCAGTGGGCGGTCACCTGCCTCAACGTCCTCAGCGGCAACCTCGACCGACCGGGTGGGGCGATGTTCACCTCACCGGCGATCGACGCGGTGGGCACCGGCCTCATCGGTCGCGGGCACTTCGACGCCTGGCGCTCGCGGGTGCGCGGCCTGCCCGAGACGGCCGGCGAGCTGCCGGTCTCGGCACTGCGCGAGGAGATCGAGACGCCCGGCGAGGGGCAGGTGCGCGCCGTGCTCACGGTCGCCGGCAACCCCGTCCTCTCCACGCCCGACGGGTCGCGCCTCGACGGTGCGCTGCGCGGACTCGACTTCATGGCGGCCGTCGACATCTACGTCAACGAGACGACCCGTCACGCCGACGTGATCCTGCCGCCGACGACTGCCCTCGAGCGCGACCACTACGACCTGGTCTTCCACCTGCTCGCTGTCCGCAACACCGCGCGCTTCACCCCGGCGGTCTTCGAGAAGGACGCCGACCAGCGCCACGACTGGCAGATCTTCCGCGAGATCACGCTGCGCACCACCGCGCGGCTCACCCGCAAGCCACCGCTGAGGAAACAGCTCGTGCAGCGCGCCCGGCTCACCGCGAGCCCGACCCTGCTCATCACCGGGCTCCTGCGGCGTGGCGACAGCGGCGTGACCATGAAGAAGCTGCGTGCCCGCCCGTCGGGCCTCGACCTCGGTCCGCTGCGCGGGGGCCAGCTCCCGCGACGCCTGCCGGCGAAGGGCAAGCGGGTCGACCTCGCGCCCGCGCTCGTCGTCGAGGACGTCGCCCGCCTGGCCGCGGTCGCGACGCCCGCCGACCACGAGCTGCTGCTCATCGGACGGCGGCACCAGCAGGACTGCAACTCGTGGATGCACAACTCGCAGCGCCTGACCAAGGGCCGCGCCCGCCACCAGCTGCTGATGAACCCGGCCGACCTCGCCTCCCGCGAGATCACCGACGGCGCACGCGTGCGGGTCACCTCGCGGGTCGGCTCGGTCGAGGTGGAGGTCGCCGCCTCCGACGACCTGATGCCCGGGGTGGTCTCGCTCCCCCACGGCTACGGCCACGCGAGGGACGGCGTCCTGATGACCCGCAGCCGCGAGGTGCCCGGCGTGTCCGTCAACGACCTCACCGACCCCGAGCTGCTCGACGTGTCGGGCAACGCCGCCCTCAACGGCGTACCCGTCGCGGTGACGCCCGCCTGACCCGGGCGCGCCCGGGACGTCATGGGGAGCGGTCGCCCCCGCGACCACTCCCCATGACCGTGCGGACCGAGGTCATCGCCTCCGGTCGTACGCGGTGCCGCCGGAGCGGCCGTCCTCCCGGTCGGACCTCTTCCCTTCCGCTTCCTTCTCGTCCGCCCGGCCGTCGCGCGACCTCGGCTCGGGCACGAGGGGGTTGGTGACCTCGGGCGCGGTGGCCCGGTCGGGCGTCGGGAAGGCCGCGCCCGTGAGGTCCGCACGTCGTCGCTCCGAGCGCGCCGGACGGTCACGCTCCCCCAGCGGGTAGACGTTCCAGCGCGTGACGTCGCCGAGCACCCACGGCACCTTGACGGCCTGCTGGTCGTAGCAGCCGACAGCGAGCGGCCGACCGGACTGGTCGAAGAGCTGGACGCCGGTCAATGGCTGGCCCTCGGCGTCGTAGGCCGAGATGTTGCAGACCTCGTTGCCGCGGTTCGTCAGGCCACCCTGGCCCGCGTCCCACTGACCGTCGCTGTAGCCGTCGTCGTAGCGGTTCCACGACTGCTGCTCGAGCTGCCCCAGGATCACCGGCACCGCCAGGATCGCGCCGAGGTTCAGCAGCAGCAGGACCGTCCGCGCCAGCACGGCGGTGCTGCCACCGGGCCACACCCGGCCGAGCCCGACAAGCGTGCTGCCGACGACGCACACGAGCAGGATGAGCAGGGCCGTGGCCTGCTCGACCCCGGGCAGCCAGACGAAGCCGTAGTCGTACCAGCCCGGCACGAGCCGGGCGACGACGACCGCTGCCGCCCACGCACGCAGCACCCACCATGCCGGCCGCAGGACGAGGATCCCCTGCCACACCGGCGCCACCCGCGGGTGCGAGATCCACCGGTCCCAACGCTCGACGCCCTCGCGCGCGAGGTCTCCCAGTCCCACACCACCTCGCAGGATCGAGGGACGCGCCGCCGGCTCGAACCCGGCTGCGGCGCGCAGCTCGCGGGCGTACTCCACCGGGTCGCCGAGCACCGCCCCGCCGTGCTCGGCGACCTGGTCGGTGAGGTCCGCCTCGAGACCCTCGGTCAGCTCGAGCCGGTCCTCGTCGGAGAGGTCGTCGAGCAGCTCGCGGACCCGCGCGACGAACGCGGAGACGTCGGGACGGACGGGGAGTTCGGTGGTGTTCATGCGCTGGCTCCCTGGGAGGTGGGGTGCGGAACGGGTCCGGCGAGGAGCCCGTCCAGGGTGGTGGCGAAGGCTCGCCAGTCGTCGCCCTGGCGCTTGAGCTGGTCGCGACCGATCGGCGTGATCCCGTAGTACTTGCGGTGCGGGCCGCTCTCGGACGGGACGACGTACGACGTCAGCGCGCCGGCGGCGTAGAGGCGACGGAGCGTGCCGTAGACCGAGGCGTCGCCGACCTCGCTCAGGCCGCCGTCGCGCATGCGCCGGACGATGTCGTAGCCGTAGCCGTCCTCCCCCTGCACGACCGCGAGGACGGCGAGGTCGAGCACTCCCTTCAAGAGCTGCGTCTGATCCATGCGCCGCACACTACTACGCACTGCGAAGTACCACGCGCCATGGAACAGCGGCGGCGTGTCGACGGCAGGTCCCGCCTCGCGGCCCGCAGGCGCAACCCGGCGTTGACGTCGTGCGGTTCGCCCGCAGGTCGTGGTTCATTGTCTACTGAACCGATAGACAAATCTCGGAAAGGCACGCTCATGACCCTCCAGCTCGAGCAGGACCACATCGCCGCCGAGGACGTCCGGGTGCACCGGCTCGGTGGTCGCATCGGCGCCCGCATCGACGGCGTCCGGCTCTCCGGCAGCCTCGACGACGCCACCGTGCAGCGCGTGCGCGAGGCGATCCTGGCGCACAAGGTCGTCTTCCTCCGCGGCCAGGAGCACCTCGACGACGATGCCCACATCGCCTTCGCCGAGCGGCTCGGACCGCTCACCACGGCGCACCCGACGGTCAACACCGGCAGCGAGCGGATCTACACCCTCACCGCCAACAAGGGCATGGCCGCCAACAGCTGGCACACCGACGTCACCTTCGTCGACCGGGTGCCGGCCTTCAGCGTGCTGCGCGGAGTGACGATCCCGCCCTACGGCGGCAACACGGTGTGGGCCAACACCGTCGACGCCTACGACCGGCTCCCCGACCCGCTCAAGGCGCTGGTCGAGAACCTGTGGGCGGTGCACACCAACGCCTACGACTACGCCGACCGCGACGAGACCGAGGACCACGACGACGCCGTCGCCGTCGCCCGGCGCGCGGAGTTCCGGCGCACGACCTACGAGACGCAGCACCCGGTCGTGCGGGTGCACCCCGAGACCGGGGAGCGCGCCCTGCTGCTCGGCCACTTCGTCAAGCAGTTCGTCGGCCTCAACCAGCTCGAGTCGAGCACGCTCTTCAACCTGCTCCAGAACCGGGTCACCCGCCTGGAGAACACCATCCGCTGGACCTGGCAGGAGGGCGACGTCGCCATCTGGGACAACCGGGCCACCCAGCACTACGCCGTCGCCGACTTCGGTGAGGAGCCCCGCGAGGTGCGCCGGATCACCGTCGCAGGCGACGTCCCGGTGTCCGTCGACGGCCGTCGCAGCGAGGTGCTCGTCGGCGACGCGACAGGGTTCGCCGACATCGACCGACTGATCAGCTGAGACGCACGAGAGCCCCCGCCGGTCGCACCGGCGGGGGCTCTCGTCGAGGAGTCGTCAGGCGCTGACGTCACCGAGGACGGCGAGGATGTCGTCCGGGCTCTGCGCCGCATCGAGGGCGGCGATCTTGGCGTCGTCGGTGAAGGCGCCCGCGAGCGCCTGGAGCACCACCAGGTGATCGTCGCCGGCACCGGCGATGCCGACGACGTACTTCGCCGGGCTGCCCTTCCAGTCGACGGGCTCGTCGTAGCGCACGAAGGAGATCGCCGTGTGCTCGATGAGCGACTTGGCCTCGTTGGTGCCGTGCGGGATCGCCAGGCCGTTGCCCATGAACGTCGACACCGAGGTCTCGCGCTCGTGCATCGCCTCGACGTAGGCCTCCGGCACCGCCCCGCTGGCCACCAGCAGGTTGCCGGCCTCGGTGATCGCACCGTCACGGTCGCGGGCCTGGCCGCCCAGCACGATCGACTCCCGGCTCAGTACGTCGCTCATCTGTCACTCCTCAGCAGTTCGTCGCCGTCACGGACGGCAGGTGGCTCGTGGCGCCCATCACACCACATCGGTGGTGGTGGACCGGGGTGCCGGCCGGTGCGGCCGGACGTCGTACGACAACGGGCCCGGCGCTCCGCGGAGGAGGACCGGGCCCGTGTCACGTGACCCGCTCGGGACGGGTCACCCGTCGCATCAGGACGGGTTGTTCTCCTGGACCATCGCGACGATCTCGTCGTAGCGGGGGCTGCCCATGAAGTTGTCGACCGACACGTGGATCGCGGACGGGGTCTTCTCCCGGGCGCGGTCCGTCAGGTCCTGGTGGGTGACCACCAGGTCGATGTCGTCGGTCAGGTTGGAGATGGCCTTGTTGACCACCGTGACCTCGGAGTGGCCCGAGTCCTGGATCTTCTTGCGGAGCACCGAGGCGCCCATCGCCGAGGAGCCCATGCCGGCGTCGCAGGCGAACACGATGTTGCGGATCTCCTTGGTCGCGGTGGCGGTGGTGGCGGTGGCGGCGGTGCCACCGGTCAGCGCGCTGGCGACCGAGGACTTCTTGCCCTTGTTGGCCTCCATCTGCGCGGTGGCGGCGGCCAGGTCGACGTCCTCCTCGCTCCGGTCGAGCTTGAGCAGGATGGCGGCGACGACGAAGGTCACGATGAGCGCGCTCGACCAGCACAGGGTCACGCCGAGGACGCTCCCCTTGGCCACCGACGAGTACACCGCGAAGATCGATCCGGGCGCGGCCGGTGCGACCAGGCCGGAGTCGAAGATGACGTTCATCAGGGTGCCGGTGGCGCCACCGGCGATCAGGGCGAGGAGCAGGCGCGGCTTGGCGAGCACGTAGGGGAAGTAGACCTCGTGGATGCCGCCGAGGAACTGGATGACCAGCGCGCCGGGGGCGGTCGCCTTCGAGACACCCTTGCCGAAGAACATGAACGCGAGGAGCATGCCGGCACCCGGGCCGGGGTTGGCCTCGAGCAGGAACAGGGCCGAGTGACCGATCTGCTTGGCCTGGTCGAGGCCGAGGGGGGTCAGCACGCCGTGGTTGATCGCGTTGTTGAGGAACAGCACCTTGGCGGGCTCGATGAAGATCGCGGTGAACGGCAGGAGGCTGTTGTCGACGAGGAACTCGACGACGTTGCCGAGGATCTCCATCACGGCGCGGACGATCGGGCCGAGGATGAACATGGCGCCGATGGCCATGAGCGCGCCCGCGATGCCGGCCGAGAAGTTGTTGACGAGCATCTCGAAGCCGGGCTTGATCTTGCCGTCCCACAGGCCGTCGAGCTTCATGATCACGTAGCCGCCGAGCGGGCCCATGATCATCGCGCCGAGGAACATCGGCGAGCCGCCGGTCTCGGTGTAGACCTCGTTGAAGAGCGGCGAGCTGGTCGCCATGATGATGCCCATCGTCGCGGTGGCACCGACCACGCCGCCGCGGACCTTGTAGATGTTGTAGCCGCCGGTGTAGGCGATCAGCAGCGGGATCAGGTAGTAGATGCCCGGGCCCACGATGGTCGCGATCTTCTCGTTGGGCGTCCAGCCCACCGGGATGAAGAACGCGGTGATCAGGCCCCACGCGATGATCGCGCCGATGTTGGGCATGACCATGTTGGAGAGGAACGTGCCGAACTTCTGCACGCGCACCCGCGCGCCGGTGCTCGACGCCGGAGTGGAAGTTGTGGTCGCCATGCTTGATGTCCTCCAGTTGAGCCAGGGGGTGGGTGACCCCCATCACATGATGCCGTGATTAAACCGCACGAACGGGCATGTTGCCAAGCATTCGGGCACGATTTCGTGCCCGACTGTGTGGCTTTCTCAGGAAACGAGCGCCCACGTGTCCTCGGCGGCGGAGGAACCAGGTGGTCGGCGACCGACCGCGGGCTCCCCTACCCGCCGAGCTGGCTGTCGAACAGCGCCTTCTCGACCTCGCCGTTCCACGTGTTGCCGGGACCGAGCTTGGCGGCGACCTCGGGCAGCTTCTCCTCGAGCTCGTCGAGCCCCATCAGCGGGAGATCGTCGATCTGGGGGAAGATCAGCACCTTGCCTGAGTAGCTGCCGTCCACGAGGGCCTGGAGCCCGTCCTTCGCGGCCCGCATGCCGCCCACGGCGCCGACGATCGATCCCGGTGACAGCTCGCCGCGGGTGGCCAGGTCGACCACCTGCTGCTGGTCGTGGATCGTCAGTCCCGACGTCCCGGTGTACTGGGCGTTGTCGAGGTACACCTCGCTCAGGTTGACCGGCGCCAGCGTGCCGTTGGGCACCCCGGCGAAGAAGACCAGCATGCCGTCCGACCTCATCAGGGTGTCGGCCTCGGCCATCACGTCCGCGATGGGGACGCTGACGACCACGTCGTCGGCGCCCCGGTCGTCGGTGAGGCCCATGACGAAGTCGTGGAGGGACACCTCCGAGGTCTGCGAGTTGAAGGTGATCAGCTCGCAGCCGTTGCTCTCCGCGAGGTGGGCCAGGCGGTCCTCGAGGCTCTTGAGGCGCTCGTCGCTGACCTCCGTGGCCACGATGGTGCGCGGACCGTCGGCCTGCTGGATGGCTCGCTGGACGTGCATCAGGCCCATCGGCCCTCCGGCGCCGACGAAGACCGTGACGCCCTGGCGACGCAGGTCGCAGCGGTTGCGCGCCTCTCCGTAGGAGGCGGCGATGTCCGGACCGCGGCCACCGACGTAGGCGGTGTAGTCGTAGTGGAGCCGGCCCACGTCGGTGCTCACCAGGCCGTCGAGGGCGGTCTCGCCCACCATGTTGAGGGTGCCCCGCCGGGCGATGTGCGTCGCGACGGCGCCGACGGTGTCCGCGGAGCGCGGGTCGAGCATGACGATGTCGTCGAAGCCCGTGCCGTCGGTCAGCTCGTCCACGAGCGCCTGGAAGTCGTCGGTGCCGATGCCGTCGCGGACGACCACGGTCGCCGAGGTGGCCTCGACCAGCCTCGCCACGGAGGCCGGGACGTCGGTCAGCACGATGGTGGCCGGTGCGTCCAGCCCGGACGAGAAGTCGTACTCCCTCTCGTCGCCTGGCCGGCCGACGATCCACATGGTCCCGCCGCCCTTGGGCTCGAGTCGGCGACGCTGGGTGTAGGCCGCCATCACGCAGCCCCACGGCTCCAGCGTGGAGGCCTCGGCGTAGCCGAACGAGTCCGGGAGCGGCAGCAGGCAGGCGCCGTCGTCGGTCTCGAGCATCTCCGCGCCCATGAGGTGGTACTGGATCAGGCCGCCGGGGATCGTGTAGCCGTAGGCGGTGCTCTTGCCGTCCTGGTAGATGTCTGGCTGCACGGCGAGGCGCTGGCCCGCGTGGTAGCGGTCCTTCAGGTGGTCGCCGACCTCGATGACGGTGAGGCTGACCTCGTGCCCCAGCCGGGTGGGGTCGTGGGCCAGGTCGCGGTTGTAGAGCTTCGGGTGGCTGCCGCCTTGGCGCATGATCTTCACGTCGGAGAAGCAGAGGCCCACGCTGTCGATGCGCACCAGCATGTGGTCGGCGTCGGGCGTGGGGACGGGGAGCAGCTCGGGGCCGTCGTCCTTGCCCATGTTGTCCTCGCCCGCGCCGTGCAGCTGCCAGGCCCAGGCGCCGTCGGGCACGTCGAGATCGGCCGCGCGGTAGCGGTCATACGCTGAGGTCATGCTTCCTCCAAGGTGAGTGGGACGGGGCCTCCGGGGACGACACCGTTGCCCCGGGACGGAGACGGAGCTCCCGGGGCTGGTCTCGCCCGGCGGGGCGAGGAGTCGATGGGCTCAAGGCCTCAGTGGCCCAGCAGCTCACGGACGGCCGCACGGGCGGCCATCGGGTCGGGGGCGCCGAGGGCGGCCTCGGCGGCGGCCTCGCACGTCTCGAAGGTGACCTTGCCGAGCTGGGCGCCGACGGGGCGCACGGCGCGGGCGGCCATCGAGAGCGACGTGATGCCCATGCCGATGAGCGCCGTCGCGAGCAGCGGGTCGGCCGCAGCCTCCCCGCAGACGCCGACGGGCTTGCCCGCCTCGGTGCCGGCGTGGGCGGTGATCGCGATGAGCTGGAGCACGGCCGGCTGCCAGGGATCAGTCAGGTGCGCCAGGTCGGTGGCCATGCGGTCGGCCGCCATGGCGTACTGGGTGAGGTCGTTGGTGCCGATCGAGAGGAAGTCGACGACCTCGAGCATCCGGTGCGCGAGCAGCGCCGCACTCGGGATCTCCACCATGACGCCCGCCTTGAGCCCGCGGCTCTTGACCTTCTCGGCGAAGTCGGCGGCCTCGGCGACGGTGGCGACCATCGGTGCCATCACCCAGGTCTCGGTGCCGGTCCTCTCGGCGGCGGCCGCGATGCCGTCGAGCTGGCGCTCCATCAGGCCGGGGTTGTCGAAGCTGAGCCGCAGGCCACGGACGCCGAGGGCGGGGTTCTCCTCGCCCTCGTGGGTGGCGAACGCGATCGGCTTGTCGGAGCCGGCGTCGAGGGTGCGCACGACGACGTAGCGGTCGTCGGAGTAGGGCGCGAGGACGGCGCTGTAGATGTCGGCCTGCTCCTCGACGCTCGGCTCCTCCTTGCGGTCGAGGAAGCACAGCTCGGTGCGGAACAGGCCCACGCCACCGACCGGCTCGACGCCCGCGGTCTCCGCGGAGGCACCGTCGGCGACGTTGGCGAGCAGCTTGAACGGCATGCCGTCCGCGGTCGAGGCCGGGCCGCTCCAGCTCGCGAGCTCCTCGCGCAGGCGCCGGCTCTCCTCGACCCGCGCCCGGGCCTCCTCGGGGTCGGCGCCCTGCTCGATCGTGCCGGACTCGCCGTCGACGACGACGAACGTGCCGGCAGCGAGCCCGGTGATGCCGGCGGCACCGACGATGCACGGGATGCCGAGCTGCCTGGCGATGATCGCGGTGTGGCTGGTCGCGCCGCCACGCTCGGTGACCAGCGCGGTCACCAGCGACGGGTCGAGACCGGAGGTGTCGCTCGGGGCGAGGTCCTCGGCCACCAGGATCGAGGGCTCCTTCGGCGTCGGCACACCCGGCTCCGGCTCGCCGACGAGGTGGGCGACGACGCGGCGCTCGATGTCGCGCAGGTCGGTGACCCGCTCGGCCATCAGGCCGCCCATGTTGGTGAAGATCGTGACGAACTGCTCGACGGCACCCTGGACCGCGGCCACCGGGCCCTGGCCGGCCTGCAGGTTCTTCGACACCGCGCCACGCAGGCCCTTGTCGCGCGCGAGGCCGGCGCTCGCTGTCAGCACCTCGGCGGCGGCGCCCTGCGCCTTGCCCGCCTTCGCGGTGAACGTGTCGGCCAAGGCGGCCGCTGCGTCGTCGTAGGCCGCGAGGGCTGCGTCGGCGTCGGCGAAGTCGCCCTCACCGAACCGGGCGATCGCGTCGGGCGACACCTCGCCGCGCACGTGGAGGACGGGGCCTGCGGCAACACCCGGAACGACCGGGGTCCCGCTGAGGGAGGGGCTCTCGGGTGTGGTCATGGACACACCGTAGAGCCTAGGCTTGTTGACAAGCAACACGTTCGGGACTAAAACAACACATACACAGATCCCGGGAGGACCATGTACGCCGAAGAGCGCCAGCAGGCGATGGCTCACCTGATCAGCCGTCGAGGCCGCCTGTCCGTCGTCCAGCTGTCCGAGGAGTTCGACGTGACCACGGAGACCGTACGCCGTGACCTCTCCACCCTCGACCGGATGGGTCTCGTCCGGCGTGTGCACGGGGGCGCGGTGCCCGCCGGCTCGCTCACCGTCATCGAGTCCGGCATCGGCGAGCGCGACCAGTCCAACACCCAGGCCAAGGAGGCGATCGCGACCGCGGCGCTCTCCCTGCTGCCCTCCCCCGACTCCGTCGTGGTCATCGACGCCGGCAGCACGACCTCGCGCTTCGCCGCCGCGCTCCCCCGCGACCACCGGCTGACCGTCGTCACGCACGCTGTGCCGGTCGCCACCCGCCTCGCCGGACTGCCGCAGATCGAGCTCCACCTGCTGCCCGGCAAGGTCCGCCCGGCCACCCACGCAGCCGTCGGCGCCGACACCGTCGCCGCGCTCGCCGAGCTCCGCGCCGACGTGGCCTTCATCGCCACCAACGGCATCACGGTGGGCCACGGGCTGACCACCCCCGACAGCGACGAGGCCGCCAGCAAGCGCGCGATGATCGCGTGCGCGCGCCGGACCGTCGTGCTCGCCGACTCCACCAAGTTCGGCGTCGAGACCGCGGTGCGCTTCGCGACGCTCGACAGTCTGGACGTGCTGGTCACCGACAGCGACATCGAAGCCGCGGACCGCCGCGCGCTGGAATCCGCCGGAATCGAGGTAGTGATCGCATGATCCTGACCCTGACCCCCAACCCGAGCTTCGACCGCACCGTCGCGCTCGACGGTGAGCTCAGCCGTGGCCAGGTCCACCGGGTGCTCTCGGTGACGTCGCAGGCCGGCGGCAAGGGGGTCAACATCTCCCGCGCCGCGGTGAGCGCCGACATCCCCAGCATCGCCGTCGTACCCGCCCTCAAGGACGACCCGTTCGTGCTCGAGCTGCTCGGCGCCGGCATCGACTGCCGCCCCGTGCGCCCGGCCGGGGCGGTGCGGGTCAACCTGACCATCACCGAGCCCGACGGGACGACCACCAAGCTCAACTCCCCCGGCGCCGAGGTCGCCCACGACGACCTCGAGCGGATGGTGGAGGCCGTGCTCGCACGCGCCGGCACGGCCGCGTGGACCGTGCTGGCGGGCTCCCTGCCCGCGGGCGCCCCCGCAGGCTTCTACGCCGACCTCGTACGACGCCTGCGCGCCGTCGGCGGCCACGTCGCCGTCGACACCAGCGAGGCGCCGCTGCAGGCGCTGGTCGAGGCGCTGCCCGACGCCGCGCCCGACCTGATGAAGCCCAACGGCGAGGAGCTCGCCTCCTTCACCGGCGGCGACGCCGACGAGCTCGAGTCCGACCCGGCGGCCACGGCCGTCGCCGCTCGCCAGCTCATCGACCGGGGCGTCGGCGCTGTGCTGGCGACGCTCGGCGGCAACGGCGCCGTCCTGGTCACCGCGGAGGGTGCGTGGCACGCCACGCCCCCGCCCACCACCGTCGTCAGCACCGTGGGCGCCGGCGACTCCAGCCTCTTCGGCTACCTGCTCGGCGACATCAGGGGTCTTGCGGCTCCCGAGCGCCTGGCGTTGGCTGTGGCCTACGGCAGCGCCGCCGCAGGACTACCTGGCACCACCATCCCCCTGCCCTCGCAGCTCCGCACGGAGCTCGTCGGCGTCACCGCACTGACCGCTTCTTCGGGAGGCACCGCATGACCGACCTGATCACCACCGACCTCGTGCGCCTCGGTGCCGACTGGGGTGCCGACAAGCAGGACGTGATCCGCGCCCTCGCCGCCGTCGTCGAGGACGCCGGACGCGCCAGCGACAAGGACCAGCTGATCACCGACGCGTTCGCGCGCGAGTCGACCTCGGCGACGGGGCTGCCCGGTGGCATCGCGATCCCCCACTGCCGCACGACCGGGGTGGAGACCCCGACCCTGGCGTTCGCCCGGCTCGACCCGCCGGTCGACTTCGGTGCCAAGGACGGCCCGGCCGACCTCGCCTTCCTGATCGCCGCCCCGGCCGGCGGCGACGCCGACCACCTCACGATCCTCACCAAGCTCGCCCGCGCCCTCGTGAAGCCCGCCTTCACCGACGCGCTGCGCACGGCCGAGACGCCCCAGGACGTCGTCGACCTGATCGCCCACGAGCTGGGCGAGCCGGCCCCCTCGACCAGCAAGCCGGCTCCGTCCGGTGCCCCCTCGGGTGCCGCCACCCCCGCCGGCGAGGTCACCTCGACCCCGCAGGCAGCGCCGGCCGCTGCACCCGCGGCGACGTCCGGCGGCAAGCCGTCGCTCGTCGCGGTCACCGCCTGCCCGACCGGCATCGCGCACACCTACATGGCGGCCGAGGCCCTCGAGGCCGCCGCCGAGCGCGCCGGCGTGCAGCTCGAGGTCGAGACGCAGGGCTCGGCCGGCTCGACGCCGCTCGCACCCGGCACCATCGCCGCGGCCGGTGCCGTGATCTTCGCTGTCGACGTGGGGGTCCGTGACCGCAGCCGCTTCGCCGGCAAGCCCATGGTCAGCTCCGGTGTGAAGCGGCCGATCGACGACGCCGACGCGATGATCGCCGAGGCGCTGAAGTACGCCGCCGACCCGGCCGGATCGCCGAAGGTCGAGGGCGACGCGTCCGGAGGCGCCGGCGCAGGTGCCGGCGGCGGGGCTGCCGAGGAGTCGTGGGGCGGTCGCATCCGCCGCGTGCTGATGACCGGCGTGTCCTACATGATCCCGTTCGTCGCGGCCGGTGGTCTGCTGATCGCGCTCGGCTTCCTCTTCGGCGGCTACGAGATCGTCACCGACGGCCAGAGCATCGCCGTCGACAACACCTTCTTCAACCTGCCCGACGTCGACGCGCTCGGGCTCGACCACGCACTCGGCGGCAGCGCGTTCTTCGCCTACATCGGGGCTCTGCTCTTCACCCTCGGCGCCGCCGCCTTCGGCTTCCTCGTGCCGGCGCTGGCCGGCTACATCGCCTACGCCATCGCCGACCGCCCGGGCATCGCGCCCGGCTTCGTGATGGGCGCGATCGCCGGTGCCATCAACTCGGGCTTCCTCGGCGGCATCGTCGGTGGTGCGCTCGCCGGCACCGTGGCGCTGTGGATCACCCGGTGGAAGGTGCCGACGTGGATGCGGGGGCTCATGCCGGTCCTCGTCATCCCGCTGCTCGCGACCCTCATCTCCGGCTTCATCATGGTGGTCGTCCTCGGCAAGCCGCTCGCCGGTCTCATGACGGCGCTCGCCGACGGGCTCAACAGCCTCCAGGGCGGCTCGGCGATCATCCTGGGCATCATCCTGGGCCTGATGATGGCCTTCGACATGGGCGGCCCGCTCAACAAGACCGCCTACGCCTTCGCGACGGCCGGCCTCGGCGCCGCCGCGACCGCGACCGACGCCCCCGAGCTGAAGGTCATGGCCGCGGTCATGCTGTCCGGCATGGTGCCGCCGCTGGCCCTGGCGCTCGCGACGGTCGTACGCCCGGGGCTCTTCACCGTCCCCGAGCGCGAGAACGGCAAGGCGGCCTGGGCCATGGGGGCCTCCTTCATCACCGAGGGCGCCATCCCGTTCGCCGCTGCCGACCCGCTGCGCGTGATCCCTTCGATCATGGCGGGCAGCGCGGTCACCGGCGCCCTCTCGATGGGTCTGGACGTCGGCCTGCGTGCCCCGCACGGTGGAGTGTTCGTCCTCTTCGCGGTCGACAACAAGCTCGGCTTCCTGATCGCTCTCGTCGCGGGCACGCTGGTGGCCGCCGCGCTGGTGATCGTGCTCAAGTCGATGGGCCGCACCTCCAACGACGTCGCTACTGTCTGACCCACAAACCCCTCAGCAACCCGCAGCACACCTAGGAGAACCATGCCCAGCAAGTCCGTCGTCGTCGGCTCCTCCGTCGGCCTGCACGCCCGCCCCGCCGCGATCATCGCCGAGAAGGCCGGCGAGCTCGGCTCCGACGTCACGATCAACGGTGTCGACGCCAGCTCCTCGCTGATGATCATGACCCTCGGCGCCGGTGCCGGCGACACGGTCGAGGTGGCCGGTGACGACCAGGCCGCCGTCGACGCGATCGCCGCACTGGTCGAGCAGGACCTCGACGCCTGACCTGACCTTCGTCAGGACGCCGCCGTGGGCGGTGCGTGAGCCACATTCCGTATGCCGGGGAAGTGGCTCACCCACCGCCCACGCGCGCGTCCGGGGTCGCCTCGCCGATGGGCGGTGCGTGAGCCACATTCTGTTCGCCGCGGAGGTGGCTCACTCACCGCCCACGAGCATGTCCGGCGGGCGAGCGTGCCCACGTCAGCCGCGGAGGTAGCGCACCCGCACCCGGAGGGCCTGCTCGAGCTCCCCCAGCACCTCGGAGAAGAACTCCCGGCGGTAGGTCTCGTCGGTGACGGCGTAGACCGCGAAGTAGAGGCCGCTGAAGGCCGCCAGGAACGTCGAGACCTGGACGAGCTCGAGACTGATCGGGCGGATCCCCCACAGGTAGGTCAGGTCGCCGCCGATCCAGGCCACCAGGACCTCCTCCTTCATCGCGACCGCGCCGAAGACGATGAAGAAGGCGAAGACCGCCAGCGCCAGCAGCAGCACCTGGAAGGCTTGGGTGATGAGCAGGACGAGGACCAGGTTCGTGCGCTGGAGGCCGACCACGTCGGCGTCGTCACCGAGCTCCTCGCGACCGATCTCGTCGTCGAGCCGGTCGACCTCCTCGACCAGGCGCACGACCAGGAAGCCGGCGGCCATGGCGGCGAACAGCATCACCGCACCCCAGAGGATCCCGCCGTCCAGCGCCGAGGCGACCATCCAGACCTCGGTGTTGATGAACAGGAACGTCACGAACAGCAGCAGCATCGGCAGGGCGCGCGTGGCGAGCGGGAACAGCAGCCCGAGGCTCGCCAGGGTCTGGCGCACCGCCCACGCGCCGATCAGGCGCACCCGCAGGGCACGGACGGCGTACGTCGCCGCCACCGCGACGAGCACCGTCGCGCCGACGGAGATCCCCGTGGACACGGCGCCCTCGACGTCGGCCCGGTGCACGAGCCAGCCGGCCGCGACGGCGACGGGGACCGCCAGCAGCAGGCCGACGGCGACCACGACCGCGAGCCGCCCGCGCGCGAGGCGACGGCGTACCTGCTCGCGGATCGGGTCGACGAAGTAGGGCAGCCCGTGGGCCAGGAACCAGGCCTCCGCCTCGGGGCGGGTGCTCGGCTCATCGTGGGTCACGCCAGGACCTGGCGCGCCCGGCGTACGTCGTCGTGCATGGTCTCGATCAGCGCCTCGATGCCCTCGAACTTCACCATCCCGCGCAGGCGGTCGACGAACGCGACCTCGACCTCGACGCCGTAGAGCTCGAGGTCGTCGCGGTCGAGGACGTACGACTCCACGCGACGGTCGCGCTCGCCGTCGAAGGTCGGGTTGGTGCCGACCGAGATGGCCGCGGGGAGGCGCTCCCCCGTGTCGAGGCGGGTCAGCCACCCGGCGTAGACGCCGTCGGCCGGCGCCGCGTCGACCGGCGGGATGGGGACGTTCGCCGTCGGGTAGCCCATCTCCCGGCCACGCTTGTCGCCCTCGACGACCGTGCCCCGGACGGTGAACGCCCGCCCGAGCGCCTCGGCCGCCCCGGCGACGTCGCCGGTGGCCAGGCACTGGCGGACGTAGGTGGAGCTCCAGACCTGGGGCCCGCCGTCGAGCGGCACGCCGACGGTCTCGAAGTCACGGGTCGCGCCGGCCTCGACGAGCGTCGCGACCTCGCCGGCGGCCTTGGCGCCGAAGCGGAAGTTGGCGCCCACCACGACCGCACCGGCGTGCAGCGTGTCGACGAGGATCCGGTCGATGAACTCCTCCGGCGACCAGCTCGCGATCTCGCGGTCGAAGCCGACGACGAGGATCGCGTCGACGCCAGCGGCCTCGAGCAGCCGCGCGCGGGTGTGGATCGAGGTCAGCGTCGGCGGTGCGTGGTCGGGCCGCAGCACCGCCATCGGGTGCGGGTCGAAGGTCACCGCGACCACCGTGTCGATGCCGAGCCGGCTCGCGGTCGCCCGCGCCTCACGCAGCACGTGGGCATGGCCGAGGTGTACGCCGTCGAAGTTGCCGATGCTGACGACCGTGCGGCCGAGGTCGGCCGGCACGTCGTCGACGTCTTGCCAGATCTGCACGGCCAGAGCCTACTGGCGGCGCGAGGCGGAACGGCCGCTCCCCCTGCCGTGGAGGGTGTCGCCTCAGACGAACACCGCGACCGGCTTCGCCTTCACCCCGTGCTGCTCGTAGAGGGCGAGGAACTCCCCGTCCGGGGCGAAGACGGCGTGGGCGCCGTCGCCGGGCAGCGTCAGGTCGAGCGGACGCCCGAAGCGGACGTGGCCGGCCTGCTCCTCGTCGAGGTCGACCGCGGCGAAGGTGCCGCGGGCGGCGTCGGCGATCGGCACGACCGCGAAGTCGTCGGCGAGCTGCTCCAGGGTGCGTGCGACGGCGAGGTCGAAGCTTCCGACAGCAGTACGACGCAGCGCCGTCAGGTGGCCGCCGACGCCGAGCGCGGCGCCGACGTCACGCGCGATGGCGCGGATGTAGGTACCGCTCGAGCACCGCACCGAGATCCGCACCTCGGGCAGCGCCACCTCGTGCACCACGATCTCGTGGATGGTCACCGGCCGGGCCTTGAGCTCGACCTGCTCGCCGTCGCGCACCCGGGCATAGGCACGCTTGCCGTCGACCTTGATCGCCGAGACAGCGGTCGGCACCTGCTCGATGTCACCGACCAGCCTCGCCAGCTCCGCGCGGACGTCGTCCTCGCGGACGCCGTCGGTCGGGGCGGACGAGACGGCCTCGCCCTCGGCGTCGTCGGTCGTCGTGGCGACCCCGAGCAGGAGGGTGGCGTCGTAGGCCTTCTCGGTGAGCATCAGGTGCCCGAGCAGCCGGGTCGCCCGGTCGACCCCGAGCACCAGCACGCCGGTGGCCATCGGGTCGAGGGTGCCGGCGTGCCCGACCTTACGGGTGCCGGCGAGACGGCGGACCCGGGCCACGACGTCGTGCGAGGTCATGCCCGGGGCCTTGTCGACGACGACGAGACCGGGGTCGACCATCAGTCGTCGAGGTCCTCGTCGAGGTCGTCCTCGTCCTCGATCACGCGCGGCTTCTTGTAGGGATCTGCCTCGCCGGCGTACGCCGACCCCCGCCGGGCGGCGACCTCGTCGTCCTGCTGCTTGGCCCGGGCCAGCACCTCGTCGAGCGCGCGGGCCGTCTCGGGCAGCGCGTCGGGGATGAAGGTCAGGGTCGGCACGATCC
The DNA here is from genome assembly GCF_004137255.1 of Nocardioides oleivorans. Lineage (NCBI taxonomy): Bacteria > Bacillati > Actinomycetota > Actinomycetes > Propionibacteriales > Nocardioidaceae > Nocardioides > Nocardioides oleivorans. Next base: position 3,032,925 of record NZ_SDWT01000001.1, on the reverse strand, counting down.
GCATGCCGAGCTGCTTGGCGACCTCGGAGCGGATGACGCCCTTGGCCGACTCGAGCGCGGCGGCGGTGCTGGCGAGCTCCTCGTCGGCGCCGAGCACGGTGTAGAAGATCGACGCCTGCTGGGAGTCGCCGGTGACGCGGACGTCGGTGATGGTGACGAAGCCGAGCCGCGGGTCCTTGATCCGGCGCTCGAGCATCTCGGCGACGATCACCTGGATCCGGTCGGCGATCTTGCGGACGCGGGGGTTGCTCATGGATCTCACTCTCTCAGAACCGACTGCAGTGATCCCCGGCTGACCGGGGATCACTGAAGTTGTCAGGCTTTGCACGGGCCGACATGTCCAGCGATCCCCGGCTGACCGCGGATCGCTGGACGGAGCCGGTGCCCGTGTCGGGCGGCGGATCAGCCGCGCGGGATCTCGCGCATCTCGAAGGCCTCCACGACATCGCCGATCTTGATGTCCTGGAAGTTCCTCAGCACCAGACCACACTCGAAGCCCTCGCGGACCTCGGCGGCGTCGTCCTTCTCGCGGCGCAGCGAGGACAGGTCGAGGTTGTCGGCCACCACCGCTCCGTCGCGCAGGATCCGGACCTTCGCGTTGCGGCGCAGGACACCGGAGGTGACCATGCAGCCCGCGATGTTGCCGGCCTTGGACGAGCGGAAGATCTCGCGGATCTCCGCCTGCCCGAGGGTCGACTCCTCGTAGATCGGCTTGAGCATGCCCTTGAGCGCTGCCTCGATCTCCTCGATCGCCTGGTAGATGACCGAGTAGTAGCGGATCTCGACACCTTCCTTGTCGGCCATCTGGCTCGCCTTGCCCTGCGGGCGGACGTTGAAGCCGATGATGATCGCGTCGGAGGCGGCCGCGAGGTCGACGTTGGTCTCGGTGATCGCACCGACACCGCGGTCGATGACGCGCAGCGAGACCTCCTCGCCGACGTCGATCTGCGACAGGGCGTCCTCGAGGGCCTCGACCGAGCCGGACACGTCGCCCTTGAGGATGAGGTTGAGCTCCTGGCTCTCGCCCTTCTCCATGGAGGCCATGAAGTCCTCGAGGCTGCGACGCACGCGACGCTTGGCCTGCATGGCCGCACGCTCGCGCGCCTCACGCTTCTCGGCGATCTGGCGGGCCATGCGGTCGTCCTCGACCACGATGAAGTTCTGGCCCGCACCCGGGACCGCCGAGAGGCCGAGCACCATCGCGGGACGCGACGGGTCTGCCTCGGTGATCTCGTTGCCGTGCTCGTCGAGCATGGCCCGGACGCGACCGTGGGCCGGACCGGCCACGATCGAGTCGCCCACGCGCAGCGTGCCGCGCTGGACCAGGACGGTCGCCACCGGACCGCGACCGCGGTCGAGGTGTGCCTCGACCACGAGGCCCTGGGCGTCCTGCGTGGGGTTGGCCCGCAGGTCGAGCGACGCGTCGGCGGTGAGGACGACGGCCTCGAGCAGCTTGTCGAGGTTGAGCCCGGCCTTGGCCGAGACGTCGACGAACATCGCGTCGCCGCCGTACTCCTCGGGGATCAGGCCGTACTCGGTCAGCTGGCCGCGCACCTTGGTGGAGTCGGCCTCCGGCTTGTCGATCTTGTTGACCGCGACCACGATCGGCACGTTGGCCGCCTTGGCGTGGTTGAGCGCCTCGACCGTCTGCGGCATGACGCCGTCGTCGGCCGCGACGACCAGGATCGCGATGTCGGTGGCCTGGGCACCACGGGCACGCATGGCGGTGAACGCCTCGTGACCCGGGGTGTCGATGAGGGTGATGCGACGGTCGTCGCCGTCGACCTCGGTGTGGACCTGGTAGGCACCGATGTGCTGGGTGATGCCACCGGCCTCCTTGTCGACCACGTTGGCGTCACGCAGCGCGTCGAGGAGCTTGGTCTTTCCGTGGTCGACGTGACCCATGACGGTGACGACGGGCGGACGGATGACGAGGTCGTCCTCGTCGCCCTCGTCGGCGCCGAACTCGAGGTCGAACGTCTCGAGCAGCTCGCGGTCCTCGTCCTCCGGGGACACGATCTGGACGACGTAGTTGAGCTCCTCGGCGAGGAGCTCGAACGTCTCGTCACCCACCGACTGGGTCGAGGTGACCATCTCGCCGAGCGAGAACAGCATCTGCACCAGCGCTGCGGCGTCGACGTTGATGCGCTCGGCGAAGTCGGTCAGCGACGCACCGCGCGGCAGCCGGACGGTCTCGCCGTTGCCCTTGCGGACACGCACGCCACCGATCGTCGGGGCCTCCATGGCCTCGAACTCCATGCGACGCGCACGCTTCGACTTCCGTCCACGACGCGAGGGACCACCGGCGCGCCCGAAGGCACCCTGGGTCTGGCCGCGCTGGCCGGGACGACCGCCACCGGGACGACCGCCACCGGACGGGCCGAAGCCGCCGGGACGACCCGGAGCCCCACCGGGGGCACCGCCGGGAGCGCCGCCGGGACGACCCGGGGCGCCGCCGCGGCCGGGAGCACCCGGACGACCGGGAGCGCCGCCGGGGCCACCACGGGCCGGGCGGGCGCCCGGACCGTTGCCGAAGGCGGCCGGGGACTTGGGCATCATCGCCGGGTTGGGGCGCGGCATGCCGGGACGGGCGTCGCCGCCGCCGGCCGGCGGGCGCGGCGGGCGGGTGTCGTCGCCTGCGGCCGGACGGGGCGCCGGCGGACGCGAGCCCATGCCCTGGCTGGGGGCGAACGGGTTGTTGCCCGGGCGCGGCGCGCCGGGGCGGCCGACGGGGCGCGGGGCCGGCGACGGTGCCTTGGCTGCGGGAGCGGCCGGGGTGGCCGGCGGCTCGGGCTCGGCGGCCGGGGCCTCGGGCTCGGCGACGGGCGCCTTCGGGCCCGGCTTCGGACCGGGCTTGGCGGCCGGGGCGGGCTCCTCGACCGGGGCTGCCTGGGCAGGCACCTCGACGGGGGCCTCGGTCGCGGCAGGGGCGGGCGCCGGCTTCGGGCCGGGCTTGGGGGCGGCCTTCGCAGCCGGCTTGTCAGCCGGGGCGTCGGTCGCGCTGTCGGCGGCGGGGGCTGTGGCCGCAACGGCCTTCAGCTCGTCGCCGTACTGCTTCTTGAAGCGCATCTCGACGGGCGGCTCGACAGTCGACGATGCCGACTTGACGAACTCCCCCATCTCCTTGAGCTTCTCGAGAACGAACTTGCTCTCGACTCCGAACTCCTTGGCGAGTTCGTGGACTCGGGTCTTTGCCACGGTTGCTTCTGCTCCTTCTGGTCCGTGACCCCAGAAGGACAGGGGAAACGGAACAGCTAGTGGGTGTGCACACTCATTACGAGTTACTCATCGAGTGCTCATGAGCTGTGTGCTCCAGTTTCTGTTCGGTGCTGCGGTGATCCGGACGGTGGTGCGTGCGCGGTGAGCAGGTCCCTGAGGTGGGCCTCCACCTGCGCGCCGCTGACATTGTCCCCCGAGCGCAGTGCACGGGGAAATGCTCGGCGACGCACGGCGAGCTGCCAACACTCCTGCGTGGGGTGGACGTGCGCCCCACGGCCGGGTGCCCGGCGGTGCGGATCGGGCACCAGGACCGCTCGGTCCTCGGCATCCGTCCCCGCGACCACGCGGAGCAGCTCGCTCGCAGCGGCCCTGGCCCGGCAACCCACACAGGTCCGGACGGGTCCGGGCGCAGGGGTGTCAGACGTGGTGGCCACTGCCATCAACAATAGCCCGTGCCGCCAGCAGCTGACGAACCGGGCGTTCGTGCGCCTGGGTCATGCTGGCTCGATGAACCCGATCGGTGACCTGACCCGGCGCCTGGTCTACCAGGCGGGCCGGACGCGCGGGGACCTCCCGCCCACCACCTACGAGCTGGACCGCGACGGCACGGTGGTCCGCGGCTGGGTCACCCGACCCGGGTCGGCCCGCGCGGTGGTCTACTTCGGCGGCAACATCGAGGACGTGAGCGGCTGGCGCCCGCGCTTCGGTACGTCGCTGGGCGGGCGCACGTCGTACCTCGTCGCCTACCGCGGCCACGGCGCCTCCGACGGCATCCCGACCGAGCGCGACCTCGTCGAGGACGGGATCGCGGTGCTGCTCGACGTCGCGGGGCGGCACGAGTCGGTCGCCGTGATCGGGCGCAGCCTCGGCAGCGGCGTGGCCGCGCAGGTCTGCTCCGACGCGCGGGTGCGCGACGTGGTGGAGTCGGTGGTGCTGGTGACGCCGTTCGACAGCCTGTCCGGGGTCATGCGCACCCTCTTCGGCGGCCTGCCCGTCGACCTCCTGGTGCCCGACCGCTTCTCGTCCGTGGACCACGTCGGCGACATCACGGCACCGATCCTCGTGCTCCGCGCCGGGCGCGACACGATCGTGCGCCCCGAGGCCACCGACCGGCTCGTGGCCGCGCTGCCACCCGGCGCCCGGGTCGTCGACCTCCCCGAGGAGGACCACGTCTCGGTCGCGCAGCCGGACGCCTACTGGAACGAGATCCAGCGGTTCCTCGGGGAGCCCGTCACCTGATCAGTCGTCGGACGGGTCGGGCGCCTCGTCGGAGCGGATGTCGATCCGCCAGCCGGTCAGGCGGGCGGCGAGCCGGGCGTTCTGGCCCTCCTTGCCGATCGCGAGGGAGAGCTGGAAGTCGGGCACCACGACGCGGCACGAGCGGGCGGCGAGGTCGACGATCTCGACGGAGTTGACCCGCGCCGGCGACAGCGCGTGGGCGACGAGCGCGGCGGGGTCCTCGGCCCAGTCGACGATGTCGATCTTCTCGCCGTGGAGCTCGCTCATCACGTTGCGCACGCGCTGGCCCATCGGGCCGATGCAGGCGCCCTTGGCGTTGACGCCCGGGATCGTGGAGTGGACGGCGATCTTGGTGCGGTGACCGGCCTCGCGAGCGATCGCGGCGACCTCGACCGTGCCGTCGGCGATCTCGGGCACCTCGAGGGCGAAGAGCTTCTTGACCAGCGTCGGGTGCGAGCGCGAGAGCGTGATCTGGGGCCCGCGCATGCCCTTGCGGACCGAGGTGACCAGGCACTTGATGCGCTCGCCGTGGACGTACTTCTCCCCCGGCACCCGCTCGCTGACGGGCAGGATCGCCTCGAGCTTGCCGAGGTCGACCATCACGTCGTCGGGGTTGCGACCCTGCTGGATGATCCCCGAGATGATGTCGCCCTCCTTGCCGGAGAACTCGCCGAACTTGATCTCGTCCTCGGCGTCGCGCAGCCGCTGGAGCATGACCTGCTTGGCGGTGGTCGCGGCGATGCGGCCGAAGCCGTCGGGGGTGTCGTCGTACTCCGGTCCGGCGTTGCCCTCGTCGTCGACCTCGCGGGCCCACACCGTGACGTGGCCGCTCTTGCGGTCGAGCTCGACCCGCGCCGGGTGGGACGACTCGGTGGCACGCTGGTAGGCGGTGAGCAGGGCCTGCTCGATGGCCTCGGCCAGCACCTCGAAGGAGATCTCCTTCTCGCGCTCCAGCATCCTCAGGATGCTCAGATCGATGTCCATCAGTCGTCCTTCTTGTCGCTCTTGCGGTTGAACTCGATCTGCACGAGCGCCTTCGTCACATCGGCGTAGGCGATCTCGTGCTCCGTGCCGGAGACGTCGAGGGTGGCCGACTCCTCCGACGAGGCGAGGATGCGGCCGGTCAGGGTCGAGCCGTCGGCCAGCGTGGCCTTGACCAGGCGGTCCTCGTTGCGGCGCCAGTGGCGCGGCAGGGTCAGGGGGCGGTCGACGCCCCGGCTGGTGACCTCGAGCGTGTAGGGCATCTCGCCCATCACGTCGGAGTCGTCGAGCACCCGGGAGATCTCGCGCGTCGCGTCGGCGACGTCGTCGAGCGTGACGCCGCCGTCCTTGTCGACCGCGACGCGCAGCACGCGGCGCTTGCCGGCCGGTGTGACTTCGACGGCCTCGACGTCGAGGGCCATCTGGCCCAAGGGGTCGACCAGCTCCGCTTCGATGCGGTCCCGGGTGGCGTCCTGGCGAGAACTCATGAGGATGCACGACCTCCTTGTGCTGTTGTCGAAGGATCACCCTAGCGGCCACCGCCACAGCCCCGACATCCCCGGCGCGCAGGTCCGGACCGGGCCGTCGGGCTAGGGTTCGGGGGTGCCAGGACGCCCGCTCTCACGTCGTACCACAGTGGGCGCAGCACTCGCGGCGCCCCTGGCCGTGCCGGTCCTGGCGGGCTGCGACGTGGACCCGCCGGCGGCCTCGTCGACGGGCGGCCCGGCACCCGTGCAGGACCCACCGGAGGACGCCGAGCTCGTCGCCACCGTCGTGGCGGCGCTGGTGCGGGCCCAGTCGGTGCTCGAGGCCGCGACGCTCTCCGTGCCCAGCCTGGGCCGACGGCTCGAGCCCCTCGGCGCGGCCCACGCGGCGCACCTCGACGTGCTCGTCGGCGCCGTGCCGGACGCCGATCGACCGACTGCTCCCCCACCGACCGTCGCACCCCAGATCGTCGGGGCGCTCCGGGCCGTGCGCCGCTCGGAGCAGCGGCTGCTGCGCGAGGTGCGCAGCGGCTGCCTCGCAGCGGCGAGCGGCGACCTCGCCCGGGTGCTGGCCAGCGTCGCGGCCTCGACCGCCCAGCACACGGCTGCGCTCGCGACCGAGGTGACGTCATGACGGTCCTCGACGCCCTCCAGACCACGCTCGCCGACGAGCACGCCGCGCTCTACGCCTACGGGGTCCTCGGCGCCCGCACGTCGCAGTCCGCGACACCGGCGCTGTACGACGCCGTCACCGCCGGCTACCGGCGCCACCGCGCGCGGCGCGACCAGCTGCGCGCGATGGTCGAGGACGCGGGCGGCGAGCCGGTCGCGGCAGCAGCGGCGTACGACGTCGAGGGCCGGCTGCTGACCGGTCGACAGGTCCAGGCAGTCGCACTCGTGATCGAGGAGGGCGCCGTGGAGGTGCTGCTCGCCCTGGTCGCGCAGTCGACGACAGACGTCCGCGAGTGGGCGCTCACCGAGGCCACCTGGTCGGCGGCGTGGCAGCTCGAGCTGGGTGGGACCGCCGGGACCTGGCCGGGAGCTCCCGAGCTGGGCTGAGGCGCGCCCCCGAGGTGCGGAAAATGAAGAACGGCCCGCGGCCTCAACCCTTGGGAAAGTCCCGAGATCCTTCCCAAGGGCCGAGGACGCGGACCGCCTTCGTGGGGTTGGTCAGCATCACCCTGTGTGACCCCTCCTGTGGGGGTGGAGCGGCCACATGCACAATCATGCATTCGTTCTGACCAGAACAGAAGCACAACTCGGCTGCATGTTCGTGCAACGCACAAACATGCAGGGCGTGCGCCCGGCCACCCGGGCAGGGCAGTCCTTGTCCAACGTCGCGACGACGGCCGGCCGGGCCGGCGCTACCGGACAGTCAGGTCGCGATCAGTCAGATAGACGACCGGACTGATCGGTAGGGACCGCCACTGGCTCGCCCGGGCTCAGGTCCGGACGATGCCCACGATGCGCGCGGCGGCGTCGCCGACCGCGACGTCCTCGCGCTCACCGGTCTTGCGGTCGCGGACCTCGACGTTGCCGTCGGCCAGGCCGCGGCCGACGGTGACGATGGTGGGCACGCCGATGAGCTCGGCGTCCTTGAACTTCACCCCGGGGCTGACCTTGCCGGCGCGGTCGTCGAGCAGCACCTCGAGCCCGGCGTCCTTGAGGTCGCGGGCCAGCTGCTCGGCGGCGGCGTGGACCGCCTCCTCCTTGCCCGCCGCGACGATGTGCACGTCGGCCGGCGCGACGTCGCGGGGCCAGCACAGGCCGATGTCGTCGAGGGTGCCCTCGGCGATCGCGGCCACCGCGCGCGACGGACCGATGCCGTAGGAGCCCATCGTGACGGTCACGAGCTTGCCGTTCTCGTCGAGGACCTTCAGGCCGAGGGCCTCGGCATAGCTGCGGCCGAGCTGGAAGATGTGACCCATCTCGATCCCACGCGCGGACGCGAGGACGCCGTCGTCGCCCCGGGTGGCGCACTGCGGGCAGGCGTCGCCGTCACGGACCTCCGCGGCCTCGATCGTGCCGTCGGGGGTGAAGTCACGACCGACGACCATGTCGATGACGTGCGAGCCGTGCACGTCGGCACCGGTGACCCAGCGGGTGCCCTCGGAGATGCGGGGGTCGACGACGAAGCGGATGCCGGACGTCGACTCCTCGCCGAGGGAGCCGGGGCCGATGTAGCCCTTGACCAGGGCGGGGTGCTTCGCGAGCTCGGCCTCGTCCATGGGCTCGACCTCGATGGGCTCGAGCTGGCCCTCGAGCCGCTTCTGGTCGACCTCGCGGTCGCCGGGGACACCGATCGCGAGGGGCTCGCGGGTGCCGTCGGGGTGCTTGAGCACCACGAGCACGTTCTTGAGCGTGTCACCGGCGGCCCAGGGCCGGTCGTCGCGGGGGAACGCGTCGTTGAGGTGGTCGACCAGCGAGTCGATGGTCGGCGTGCCGGGGGTGTCCTCGGCGTGCGCGGCAGGTGCGTCGTCGTACGACACGGGGACGGGCGCGGGCACCGTGACGGCCTCGACGTTGGCGGCGTAGTCGCAGCGGGTGCAGCGGACGTAGGTGTCCTCGCCGACCTCGGCCTTGGCGAGGAACTCCTCGCTGGCCGAGCCGCCCATCGCGCCCGAGGTCGCCTTGACGATGACGTAGTCGAAGCCGAGGCGGTCGAAGATCCGGATGTAGGCGTCGCGGTGCTTCTGGTAGGACTCCGCGAGCCCGGCGTCGGAGACGTCGAACGAGTAGGAGTCCTTCATCACGAACTCGCGCCCGCGCAGCAGGCCCGCGCGGGGACGCGCCTCGTCGCGGTACTTGGTCTGGATCTGGTAGATCGAGAGGGGCAGGTCCTTGTAGGACGAGTAGAGGTCCTTGACGACGAGGGTGAACATCTCCTCGTGCGTGGGGCCGAGGAGGTAGTCGCCACCCTTGCGGTCCTTCAGCCGGAAGATGTTGTCGCCGTAGTCGGTCCACCGGTGGGTGGCCTCGTAGGGCTCCTTGGGCAGCAGGGCGGGGAACGACAGCTCCTGCGCGCCCATGCCGTCCATCTCCTCGCGGATGATGTCCTCGATGCGGCGCAGCACGCGCAGGCCCAGGGGCAGCCAGGTGTAGATGCCCGGGGCGGCGCGACGGATGTAGCCCGCGCGGACCAGCAGCTTGTGGCTCGGCACCTCGGCGTCGTTGGGGTCGTCGCGCAGGGTGCGCACGAACAGGGTCGACATGCGGAGGAGGCGGCCAGTCATGGGCGCAAGGATAGGTGTGGGCCTCCCGCCGCCGCGAACCAGTTCCGTCAGGTGCCGAGCACGGTGAACGACGCGGCGGTCGCGGCCATGACCGGATCGTCCACCGCGGCCTGCCGGGCGGCGAGCAGCGCGTCACCGAGCCCACCTCCCGCGCGGAGGCTGGCGTGCAGCGCGACCATCACCTCGACGGTCGCGGCGTCGTCGACCTCGGCGAGGCTCGAGACCACGCCCGCGGTGCCCATCGAGAGCAGCGCGGCGGCGAGGCCGAGGAGCTCCTGGTCGCCGACGGGTGCCATCACGCCGGACTCGCAGGCCGACAGCACGACGCGGTGCGGCGGGCGCTCGAGCCGCTGGAGGTCGTGCACGAGCAGCGGCCCGTCGGCCATCACGAGCGAGGAGAAGAGCGGGCTGTCCTCGCGGAAGTGACCGTGGGCGGCGACGTGCGCGAGGGCCGCCCCGTCGAGTGCCGCGAGGGACGCCGCCACCGTCGCGTCCGCTCCGTCGAGGACCTCGGCCGCCCGGTCCTGCGCGGCGATCGCCGGCACCTCGGCACCGCCGCTGCCCAGCCCCGGGCCGACGAGCATCACCCGGCGGTCGCCCTCCGTGGTGGCGCTCCGGGCGCGCAGCCACAGGCGCGCGGACGGCGTGCTGCTGAAGGGGCGGTCGGCCAGGGCCGGCAGCAGCCCCCACGGCACGCCCTGCAGGGTCGACGTGCCGGACACGACGACGCGCGACTCCCCCACCCGGTCGAGCGCCCGGCCGAGCACGGCCTGCTGCAGGCGCGCACCCGCCGCCTCGAGCTGCGTACGACGACCGCGTGACGCCTGGCGCAGCGTGAAGAGCGAGAAGTCGACGGCCTTCGACGCCGCGGCGGCGGGGCCGACGTGGAGGTGGCGGACCCGACCGCGGCCGGCGACGAGGGCGTGCAGCTCGCCGTCGACCTCGGTCAGCTCGACAAGGGTCGTGTCGTCCTCCCGCAGGGCGGCGAGGAGCTCGGGGACGTCGAGCGCCGAGGCGGTCTCGCCGGTCCCCCGAGCGTGGAACATGCGCTGGCGCACCGCTTGCTCGAGCTTCGCGGCACGGGCCTCGAGATGCTCGGTCGCGGCCCCGTCGGCACGCGCCTCGGCCAGTCGACGGTGCTGCGCCCGCAGTGCGGCAAGGTCGGCCGTCGTGGCCGGGTCGTGCTGACCGTAGGCCGGCGGCACGGTCAAGGAGCTCGCGCGCCAGCGCTCCGACCAGGTGAGCAGCTGCCGGGGATCGCCCCCGGCGAGGGCGGTGCGGACCGCCAGCTCCGCCAACCGCGCGCCGTGGCCGGACGAGACGGCTCGCAGCTCCTGACTGCCCAGCGTCGCACGGTGCTCGTCGAGCGTCCTCAGACCCATGTCACAGGCCCGGAGCACCCCGGGCCGGTCATGGCGGAGCGCGCGCCGCTGAGCGTCTGCGTGCCACCCCAGCACCCGGACCCTCGCCGACCGGTCCCGGCGCGACTGCGATGCCTCCTCGAGCCAGGCCAGACGTAGCGTCGCCGCTCGGGCCGAACGCACCTGCCCGGCGAGCCGGGCACCGAGCAGGAGAGCCTGGGGGAGCTCGGCCACCTGCGCCGCGCGGCAGCGTTCGACCAGTCGCTCCGTCCTGCGCAGCAGAACCGGGGCCGGCTCCCCTGCTTCTGCGCGTGCACTCAGTGAGAGCAGGTCAGCCTGGAGCTGGTGGACGTGCCGCAGCTGTCGCCCGAGGATGACGCTCGCACGGTCGGCGGCCGTGGTCGCACGGTGCCAGTCCCCGGCCGCGAGGGCGGCCTCGGCAACGGCCACCAGGAGGTCCGCCTCCTCCCGCGGCAGCAGCGGCCTGACGACGAGAGCCCGCTCGACCACCTCGAGCGCATCTGTCGCCAGACCAGCGGCCAGGTACGCCAGGCACCGGTCGTAGACGAGGTCCGTGCTCGTCATCCCGATGGAGTCGTAGCGCTCGTTGGCCGCGGCAAGCCGCTCGAGCGCGCTCGGCAGGTCGCCCCGGACGTAGGCCAGCCAGCCCTTGTTGTGCTGGGCGAGCCCGGCATCGAACTCGTCACCGAGCTGCTCGGCGATGTCGCCGTAGGCGACGAAGGCTCGTTCGGCGGCCTCGAGCTCGCCGAGGCCCACGTCGACCAGACCCTCGAGGTTGAGCGCCCGCTTCTCCCACACCTGGTCGCCGCCGCCTGCGAAGAGGCGTCGGGCCTCACGCAGGTCAGCGGCACTCTCCTCGAAGCGTGCCAGCAGGTGGCCGGTCAGGTACGCACGTCGTACGAGCGCGCGGCCGCGAGGCACTCCGTCGAGCACCTCCACCGCCTGGTCCAGCTTTCGCATGCCGTCACGCACCCAGCCCGCGGTGCACAGCGAGGTCCCGAGCGTCGCCAGGGCGTCACCCCATCGCTCCTGCTCACCCGAGCGACGTGCCAGGCGCAGAGCGGTGCGCAGGTGGGGCAGGGCCTCGTCCATCTGGCCCAGGTCGCGAAGCACGATTCCGACGATCTGGTGCCCGATCGAGCTGATCGCCGGGTCAGGGTCGGGGACCAGCTCCTCCTCCGCGCGCCTGCGAGAGAGCTCGGGGTCGGAGAACAGGACGCGCAGCAGCTCCTCCGCGTCGTCCCGATCCACCGGACCATCCTTGCCGATCCGTCGCGAAGTTGCGGACATTCTTCCCGGACGCGGCGCAGCGCGACTAGCGTTCCGGTCATGGCCAGCGACTGGAAGATCGGCAGTGACAAGAGGCGACGCACCACCGACCAGCTCCGCGCCTTCCGCGCGGCGAACGAAGGCACGGTGGCGTGGGACACCGAGGCTCCGGCGGACTTCACCTATCTCTTCCACCCCGACCGGGTGCTGGTCCGTGCCGAGGACTCCGAGGCGTTCGAACGAGCGGTGGATGCGCTCGACAAGGACGTGCTCACCGAGCCGCCGCGTCGCGACGACGTGCGCCTGCTCGACGGCGACCTCGTGCGCTACGTGCTGCCACCTCGCCGCGACGCGCGGTCGGTCCCGGACGTCCTGGACCTCCTGGAGCAGAGCGGCCTGCGCCGCGGCGCCGCGTCACCCGACCACTGGGTCCACGTGTCCCCCGGAGGGCCCGGCGGCAACCTGTGCCCGGCTATCGAGCCCGAGGAGACCGGCCTGAAGGATCCGTGGCCCCCGGAGGCACCCCAGGGCGAGGGGTGCGAGGTCAGTGTCGTGGTCGTCGACACGGGGTGGCACCCGCCCGCGGCGACGGATCCCCGCACGCCGTGGATGCACGACATCGAGGGCGACGACGAGCTGAACGGTCCCGACCTGCGCCCCTACGCCGGACACGGCACCTTCATCGCCGGTGTCGTCCGGGTCGTGGCACCGCAGACGAAGATCTTCGTCGAGGGCTTCGCGATCGGCGGCGTCGGCGGTGGCGGCATCCTGGAGTCCGATCTCGTCGTGCAGCTCGAGGAGGCGCTGACCCACGATCCGAAGGTCATCAACCTGTCGGCCGGGTGCCGCACCCGTGACGACCTGCCGTCGATCCCCCTGGAGCTCTTCCACAAGAAGCGGCTGCGCAAGCGCGACTGCGTGTTGGTCGCAGCGGCCGGCAACGACTCGTGGGCGGCGCCCTTCTGGCCGGCCGCGTTCGACTGGTGCGTCGGTGTCGGGTCGCTCGACCGCGACGGCCGCGTCTCCGACTTCTCCAACTTCGGCGTCTCGGCCGACGTCTACGCGCTCGGCCGCAACGTCGTCAACGCGTTCCCGGACGGGACCTTCGAGTGCATCGAGACGCCCGCCGTGGGAGACATCCGGGTCTTCGGCACCGGCATGGCCCGCTGGAGCGGTACGTCGTTCGCCGCGCCCGTCGTGGCGGGCCTCATCGCCCGCGAGATCAGTGTGAGCGGCTCGTCGGCCAAGGAGGCCAGGGACGCCGTGCTCGCTCGCGCGGTCTACGACTCCGACCCGACGATCGGACCCCACATGGAGCTGCGCCAGCCCTACGCCTGACGGCTCAGAGCTCGACCCAGCGGCTGCTGACCGCATGGCCGCGGTGGTGGACGGTGAAGCGCACCTCGCCGGTGGGCTCGGCCTCGATCGAGAAGAAGCCGAACTCGTCGAGGCCGGCCCGCCAGAGCTCGGCGGCGGCGCCGCGCGTCTCCACGACGACCTCGACGGACCCCATGTCACCGTCGAAGTCGAGGAGCTGGCCGCGCACCTGGTCGCCGTCGATCTCGGCGTCGAGGGACCAGCCCTCGGCGACCGTGAAGTAGAGCATCCGGGCGGTGGCGAGACCGCGCACCTGGGCGGCGGACTCCTCGGCGGAGTCGCGGACCAGGACGAGCAGCTCCCACTCCTGGTCGAGGTCGGCTGCCGCGACGGCAGCGATCATGTTCGCCACGAGGTCACTCGGCGGCGGGTCGTAGGTCAGCCACATGTCACGCAGTTCCTCGAGGAGGGCGTCGTCCCCCGTGCTGTGCACGTTCATCGCCCGCCTCCTTTCGCTAGAGCGGTTCGGACCTTGGCCAGGCACCGGGCCCGCGTGGGGCCGATGCTCCCGACAGGCATGTCGAGGTCGTGGCTCAAGGACTGGTAGTCGGGCCGGTCCATGAAGGCGACGACCCGGAGGAGCTTCTGGCACCGCTCGTCGAGCGACGCCACCGCGTTCCAGAGCCCGGCCGCCTCGTCGTCGAGCATCGCGAGGGCCTCCGCCGACTCCACGTCCGGTAGCGCGGCATGCAGCTTCTCGTCCTCCACCGGGTCGGCACGGCGTGCCGACCTGGCTTGTGCGGCTGCGCCGCGCCTGGCTGAAGTGATCAGCCAGGACGCGACCGCCTTGGGGTCGGCAATGGTCTGGTGGTGGCGCACGAGTCCCAGCCAGGTCGCCTGAATCACGTCCTCAGCCGCCTGCCGGTCCAACCCGTAGGCCCTCACCACGTGCCACAGCACAGGAGTCATCGTCGAGACCAGCTCGTCCACGGCCCTGGCGTCCCCCGAACGCCAGGCGATGAACGCCCCACTGGCCTTGCTCCACGGTGACTCGTCGGACTGCCCCTCAGTCCTGCTGTCCTCTGACATGGTGACCATTGTCCCCATGTCAGTACAGGAGCGGGCACGCGCCGTGCTGATACATACCAGTCGAAGTTTTTCTCGCCACCCGCGTCCGGCTGCGCCATGGTGGTCCGAGGCACTCACCTCGGGTACCCGTTCGGGAGGGACCATGCTCCACCAGCACCGACGGATCGCCTCAGCCGCGACCGCCCTGCTCGCCTCGCTCGCCGTGCTCGCCGCTCCGGCCCTCGCGGCGGACCTCCGGCCGGGGTCCCTGCCGCGCGGCGCCGACCTCGCCCTGCCCTACGTCGAGGGCACGACCATCGTCGACGGCGACCGCGTGGTCGTCGTACCCCTGAAGAGGCCGGTGCTGGTCGCGAAGGTGCGTGGCGGGTACGTCGTGCGCGACCAACGCTTCGCCGACACCGACTTCTACGACCACGACGGTGTGAAGCGCCGTCTGCCTGGCGCGTTCGAGGACGTCGTGGTCAGTCCGGACGGCCGTCTCTACACCGAGGCGGGCCTGGCCTCGGACGGCGAGACCGTCGTCGGCGTGCGACGCATCAGTGACGGCAAGCGGCTGGCCGGGCACACCTTCCGGAGCTGGGTGGACAAGAACATCGGCCGCTTCGCCCAGCCGATCGACGTCGACGGCGACCGCATGCTGATCGGTGGTCGCGGCGGCCGGGTGATCGTGTGGAACTGGCGCCGCGACACCTTCCGCGACGTGATCCGGGACAAGTGGCACCTCCAGGTCGGCAGCCTCCGCAACGACATCGCGGCCGGCTGGACCGCACCCGGCGAGCGCTGCACGTTCGTCGCGCACCTGTCGACACCTCGGCAACGGATGTGGAAGTCGTGCGAGGAGCAGGTCGTCGCCCTCTCCCCCGACGGCCGGCGGATGGTCACGACCGACCGGCGGGTCTTCCTCGGCTTCGGTCGCGTGCGCTTCCTCGTCATGCGCACGGTGACCGGTCGCGAGCTCGGTCGCTGGACGGCGGAGCGGTTCACCGACGTCAGGTGGGAGACCGACTCCGCGATCAGCTTCCGCGTCGACGGGCGGACGACGACGGCGATGGTGCGGTGCACCCCGAAGCGCTGCCGGGCCGCCTCCGACCCGACCCCGCTGCCGGAGCAGCCGGACCGGGACTAGAACATCAGGGTCGCGAAGGTCGCCGTCTGCTCGAAGCCGACCCGGGCGTAGGCCGCGCGGGCCGCGGTGTTCCACTCGTTGACGTAGAGCGACACGACCGGCGCCATGCCGGTCCCGAGGACGTGCCGCACGACGGCGGACATCCCGCTCGTCGCGAGGCCCTCGCCTCGACGGTCGGGCCGGACCCACACTCCCTGCACCTGGGCGGCGTACGGCGTGACGCAGGCGATCTCGGCCTTGAAGACCACCCCCTGCTCGTCGAAGCTCGCCATCGACCAGCCGCGGGCGATGAGCTGCTGGATTCGCGCGCGGTAGAGGTCGCCGCCGCCGGCGTCGTTCTCCGGCGAGACCCCGACCTCCTCGGTGTACATCGCCACGCACGCGGGATAGAGCTGCTGGAGGTCGTCCGGGGTCGTGGGGCGTACGTCGCTCGCCACCGCCTCGGCGGACGGCCGGGAGATCTCCAGGTGGGGCTGGAGCGGGCGGTGCTCGCGGGGTCGTGCCCAGCGCGGCTCGAGGATCCCCCACAGCGAGCCGACCACGTCGCTGGGACCGACGATCGTGCCGACGCTGGAGCGTCGGCGCAGGGCGACCTCCGCGAACGCCCCGACGTCGTCGGGGGTGCACTGGACCGGGACCAGGTTGGCGCCGAGGTGGCAGCCGGCGACCAGCTCGTCCCCCTCGAACCGGCCCCACACCTGGCCGCCGAGCCAGCGCTCGTCGAGGTTGGTCAGCCTGGCCCGGTAGTCGGCGAAGACGTTGACCACGGGGTCCTGCTCCGCGAGCGCGATGAACCGGTCCCGGTCACCCGGGCCCAGCACGCGCACCTGCTCGCGGGTCCTCAGCATGCGGGGAGCCTAGCGTCATGGCGCGGCCGCACCACGGCGCGAAACATGACGGCCACACGAGCCCGTTACGGTGGCGCGCGTGACGATCCGCGTAGCCCTCGAGCACCGCACCACCTACACCTTCGCGGAGCCGGTGACGGTCCACCCGCACACCGTCCGGCTCCGCCCCGCGCCACACTCCCGCACCCCGATCGAGGCGTACTCCCTCACCGTCGAGCCGCGCGGACACTTCCTCAACTGGCAGCAGGACCCGTTCGGCAACTACCTGGCCCGCCTGGTCTTCCCCGAGCCGGTGAAGGAGCTCGACATCACCGTCGACCTCGTCGCGGACATGACGGTCGTCAACCCGTTCGACTTCTTCGTGGAGGAGCACGCCGAGCGCTTCCCGTTCGCCTACCAGCCCGGCCTCGCGGCCGAGCTGGCGCCGTACCTCCAACCGGTCGACGAGGACGGCGCGACCGGCCCCGGACCGGTCGTGCAGAGGTGGCTGGCGGACAGCGGACTGGCCGCGAGGACCGACGGGATCGTCGACTTCCTCGTCGCGGTCAACCAGGCCGTGCAGCGCGACGTGAGCTACACCGTGCGGATGGAGCACGGCGTGCAGACGCCCGACCACACGCTGATCAGCCAGTGGGGCTCGTGCCGCGACAGCGCCTGGCTGCTGGTGTCGGTGCTGCGCCAGCTCGGCCTGGCGGCGCGCTTCGTGTCGGGCTACCTCGTCCAGCTGACCTCCGACGTCGCGGCGATCGACGGGCCGTCCGGGCCGACAGAAGACTTCACCGACCTGCACGCCTGGGCCGAGGTGTTCGTGCCGGGCGCCGGGTGGATCGGGCTCGACCCGACCAGCGGGCTCTTCGCCGGCGAGGGGCACATCCCGCTCTGCGCGACCCCGGCGCCCGCGTCGGCGGCCCCGATCAGCGGGGCGACCGCGCCGGTCGGGGTCAGCTTCGCCTTCCACAACTCGGTCAGCCGAATCCACGAGGACGCCCGCGTCACGCTCCCCTACTCGGAGTCCCAGTGGGCCGAGGTGGACCGGCTCGGCGAGCACGTCGACGGCCTGCTGCACGACGGCGACGTACGCCTCACGATGGGCGGCGAGCCGACCTTCGTCTCCGCGACCGACCAGGCGAGCGAGCAGTGGTCGGTCGCTGCGGACGGCCCCGACAAGCGGGTGCTGGCCAAGCGGCTCACCGAGCGGCTCGTCGAACGCTGGGCGCCGGGCGGGCTGGTGCACCACGGGCAGGGCAAGTGGTACCCCGGCGAGCCGTTGCCGCGCTGGCAGGCGCAGCTCTGGTGGCGTGCGGACGGCGAGCCCCTGTGGCAGGACCCGGCGCTCCTCGACCACCCGTGGGGCGATGCCGTCGTCCGTGCCGGGGAGGCGCCCACCGAGGCCGTCGCGCGGTCGCTGGCGGCCGGGCTCGGCGTGCCCGACGCGCACGTGCTGGCGGCGTACGACGACCCCTTCGCGCGTGCGTGGGACGAGGCCCGGCGCCCGGTCGGCGACCCGGTCGACCCCGAGGTCCCGGAGGTGGCCTCGGTCGACGTCACGGCCGGCAGCCCGCGTGCGTGGGTGGTCCCGGTCTTCCAGGACCCGTCCGGTGACGGCTGGGGCACCGCGCGCTGGCGGCTGCGCCGCGACCGGCTCTTCCTGACCACCGGCGACTCCCCGGCGGGCTACCGGCTGCCGCTCGACTCGCTGGCGTGGGACCCGCCGCCGGACCTGCCCGACCGCTCCCCCTTCGCTCCTTCCCCGGCGGGGGGCGTCGTCGAGGCGAGGGCCGCCACCGTGCACGACGTCGAGGAGTCACCGCGGCACGCAGTGGTCGTGGAGGAGCGCGACGGCCACCTGTTCGTCTTCCTGCCGCCGCTCACCGACGTCGACCTCGCGCTGGCGCTCGTGCGGACCATCGAGGCCTCGGCCGCTGCAGCGGGGGTCCCGGTGGTGCTGGAGGGCTACGCGCTGCCCGGCGACGCCTCGCTGACCAGCCTGTCGGTGACGCCCGACCCCGGTGTCATCGAGGTCAACATCCAGCCCACCCGCACCTGGGGCGAGCTGCGCGACCTCACCGAGAGCCTCTACGAGGACGCACGCCAGGTCGGCCTCGCGACCGAGAAGTTCGACGCGGACGGCACCCACACCGGCACGGGCGGCGGCAACCACTTCACCCTCGGCGGACCGACGTCCGCCGACTCCCCGCTGCTGCGGCGGCCCGACCTGCTCCGCAGCCTGATCACCTACTGGCAGCACCACCCGTCGCTGTCGTACGTCTTCAGCGGACGCTTCATCGGTCCCACCAGCCAGGCCCCGCGGGTCGACGAGGGCCGCCACGAGACCCTCTACGAGCTCGAGATCGCCTTCGCCGAGCTCGAGCGGACCACCCGCGAGGGCGAGGAGGCGGCGCCGTGGCTGGTCGACCGGCTCTTCCGGCACCTGCTCACCGACGTCACCGGCAACACCCACCGCTCCGAGTTCTGCATCGACAAGCTCTACAGCCCCGACAGCGACCGCGGCCGCCTCGGGCTGCTGGAGCTGCGCGGCTTCGAGATGCCGCCGCACCCGCGGATGGCGCTGGTCCAGGCGGCCCTGGTCCGCGCCCTGGTGGCGCGGTTCTGGGCCGAGCCCTACACCGGGCCGCTGGTGCGGTGGGGCACGCGGCTCCACGACACCTTCCTCCTGCCGGCCTTCGCGATGGCCGACCTCGAGGACGTCGTGCGCGAGACCAACGACCACCTCGGCGAGGGTGCGCCCCACTTCGACCCGGCGTGGCTGGAGCCGTTCTGGGAGTTCCGCTTCCCGCGGCTCGGCGAGACCACCGTCGCCGGCGTCGGCCTCGAGCTGCGCGGTGCCGTCGAGCCCTGGCACGTGCTCGGCGAGGAGGTGTCGCTGGGCGGCACGTCGCGCTACGTCGACTCCTCGGTCGAGCGGGTGCAGGTGGCCGCGACCGGGCTGAACGAGGGTCGCCACGTCCTGACCTGCAACGGCGTGCCCGTCCCGATGCGCAGCCTCGACGGGCGCACGGTCGGCGGCGTGCGCTACCGCGCGTGGGCGCCGTACTCCTCGCTCCACCCCACCATCGGCATCCACTCACCGCTCACCTTCGACCTGGTCGACACCTGGAACAGCCGCTCGCTCGGCGGCTTCACCTACCACGTGGTTCACCCGGGCGGCCGCAGCTACGAGGACCACCCCGTCAACGCGATGGCCGCCGAGGCGCGCCGGGCCTCGCGGTTCGAGGCGCTGGGCCACACGAGCGGGCGGATGGAGGTCGGGCCGCTCCCCGAGCAGGGCGTGGAGTATCCAGCGACGCTGGACCTGCGTCGCCACCTGCCCGGGGATCGTTAGGGTTCGCGGGTGAGCGTCCCGGTCAGCGTCCCCGTGAGCGAGCCCGGCACGGGTGCGCTCGCGGACTACCGCGACCTGGTCGGCACCGCGGGCGGCCCGGACGAGTGGTACGACGACGCCGGCCGGCTGCGGCCCGACCAGGAGCCGATCACCTCGGCGGTCGACGGGCTGGGGCTCACCGGTCTGCTCGCCGCGAGGGCCGAGGCGCGACGCCTCGTCGACGACGACGGCATCCGCTACGGCGCCGCCGGTGCCGACGAGTCCACCGACGACGGCTCCCAGCGCAGTCGCAGCTGGGTGATCGACCCGCTGCCGGTGGTGATCGGGAGCGGCGAGTGGGCCGGGCTCGAGGCCGCGGTGCGACAGCGCGCCCGCCTGATGCAGCTCCTGCACGACGACCTCTACGGCCGGCGCCGGCTGCTCACCGACCGGGTCGTCCCGGCCGACGTCGTGCTGGGGCACCCGGGCTTCGTCCGGGCCGCCGACGGCATCGAGCACCAGCGGCTGGTCCTGACCGCGACCGACCTCGCCCGCGACACGGCCGGCGGATGGACCGTGATCGCCGACAAGACCGCTGCGCCCGCGGGAGCCGGCTACGCGATGGCCAACCGCAGGGTCACCAGCCGGGTCCTCGGCCCGGTGCACCGGCGCGCCTCGCTGGCCCGGTTGCGCGGCTTCTTCGACACCATGGCCCAGGCCCTCGGCGCGGCAGCTCCCGGCGACGTCGACGTGCCGCGCGTCGCGATGCTGACCCCCGGCACGGGCTCCGAGACGTCCTACGACCAGGCCTTCCTGGCCACGCTGCTCGGCTTCCCGCTGGTCGAGGGCGACGACCTCAACGTGCGCGACGGGCGGGTCTGGATCCGCAGCACCGGTCGCCGCGAGCCCGTCGACGTCGTCGTACGACGGGTCGACGCCGAGTTCTGCGACCCCCTGGAGCTGCGCGGCGACTCCCAGCTCGGCCTCCCCGGGCTCGTCGAGGCAGCCCGTCGTGGCGCGGTCCGGCTGGCCAACCCGCTCGGCTCGGGGGTGCTCGAGAACGCCGGCCTGGCGCCGTACCTGCCTGCCGTCGCGCGCCTGCTGCTCGACGAGGACCTCGCGCTGCCGTCCGCACCGACCTGGTGGTGCGGCGACCCGGCCGGCCTCTCGCACGTCCTCACCCACCTCGACCGGCTCGTGGTCAAGCCGCTGGCGCGCGGCGCGGTCGTGGCCGCCCGGTTCGGCTGGGAGCTGACGGCCGCCGAGCGCGACGACCTGCGCCGCGAGGTGCGCGCCCGGCCGTGGGCGTGGGTCGGCCAGGAGCCGGTCGCGATGTCGACCGCCCCGGTCGTCACACCTGCCGGGCTGGCCCCGGGTCGCTTCGTGCTGCGCACGTTCGGCGTCGCCCACGGCGACGAGCACCACGTCATGCCCGGCGGCCTCGGTCGGGTGAACACCTCCGCGGAGTCGAGCCTGGTGTCCAACGCCAGCGGGGCCCTGGCCAAGGACGTGTGGGTGCTGACCGACGAGCCGTCCGGCGTGCGGGGGTGGACGACCCCCGACCCGGCGACGCAGCCCGCGCTCGTGCGCCTCCAGAGGCGTACGGCGGTGGCGCCGCGCGTCGCCGACAACCTCTACTGGGTCGGCCGCTACGCCGAGCGCGCCGAGGGCGTCGCGCGCCTGCTGCGGGTGGCCGACGACCTCGCCGAGGACCACGCGGCACGACCCGGCACGCCGGGGGCCGACACCACCGAGGTCATGGTGCAGGCCGCCGTGGCCCTCACCGGGATCCAGGCGCAGCCGGGACAGGGGGCGGTCGACCACCTGCGCGCGATGGTCGGGCGCCCGCACCGGGTCGGCACCGTCGCCCACGCCACCCAGCGCCTCGTGGCCGCGGCCGACAACGTCCGCGACCAGCTCTCGCAGGACATCTGGCACGTGCTGTCGCGCCTGAGCCGCACGCTCGTCGCGCCGACGGCCGGTGAGGCGCCCCTGCGCGCGCAGCTCGACACGGTGCTGGAGTCGCTGCTGGCCGTCGCCGGGGTGGTGCACGAGAGCATGGTGCGCGACCAGACCTGGGGCTTCCTCGACGGCGGCATCCGCGTCGAGCGCGCCCAGCACACCGTCGCGCTGCTGCGGGCGACGCTCGCGGTCGAGCGTCCCCCGATCATCGACGGCCAGGTCACCGAGTCGGTCCTCGAGGCGTGCGAGAGCATCCTGACCCACCGACGGCGCACGGCGTCGGGCGAGGGCCCGGCGTGGCCGATCCACTCCGCCATCTCGCTGCTGCTGGTCGACGTCGGCAACCCGCGGTCGGTCGCGTTCCAGGTGGCGCGGCTCGCCGAGGCCCTGCGCCTGGCCGACGACGACCTGCTGGTCCACCGGGCCGACGAGCTCGGCGAGCACCTCGCCGGGCTCGACCTCGTCGAGGTCTGCGCCGGCGACCGTGCGGGCCTCTGGACCGTGCTCGGCACCGTCGAGGAGACGCTGCGCTCGATCTCCACCGACCTCAGCGCGCGGCACTTCCGCCGCAAGCCCACGCAGCGGGTGCTGATGGGCGACTGGGCGCGGGCGGCACGCGGATGAGCCGCCAGGGGCCCGACGACTTCGTGCCGCGCAGCTACGAGGTGCGCCACCGCACGACGTACACCTACACCGGCGACGTCACGACCTGCTACGAACGCGGGTTCCTCCGGCCGCGGGAGACGCCGTCGCAGCGGGTCGTCAGCAACGTCGTACGGATCTCACCGGAGCCCCACCTGGTCAGCGAGCACGTCGACCACTTCGGCAACAGCAGCTTCTACGTCGAGGTCCGCTCGCCCCACGAGGTGCTCGAGGTGACCAAGACGAGCGTCGTGCACGTCGCGTGGCCCGAGGTCGACGTCGCTGCGCTCGACCGCTGGACCGTCGCGTCGGCCGCCGAGGAGGTCGCCCGCACCGCCGACCCGGTCGAGGTGTCCGACCACCTCCTGCCCTCGCCGCTCGTGGAGGTCGACGACGCCGTGCGCGCCTACGCCGCGCTGCACCTCGCGCCCGAGCGGCCCCTCGGCGAGGCGCTCGTCGGGCTCACGCACGCGATCTTCACCGACTTCGACTACCGCCCCGGCACCACCAACGTCCGCACGACCCTGCAGGAGCTCCTGGAGGGGCGCCGCGGCGTGTGCCAGGACTTCACCCACCTCGCGCTCGGGTGCCTGCGCGCCGCCGGGCTCCCGAGCCGCTACGTCAGCGGCTACCTGGAGACCGCTCCCCCACCGGGCAAGGAGAAGCTCGAGGGCGCGGACGCCTCGCACGCGTGGGCGTCGGTGCTGGTGCCCGGCGGGTCGTGGGTGGACCTCGACCCCACGAACGACCACCTCGCCGACAGCCGCTACGTCGTCACGGCGTGGGGCCGAGACTTCCGCGACGTGTCACCGCTCAAGGGCGTGATCTACACCGAGTCGACGACGTCGACGCTCGACGTCGGGGTCGACGTCACCCGGCTGCCCGAGCTCTGAGCCCCGATGGGCTTCAGCGGATCCGGGTGAGCGCCAGGCCGTCGTCGGCGGGGAGGCCGGGGTCGACGACGGCGTTGACCTGGACGGACAGCAGGTCGGCGCGGCCACCGAGGACCGAGAGGAACGCGGTGTCGGCGGCGTCACGGCCGGTGGCGATGCGCACGAGCGAGCTGCGCGGGGCCAGCCCGGTGCCGTCGACGACGTACCACTGCCCGTCGACCGCCACCTCGGCCACCGCGTGGAAGTCCATCGGGACCAGACCGGGGGCGTAGACGCTCACGAGCCGGGCGGGTACGTCGAGCGCGCGCAGCATCGCCACCACGACGTGCGCGGTGTCGCGGCACACGCCGCGGCGGCTGAGGTAGGTGTCGAGGGCGCCGTCGAGCGGGCCGCTGCTCCCGGGCGCGTAGGTGATGTGGGTCAACGCCCACAGCACGACACCCTGCACGAGCGCCTCGCCCGACAGCTCGCCGAAGAGGTCGTGCGCGATGGGGGCGAGGCGGTCGGAGTCGCAGTAGCGGCTCGGCCGGGTCAGCTCGATCGCCTCGACCTCGGTGACCGGGGCGGGTGGGGAGCCGAGCGGGACGACGGCGTCGTACTGCACGACGAGGGTTCCGACCGGGGCCGCGGGGATGCGGTGCAGACGGGTGCCGCCGCCGGCCAGCAGCTCGGTCGGCTCGACGGGTCCGGCGTCACCCGTCACCGCGAGCGACTCCGACGTCGGTGACTGGTCGGCCGAGACGGCGATCGAGAGGACGAGGTCGGCGGGCTCTCCGACGCGGAGCCTGACGGTGCTGCTGACGGTGCGGGTGAGCCCAGCGTCGGTCATCAGCTGACGCTGACCGAGGCCCCGGCGCCCTCGACGGGCTCCATGCCCTCTGCGATGCGCATGGCCTCCTCGATGAGGGTCTCCACGATCTGCGACTCGGGGACGGTCTTGATCACCTCGCCCTTGACGAAGATCTGGCCCTTGCCGTTGCCGGACGCGACACCGAGGTCAGCCTCGCGGGCCTCGCCGGGACCGTTGACGACGCAGCCCATGACCGCGACGCGGAGCGGGACCTCCATGCCCTCGAGCCCGGCGGTGACCTGCTCGGCGAGGGTGTAGACGTCGACCTGCGCGCGGCCGCAGGAGGGGCAGGAGACGATCTCGAGCCGGCGCGGCTTGAGGTTGAGCGACTCCAGGATCTGGATGCCGACCTTGACCTCCTCGACGGGCGGGGCCGAGAGCGAGACGCGGATGGTGTCGCCGATGCCCTGGCTCAGCAGGTGGCCGAAGGCGACCGACGACTTGATCGTGCCCTGGAACGCCGGGCCCGCCTCGGTCACGCCGAGGTGGAGCGGCCAGTCGCCGGCCTCGGCGAGCAGCTCGTAGGCGCGCACCATGACGACCGGGTCGTTGTGCTTGACCGAGATCTTGAAGTCGTGGAAGTCGTGCTCCTCGAAGAGGCTGGCCTCCCAGACCGCGGACTCGACGAGCGCCTCGGGTGTGGCCTTGCCGTACTTGTCGAGGATCCGCTTGTCGAGCGAGCCGGCGTTGACGCCGATGCGGATCGAGGTCCCGCGGTCCTTGGCGGCCTTCGCGATCTCCTTGACCTGGTCGTCGAACTTGCGGATGTTGCCGGGGTTGACCCGGACCGCCGCGCAGCCGGCGTCGATCGCCGCGAAGACGTACTTCGGCTGGAAGTGAATGTCGGCGATCACCGGGATCTGCGACTTGGTCGCGATCGCCGGGAGCGCGTCGGCGTCGTCCTGGCTGGGGCACGCGACGCGCACGATGTCGCAGCCCGACGCGGTCAGCTCGGCGATCTGCTGGAGCGTGGAGTTGATGTCGGAGGTCAGCGTGGTGGTCATCGACTGGACCGAGATCGGCGACTCGCTGCCGACCCCGACGGAGCCCACCTTGATCTGACGGGTCTTGCGGCGCGGGGCCAGGACGGGGGGCGGGAGTGCGGGCATGCCCAGACCGACGGAAGTCATGCCGCCAGTCTAGGAGGACGGTCCCCGCAGACCCGAGTCGCCGTGGCCGGCCGCCGCCTCAGCTGATGCGCAGGGGTACGACGATGTCGGCCACGATCAGGACCACGCCCATCACCAGCATCGCGAGCCCCACGACGTAGGCGATCGGCAACAGCTTCGCGACGTCGACGTGGCCGGGGTCCGGACGGCCGCGCAGGCGGGCGACGCCGCGCTTGAGGCCCTCGTAGAGCGCACCGGCGATGTGGCCGCCGTCGAGCGGCAGGAGCGGCACGAAGTTGAACATGCCGATGAAGAAGTTGAAGCTCGCGATGAGGAACAGCAGCGTGACGAGCTTCTCGGTGAGCGGGAAGGCGTCGCTGGCCGCGGCCTCGCCGGCGAAGCGGCCGCCGCCGACGATCGAGACGGGGCTCTCGGGGTCGCGCTCCTGGAGCCCGACGATCGCGCGGCCGACCTCGTAGACCTTGACCGGCAGCTGTGCGAGGGCCTGGACCGTCTCGACGGTCATCGTGCCCATCTGGTCGATGGTGTAGATCGGGCCGCCGGTCTCGAACCGGGTCTCGGGCTGCACGCCGAGGAAGCCGACCTCGGTGAGGGTCTGGTCCTCCACCGACGTCTGGCGGAGCGTGACCGTGGTGTTGGTCTCGAGCGTCAGCGTCTGGTCGCCGCGCCGGACCTCGATCAAGGCGTCGCCGTCGGCGTTGTCGCGGATCAGGTCCTGGAAGCTGTCCCAGTCGCGGAAGGGGGTCCCGTTGAAGCTCAGGATCTCGTCGCCGGGCTCGATCCCGGCCTCCTTCGCCGGCGTCACCGGGTCGTCGGCGGTGCAGGCGCGACCGGTCTCCTCGGCCGGGATGACGCACGACGGGACGGCGGCGACGGTCGGCTCGACGACCTCGTCGCGCGGGTTGCCGTAGGTCGCGAAGAGCAGCACGAACAGCGCGAAGGCGATGGCGAGGTTGACCGTCGGGCCGCCCGCCATCACGATCACCTTCTTCCACCAGGTCAGGCGGTAGAAGAGCCGGTCGGTGTCGTGCTGCTTGACGTACTCCCACTCGGCGGCGCGCGCGTCGGAGATCAGCTGGGTGAACATCCCGGTGTTGGAGCGGCGGATCCTGTGGACCGGCTCGCCGTCCTCGTCGTAGGTCGTCTCCTCGACGAGGTCCTCCGCGCCCGGGGGCAGCATCCCGACGATCTTGACGTAGCCGCCGAGCGGGATCGCCTTGACGCCGTACTCGGTCTCGCCGATCTGCTTGCTCCAGACCGTCGGCCCGAAGCCGATGAACCACTGCGGCACCTTGCACCCGAACTTCTTGGCCGGGACGAGGTGTCCGAACTCGTGCAGCCCGATGGACACGAGGATCGCCACCACGAAGGTGACGACACCCAGGGTGTAGAGGATCGGGGTCACGGGGGTTCCTTGCTGGGTGAAGGTCAGGCGGGGCTCAGGCGGGGCTCAGGCGGGTCGGATGCGCGCGGATGTCTCCTCGCGGGCCCACGCGTCGGCCGCGAGGACGTCGTCCACGGTCAGGTGCTCCGACGAGCGTACGTCGTGGGCGGCAAGGAC
This sequence comes from Nocardioides oleivorans, assembly GCF_004137255.1. Classification (NCBI taxonomy): domain Bacteria; kingdom Bacillati; phylum Actinomycetota; class Actinomycetes; order Propionibacteriales; family Nocardioidaceae; genus Nocardioides; species Nocardioides oleivorans. Next base: position 3,006,377 of record NZ_SDWT01000001.1, on the reverse strand, counting down.
GGCGGCAACCGTGGGGATGATGTCGACGAACCGGAGGCGTCCGGTCCGGAACGCCTCGACGCACTCCTCGTTGGCGGCGTTGTAGACGGCAGGCGCGGTGCCGCCCTGCTCCCCCGCCGTGCGGGCCAGCGAGACGGCCGGGAACGCCTCGTCGTCGAGCGGGAAGAAGTCCCACGAGCGGGCCTTCGACCAGTCGTAGGCCGGCGCCGAGTCGGGCACGCGGTCGGGCCACGACAGGCCGAGCGCGATCGGGATCATCATCGTCGGAGGGCTCGCCTGGAGGACCGTCGAGCCGTCGGTGAACTCCACCATCGAGTGCACGTCGCTGGTCGGGTGGACCACGACCTCGATCCGGTCGAAGGGGATGTCGAAGAGCAGGTGCGCCTCGATCACCTCGAGGCCCTTGTTGACCAGGGTCGCGGAGTTGATGGTGATCACCGGCCCCATCGACCACGTCGGGTGCCGGAGCGCCTCCTCGACGGTGACGTCGGCGAGGTCGTCGCGGGTGCGCCCCCGGAACGGTCCGCCGGACGCGGTCAGCACGAGGCGGCGTACCTCTGCATGCGTCCCGGCGCGCAGGCACTGCGCCAGCGCGGAGTGCTCGGAGTCCACGGGCACGACCTGGCCCGGCTTGGCCCGTCCGGTGACCAGCGAGCCGCCCATGATCAGCGACTCCTTGTTGGCCAGGGCCAGCGTGTTGCCGGCGTCGAGCGCGGCCAGCGTCGGGCGCAGGCCGACGGCTCCGGTGATGCCGTTGAGCACGACGTCGCACTCGCGGCCGGCGGCCTCGGTGGAGGCCTCCTCGCCCAGTCCGGAGAAGGCCGGCGCGAACTCGGCGACCTGCGCCTCGAACAGCTCGGGGCTGGACCCGCCGGCGGTCAACCCCACGACCCGGAACCGGTCGGGGTTGGCTCGCACCAGGTCGAGGGCCTGGGTGCCGATCGACCCGGTCGAGCCGAGGATGACGATGTCGCGGACGCTCACCCGAGCAGTCTCTCAGGTGCCCCCGCCACGGCTATGGCGCGTCGAACGACCAGAAGGTCAGGCCGCCGACCTCGACGAGCGTGGCTCCCTGCGGTGGCGTCGGCCTGTGGTCGTCCGACGCGCCGAGGGCGGCCAGCACCGTCAGCTCGTCACCGGCGTGCCGCGCCAGGACCGTGTCGCCGGGTACGTCGACGGTGCCGGCCGGGTCGGTGCGGCCGGCCCGCATCGCGACGTCCCACGGGATGTCCTCGCCGTCCGCGCTGAACACGACGCCGTCCGCGCCGGTGCGGACGACGACCTTGCCCTCGGCGCCCGCCGAGTCGTCGTGCTGCACCACGGCGCCGACGCGGGCGGCGGCGAGCACCACGACGGCACCCTCCTGTCGCGGGACCATCCCGAGGGCGACCTGGTCGCCGAGCCCGACGCCGAAGGCCCGCAGCACCCCGGCGCACGCGGCGACCTCGGTGAGCAGCCAGGCGAAGGTGTGGTCGACGCCGTCGAGCGACAGCGCGACCTCGTCGGCGCGCCCGCGGACGACGTGGATGTCGAGCGCGTCGTAGCAGGCGTTGAGGGTGCCCGGGTCGTCGTCCGCGGGCGCCCTGAACCAGGTGGGCGCAGCCATCGCCGCGATCAGCCGAGCCCGTTCTCGACCGTGTTCGCCGGCTTCGACGGCGTGCGCAGCCAGACCTCGAAGAAGCCGGACAGGTCCTGGCCGCTCACCCGCGAGGCCATCGACTCGAACTGGTCGGTCGAGCCGTTGCCGCCCTTCTGCTCGGCGATCCAGGTGCGCAGGATCTTCCAGAAGACGTCGTCACCCACGCGGTTGCGCAGCGCCTGCAGTGCCATCGAGCCACGGCCGTAGACCGCAGAGTCGAAGACCTTCTCGGCGCCCGGGTCGCTGACGACGACCTTCCAGAGGTCGTTCGAGGCGGCGACGTTGCCGTAGTAGCTGCGCAGCGTCGCGTCGGCCGAGCGACCGCCGTGGGTCTCCGCCCAGCGCCACTCCATGAAGCTCGCGAAGCCCTCGTTGAGCCAGATGTCGCTCCAGTGGTGGACCGCGATGTCGTCGCCGAACCACTGGTGCGCGAGCTCGTGGACGACGAGGCTGGTGTAGCTGCCGCCCACGGCCGGGTAGGTGGGGCGCGTCTGGTTCTCGAGCGCGAAGCCGGGGTTGAGCCCGGTGGTGAGGCCGCCGACGACGGAGAACGGGTAGTCGCCGAGGTCCTTCTCGAGGGCGCTGATCACGGTCGGGGTCTTCTTCATGAGCCGCATGCTGGAGGCCTGGTCGGCGTCGCTGAGCTGCTGGGAGACCGCGACCAGCCACGGGAGCCCGCGGTGCGTGCCCTTGGCGATGGTGAAGTCGCCGGCGGCGAAGAACGCGAGGTAGGGCACCATCGGCTCGTCGGCCTTCCAGTGCCACGTGGTCCCCTGCTTGCCCGTCGTACGGCCCTTGAGCTTGCCGTTGGAGATCACCTCACGGCCCTTCGGCACGGTGACCCTCACGTCGACGATCGCCTTGTCGAGGGGGTGGTCGTTGGACGGGAACCACCACGGCGCCATGTGCGGCTCGTTCATCGCGACGACCTCGGACGAGCTCGCCAGCCAGTTCTTCTCGCCGGCGTAGGAGTACTTCGCCGGGTGGTCGTCGTAGGTCACCACGACGGCGTGCTTCGTGCCCGCCGCGAGCGGTTCCCGCGGCGTGATCCGCAGCTCGTGGCCGCCGTCGCTCTTGTCGAACTTCGCCTTCTCGCCGTCGACGGTCACCTTCGAGACCTTCAGGAGGAAGTCGAGCGAGAAGCTCGAGAGGTCCTGCGTCGCGGTCAGCCGCACCTTGGTGCTCCCGCTGAGCCGCTTGGACGCCAGCGCGTAGTGGTTGTCGATGCGGTACGACGACACGTCGATGCCGCCGTTGCCGTCGAGCGGCCAGTAGGGATCCCCGATCCCCGAGGCTCCGTCGACCGGGGCAGAGGCGGGGACCTCCGCGGTGGCGCTCGCGCCGGCGAGGCCGACGGCGAGGGTGGCGCTCAGGGCGCCGGCGAGCAGGGTCCGAGAGATGGCAGGTGTGGTCACGTCCCCGAACCTAGCCGTTATTCGCGTGCGACAGCCCGCGGGGTGCGCCAGACTGGGCGCCGTACTCCCGGGCCGCGATCCGCGCCGCCCGCCCGTGAAAGGAGCCGTGACATGTCCATCACTGTCCTCGGCCTGCCCGCCGACCACCTTTCACACCACCGGAGTCACCGTGTCCCACAACTTTCCGGAGGACTTCCTCCGTCCTGACGACCGTTCGCCCGTCGAGGGCATCGACGAGTCGTTCGTCTTCACCTACGACACCTACGCCGACGAGCTCGGCGAGGATCAGCGCTGGTCCCGCTGGGAGGACCTCGAGGCCCTGATGAGGGGCCCCGAGCCGCGCCCCGACTGGGTCGTGACCTCCAGCGGCGCCGTCGACACCGAGCTCGGCGTCCTCAAGACCGGCAAGGAGGCCGACGTCTTCCTCCTCGAGCGCGCCGATCCGCACCGGCCCGACTCGGCCGTCGTGATGGCGGCCAAGCGCTACCGCGACACCGACCACCGCACCTTCCACCGGGCCGCCGCCTACACCGAGGGCCGCTCGATGAAGCGCTCGCGCGACGAGCGCGCCCTCAAGCGGAAGTCGACCTGGGGCCGCCAGGTCGCCGCCGGCGAGTGGGCGATCTCGGAGTGGAACGCGCTGCGTCGCTGCTGGGAGCTCGGGCTCCCGGTGCCCTACCCGGTCCAGATCGACGAGACCGAGATCCTCATGGAGTGGATCACCGTCACGGTCGACGGCGAGCTCGAGACGGCACCGCGCGTGGCGCAGGTCCGGCCCGAGCGATCCGTGGTCGAGGGCTACTACGACCAGCTCCGCGAAGCGCTCGCCACGCTCGTCCAGGCCGGGATCGTGCACGGGGACCTGTCGCCCTACAACACCCTGGCGGCCGGCGACCGGCTGGTCATCATCGACCTGCCGCAGGTGGTCGACCTCGTCGGCAACCCGCGCGGCATGGACTTCCTGCTGCGCGACTGCGCCAACATGTGCGCGTGGTTCCGCTCGCGGGGGCTCGAGACCGACGAGCAGGAGCTCTTCGGGGACCTGATGGCCCACGCGTTCTGAAGCCCCGCTCGGCCGTGAGTCTCCTGGAGACTCACGGCCCAGCGGCGCTCACCGGTCGCGCGAGCGCAGCACCGCGACGCCGGCGCCCTCGAGGTCGTCGTAGGCCACCGGGCGGCCGGCGATCGCGAGCGCCAAGGCCTCGGCCGCGCCGCGGACCGGCTCGCCGTGGCCGTGCGACCAGCCGGAGTCGGTCGCCTCGAGCCTGAGTCCTGCCGTGCGCCCAGTGCCGACGAACCCGCGCTCGGCCGGCCGGGTGAGGAGGAAGTCGAGCACCGGGTCCCAGTCCTCCGGTGGCGGGCCGACCTCGAGGCCCAGCGGCCGGGCCGCGTCGCGCAGGTGGATCGCCGTGTCGACCATCGGTCCGTAGGGCCCGACGACGGGTGCCTTCAACCGCTCCCCGGCCCGGTCGCGCAGTGCCGTCACGAGCTCGCCCGTGGGCCGCTGTGCGTCCTCGCGTGCGGTGGCGTCGACCATCCGGGCCAGGTTGCCGCGGTGCTTGACGACCATGCGCAGCAGGGGCACCACCTTGAACCCGCCGTCGGGCGGGACCATGTGGGCGCAGACCTCGCGCACCGTCCAGCCCTCGCACAGGCTCGGCGTGGCCCACTGCTCGGTGGTGAGGCCGGCGAACATCCCGGCCGCCAGCAGCCTGTTGCGCGTGGCCAGTGCATAGACGTGCTCATGGTCCGTCCCGTGGTGGTCCGTCGGCGCCATGGATCCCACTCTCGCAGCCTAGGTTGGGCGGCGTGAAGCACACCCGCGGACGCGTCCTCGACGTCACCTCGCTCGCCGACCTCGACCGACGCCTCGCGGCGGGAGTGCGCTCGCTCGCGGGCTGGCGGGTCGTCGGGCTCGACCTCACCGAGCGCGGCGAGGTGCTGCTGCGGTGCGCGCTGACGCAGTCGCTCTTCCTCGGGTGCTCGTTCGCGGACGGCGAGGACGAGGCGGTACGCCGCGCCGGCGGGCTGGTCCTGCACGAGATCCCCGGGATCCCCGTCGACCCCTACCGCTCGCGGCTCTACTCCCCCACCGACCTCTACGACACCGACCACTACGCCGACAGCCTCGACGCCCGCGCCTACGCCTGGTCGCGCCTGCCCGCCACCGCGGACGCGTCGCTGGCGAAGGCGCTGCACGACCACCACGTCGACACCGCCCTCGCCGACTGGGTCGCCGGCAGGTCGGTCGTCGGCGTGATGGGCGGGCACGCGGTCGAGCGCGGCAGCGAGTCGTACGCCGACGCCGCCCGGCTCGGGCACGCGCTGGGGGCGCGGCTGACGGTCGCCACCGGTGGCGGGCCGGGCGCGATGGAGGCCGCGAACCTCGGTGCGTTCGTCCCGGGTGGCCTCGACACCGTGCTGGCCGGCGTGGCGCGGGTGCCGTCGTTCCGTCCCGACGTCGGGGCGTGGGCACGTGTGGCGCTCGACGAGGTCGCTGCCACGTCGGGCGGTCGTGAGTCGCTCGGCGTCCCGACCTGGCACTACGGCCACGAGCCGCCGAACCCGTTCGCCACGGCGATCGCGAAGTTCTTCCACAACGCCCCACGCGAGGCCGTGCTGCTGGAGCTGTGCGACGCCGGCATCGTGTTCCTGCCCGGCGCCGGCGGGACGGTGCAGGAAGTCTTCCAGGAGGCGTGCGAGAACTACTACGCCGATCCGTCGTCCGTCGCCCCGATGGTGCTCGTCGGACGCCGCCACTGGACCGAGGAGCTGCCGGTCTGGCCCCTCCTGCAGGCCCTCGCCCGCGGTCGGGCGATGGAGGGCCAGGTGCACCTCGTCGACACCGTCGACGAGGCAGTGGCCCTGGTCGGGACGCTCAGCCCGCCTGCCGCCGGCTGACCGTCGCGGGCGCGCTGACGTCGCGGTAGTGCCAGACCAGCAGCTCGTTGACCGCCTGCCAGGTCCGGTCCCGGACGCTCGCGCGAGCAGCCTGCGCCATCCGCCGGCGCAGCACCGGCCGGGTGACGAGCCGTTCGACGTGGGCGACCAGCTCGTCGGCGTCACCGGGCTCGTAGAGGTAGCCCGCGACCGTGTCGTCGACGACGTCGATCGGGCCACCCGCGCGCGGCGCGACCACCGGCACCCCGCTGGCCAGCGCCTCCTGCGCGGACTGGCAGTACGTCTCATGGCGGCCGGTGTGCACGAAGACGTCGAGCGTGGCGTAGGCACGGGCGAGCTCGTCACCGTGGAGCACCCCGAGGAAGGCTGCGTCGGGCAGGAGCGTCCTGAGCCGCTCCTCCTCCGGTCCGCCCCCGACGAGC